>DAHWJK010000122.1:0-2395 GCA_027344185.1 Thiobacillus sp.
AGTTCCTGGCTGACGCGCAGGTTGCGCAGGCGGGCGGTCTGCCAGTCGGTATCCGGTTCGGGTTGCAGCAGGGTGACGAGATCGCCGTAGGGGCGGACGGCCGCGAAGCTGTCGTTGAAGGTGGCGCCGCCTACGGTGTCGAACACGATGTCGGCACCCTGGCCCCGGGTCAGGTCCAGCACGGCTTGGACGAAATCGGTTTCGCGGTAGGCGATGGCTTCGTCGGCGCCGAGTTGCCTGGCGAGTGCGGCCTTGCTGGCGGAGCCGACGGTGGTGAGCACGCGGCACCCTGCCGCCTTGGCCAGCTGAATGGCGACGTGGCCCACGCCGCCCGCGCCGGCATGGATCAGCACGGTTTCGCCGGCGATCATGCGGGCGCGGTCGTACAGGGCTTCCCAGGCGGTGATGAGCACCAGCGGCGCGGCGGCGGACTGGTTGAAGTCCAGGCTTTCCGGTTTGCGCGCCGCAAAGCGCGCGTCCACCACGGCGTACTCGGCGTAATTGCCAGGATGGCCGCCGATGCCGCCGTTGCAGAAGTAGACGGCGTCGCCCGGCTTGAAGCGGCTTGAGCCGGCCCCAGCGGCTTCGACCACGCCTGCGCCGTCGCAGCCCAGGATCGCGGGCATGCGCTCGGGGTAGTAGGTGCCTCGGGCGCGCAGTTTGGTGTCGATGGGATTGACTCCGGCCGCCTTGAGGCGTACCAGGAGGTCGGTGTCGTGGGCGATCTGCGGGGTCGGCACGTCGGCCGGGCCGAGAACCTGCGGCGCGCCCGGGGCGTGCATCAGAATCGCTTTCATGTTTTGCTGCTCCCGGGCGGGCGAAGGTTACTGGGGGTGTCCACGCCAGTCAGGCCGCGTCGAGACAACCTACGTCCAGATCGAACCGTGCCGGGTGGCCGAGCAGATAGCCCTGCACCTTGTTCACATTCAGTTCGCGCAATGTCTGAAGTTCGGCCTCGGTTTCCACTCCTTCGGCCACCACTTTGCTTCCCGTCTCGTCCGCAAAGCGGATGAGCGCGGCAGCCAGCGCACGCCGGTCGCGGTCGCTGTCGATATTGTGGATCAGGCTGTAATCCAGTTTGATCACGTCGGGCTTCAACTTGAGGATATGGCGGAAGCTGGCGAACCCTGCGCCGGCGTCGTCGACGGCCAACCGCAAACCGCGTTGTCGAAGCGGCGCGAGTTCAGTTGCCACCAGCGCATAGTCGCTGATCGACGCATGCTCGGTCACCTCCAGCATCAGGCGCTCGAGGGGATGCCCTTCCAGGACCCGCGCGAGCGAGCCTTTCAGGATCGTGTTCGGCGACACATTAAGCGACAGATAGACATTCGCCGGGAGATGCCTCACCACCTGCAACGCCTTGCGGAGCACAGCCAGCTCAAGTTCCTCCTGCAGTCCGACCTCGGCCGCTTCGCAAAACCACGCGTCCGGCGTTCTGACCGGCTCGACAGGAAATCGCGCAAGCGCCTCATACCCTACCAATTCATACGGAACGAGCTTGATGATGGGCTGGTAGACAAGGGTGTAGTGCTGTCCGTTCAGCACGGCACGCAAACGGGCCTGGATTTCCTTTTCGCTTGTTTCTTCGCCCGATTTGCGCTCGAGAAGTTTTCCGACAAAGTCAGCGAAAAGGCGCAGGGTTCCCAGGTCGCGGCCGTTGAGCGATGTATCGGCATACGTGCTGAAGCAGCAGAACGTCCCGTAGATATGTCCATCCGTGAATCGGATCGGCACACTGAGATGCGCACCCACCGGCAGTTGGGTGGTCACGGCCAGTGCCAATGCCGCAGGCTCCTTGCAGGCATCCTGCATCAACTGCGGCAAGCGACCGTCGACGACGCGCTGGCAGTATGTTTCGTCCAGCGGGTCCCACGCGCCCACCTGGATCGACGCGAAACCCGCCTCTGCATCCACGTGACGAAAAATGCGGGCGCCTTCCCGAAATTCAGACACGAAGGCCACCTGCATGCCGAGCAGACTGCGCACCGAATGCAAGGCTTCGGAGACGATTTCATCGATCTGCTGAGGACTGCCGCGCAGATCAACGTCCAGTATGCTCATGCTGTCATGGCGTCTTTGCATACCCTCAATCCTTTGCCGATGAATCGATCTTTTTTTGTAGGTCGCACCCCGAAAAAACGCAATTATTGTCTAGGGCGCGTTAACACTAATTTCGCGTCCGCGTTGCCGCGAGAAAGCGATGGATGCAAGGCGCGGCGCGCCGGCAAGGGCCCTTCCCTTGCCAAGCGGCGCAACGCCGCAGACGCGCTTTCTCGCGGCAACCCGAAGGGACGGGTCGATTCGGGCGCACTCCTTTGTCGCAAGCCGCTTGCAGTGAACGACACTGCGGCGCGCCTCGCTTCGCGGCCTGCATCCCGAATCGGCCTCGTCGCGG
>DAHWJK010000131.1:0-1842 GCA_027344185.1 Thiobacillus sp.
GGCGCCGAGTTCGGCCAGCAGGCGATAGCCGCGCGCCTCGATGCGGGCGAGGCTTTCCAGCAGGCCATGCAGGAATTCGGCGTCGTCGGCCGGGCGCGGCGTCAGGCGCGGTGCCAGCGTGGGATCGTTGACCGGGAAGCGCTCGCCGGTGTGGGGTAGCGGCAGATAGTCGAGTGGGCTGGCGACCGCGGGGTCGATTTGTTCGCTGAGTGCAGCCAACTGGCGGTCGTCGAAAAACTGCCGCAGCACCGCGCCCCCGGCATTGCTGGCGCCGCCGGCCAGCCAGCGCTCGCCGAACCAGTGGCTGTAGACGCCATGTTCGGTGGATTCCACCCGGGTGTCGGACAACAGCTTCAGCACGAGCGTGCTGCCGAGCGAGGTGACGGCGTCGCCGCTGTGGCTGACGCCGGCCGCCAGGAAGGCGGCGATCGAATCGGTGGTGCCGGCGTGCACCATGCAGCCGGGATTGACCCCGAGGTAGCGCGCGCGCGGACGCGACACTGTGGCGAGCCGCGAACCGGGCGCGACCGGCACCGGCAGGTAGTCGACGTCGGCCAGGTAGTCGACCCAGGCCGGCCATTTCAACGTATCGAGGTCTAGGCCCATCTTGAGGGCGTTATGGTAGTCGCACATGCCGACGCGGCCGGTCAACAGTCCCGCCAACCAGTCGGCCTGGTTGAGATAGAGCCGGGCGCCGGTCAGGCCGAGCCGCTTTTTCAGCCACAGCACCTTGGCAAGGCCCGAACTTGCGGCGGCGGCCGGGTGGCCGGGGGTGGCAGTCTTCGCAATCAGCGCAGCCTCCTCGACCGCGCGGTCGTCGTTATAGAGCAGCGGCGGGTGGCGCGGCGCAAGTGCCTCGTCGCAGGCGAGCACGGTGCCGGAGGTGCCGTCTAGCGCAATGTCCGAGAGTTGGGTGCGGATCGGCGGCGGCAGCGCGGCGACCAGATCCCACAACGCCTCGCGCCAGATGCTGGCGCGTTCGTATTCGGCCAGCGTGCCGAAGTCGCGCGCGTCTTCGGCAAGGATTGCGCCTGCGGTATCGATGACGCAACTGCGCGCGCCGCTGGTACCGAAGTCAATACCTAGAAAAAACAATGGATTATCCGCGTGTGTTCGACTGATGTTCGAACTGGGTGAGATCGACCCGCGGCGCCGGTTTCCAGCCTTTCTTGTGGTGTTCGGCCACGACATTGGTGAAGATGCCGCCGCGCACATAGAACTTGGCGGTTAATCTCATAAATCGGGGTTTGGTCGCCTTGACCAGATCATCGAGGATGCGGTTGGTGACATCCTCGTGAAAATGCCCCTCCTCGCGAAAGCTCCACATGTAGAGCTTCAGGCTCTTCAGTTCGACACAGCTTTTGTCGGGGATGTAGTCGAGGATCAGCGTGGCGAAGTCCGGCTGTCCGGTCTTGGGGCAAAGGCACGTGAATTCAGGCACTTCCATGTGAATGTGAAAGTCACGTCCAACCTTTGGGTTGGGGAAGGTTTCCAGGATCTTGGCGGGCGTGGAGGGCATACGAGGCTCGGTGTAGAATGTGGCGAAAATCAAATGCCGCTTGCCACCTGCATGTATTGACGAAGCGGCGGCGCGTTCATCAGACGACACTTATTATAAAAGCTTAGGTCCGCTGTCTTGCGTTTAACCCACATCAAACTTGCCGGTTTCAAGAGTTTCGTTGATCCCACTGTCATTCCCGTCCCCGCGCAGTTGACTGGGGTCGTGGGGCCGAACGGCTGCGGCAAATCGAACGTCATCGACGCGGTGCGCTGGGTGCTCGGCGAATCGTCGGCCAAGCACCTGCGCGGCGAGACCATGCAGGACGTGATCTTCAACGGCTC
>DAHWJK010000167.1:0-4177 GCA_027344185.1 Thiobacillus sp.
CCCGACGCGGATCTTCTCATGGCGCGGATGGGGTGCCAGGGGCGCCAGCGGTACCTTCGGAGAGAGCTCGCGCACGTAGATCTCGGCGGACCGCCGCTGCAGGGCCGGGGCGTCCAGCAGCGACAGCAGGACAAAGGGAGCGGTTGTGGCTTCGTCACGCTGAACGGCGCAGGCAATGAGATCAATGTCGGATTCCAGCTCGTGCCAGTCGTTGAGTTGCATGCGTGCATGACGATATTCGCCGCACAGAAATCGCGTTCGCGGGTCGACGCTAAGTGCCTTCTCATAATGCATGATCGCAGCCGGGAGTTCATTGAGCTCTTGGAGCACGCTGCCGAGATAGCGGTACGTGGCCGCATCGCGCCGTCCCAGCTGCAGCGCGCGCTCAAAGCAGGCTCGTGCATCGCAAAGACGCTTCATGGCGGTAAGGGTGGCGCCCTGATCGAAGTGCGCCTCGGCGCACTGCGAATCGAGAGTGAGCGCGCGGTTGTGGCTGGCAAGCGCGGCGTCGAACTGTCTGAGCGCCCCCAGGGTGACTCCGCGTTGGCTGTGTGCCATGACGTGCCCGGGGGACAATCCGATCGCCTTGTCGAGGCTGTTAAGGGCTTCTTGGTGGCGTTGAAGTTTGCGTAGGGTGACGCCCCGGTTGAAGTGAGTATCGGGGTGGTCTGGGCGGATTGCGAGTGCGCGGTCGAGACACTCGAGAGCCTCATGGTAACGCTCAAGCTTGTGAAGTGCGGCACCGCGGTTGCCGAGGGCGTCGGGATGCAGCGGCGCGAGCGCGAGCGCGCGCTCGAGGCACTCGAGAGCTTGCTCGTGGCGCTCGAGCCTGTGCAGTACGGCGCCGCGGTTGTTCCACGCCTCGATATAATCTGGCTTGAGATCGAGGGCGCGCGCGTAGTGCTCGAGCGCCGCTTCGTAACGCTGCAGATCGGTGAGGGTCAGGCCGAGGTTGTAATGCGCCTCGGGGCTGTCGGCACGCAGAGTGATGGCCCGCTCGTAGCATATGAGGGCGTCCTGGGACCTGCCGAGATCGCGCAGAACATTGCCGTAATTGATGTGAGCGGTGGGGTCATCTGGTAAGCGCCTGGCGACGCGCCCGAGGATCTCTGCCGCCTCGGCGCTGCGGTGGGTCTGGGCGAGCATGATGCCGAGAAGGTTCAGCGTGCCGGGATGATGGGGCTGACGCTCTAGGATGGCGCGGCACAGTCGCTCGGCATCGCTCCAGCGATGGTGCGCGTAAAGCGCCTGCGCCAGTGCGAACGGATCTTGCGGCGCGGCGCGGCGGGCAGTCGCGGCAGGTCTCGGAGGTGTTCGGCGGCTGCTCATCTACTCGGCCCACTTGTCCAGATAGCATTCGTAGCCGCGACGCCACGCGGCACCCCGAAAGTTTCCTAGACTGCGATGAGTGACTGATATCGGCCACGTACCCATCTCGAGTCCTGCGCGCTCAGCCTCCCGGCAGAAGTCCAGGTCATAGAAATGGAAGTCGAACCGTTCGTCGAAACGCACCAGGTTTTGCCGCAATGTTGTGCTCCGGGCGGCGAGAAACAGGCCATCGAGCAGCTTGACACTCTGGCGCGACGGTCCGAAAGCATCGACGCGCCTGGGAAGGACTTCGCTGCCGTGCGCCACCGCGCCACTGAGATTCTTCCTGTCGTCATGGATCGGTGTGCCATCGGCAGCATTTATCGCCCGGTAGCACCATGACGGCTGACGGGCAACGCGGCGGCAGTTTCCGGCAATGCCCACAACTTGGAAATGATCTACAGCCTCTCGCAATCGGTCTGCCCAGAACGCATCGTTCAAATAAACGTCGTCATGCACGAATAGCAGAATCGATTGGTCATCTTTGGCTTCGTCGATTGCAATGTTGTAAATCGAAGGTAGTCCGCGGGTGTTGCTTGGAAACAGACGCAGCTCCACATTCGATGGCAGCAGATCGACCAAAGATTGCCCGAGTTCCGTGTCGGTGACAAATTGCTCGCGCGTTTTTCGGGTGGCGCATACGATCCGTATCTTCTCCGGAGGGGTGCTTGAAGACAGCGCCGTATTGACTGGACATGCGGAGCTCGCGGCCTGGGGCAATGCGTGCGTTGGCATCTGTGGCAACGGTGGGCTCGTCGTCCTGGAGCCAACGGGAATCTGGCCCGTCGCCGGCGCGAGTCGGGGAGCAGCCTGCCGGCGCAGTTCTCGGAACGTGTGCAGGTAGGGCTCTGAGCCGGTCTGTCGGTAAGCGATCTTCAAAGCGTCCAGCACGAACTGCTCGGTCGTTGAGGGCGACCCTGGCGTTGAGGCCAAGTGATTGAACGACTTGATCCTCCACCGGCGATCTGCCCAGAGCATTAGAGAGGCGAGTTGTTCGATGACGAACACCTTTGCATGAGCGCCGGGGATGTTACGCAGAGTGACCGGAGGTTGTCCGGGATACGTTGCAGCAGATTCGCGCAGCGAATCGATCAAATAAGTCGCAGTGTCGTTGAGAGCCCGGGACAGCGGTGTCGAGTGGTGTTCGGCAATGTCGAAGAGTCGCTCGGCGTGCCGTAGCCATTCGCCCCAGAATTCGGGCTTGGCCACGAAGTAATTGCAAAAAATTGTATCGAGAGAGGTCATGACGCTCTGCTCGATGCGGAATTCCGGCGCAACCAGGGCGGCGCATTCCCTGAACAGCTCGACGTGTCCGTGGCAACCTGCCGCGTGCTCGAAGATGTTCAGGTACGGTGCAATGTGCCCGATGTAGGGGGAGAATGAGATGACATCGGCATCGGCGCCGTGATGATCGATCAGTTTGCGCACCGTGGCCGAATCGAGGCCGGTCTTTGCGCCGAACTTGCTGGAGAGGAATCCATAATAGGTGTCCGGCTGTAGGCTGTGAGTGAGTAGAAACCGACGGATGGGCCAGTATTCGCGCCAGTCCGGACGCTCATTCGACAGGTTGTCGAGCGCGAGGAAGCCGGGATCGAGCTGCGCGCGCGTCTCTACGGAATGGAAGATCTGGTAGATCTCGGCCTTAGCCATGCTGGTTTTCCCAAGCGGCAGATGCATCGGACGCACATGCATTGAGATGCTCTGGAGGCAGTCCGGCGTGGTGCCGGTCGTACATTTGCTGGAAGAGGGTCTCGATATTGCGTGTGAAGGCCGGGGTATCGAACAGCGCGCAGCGGGAGCGCTGGAGTGCGAGTTTGTGCTTCAGGGCGGCGAGGCGCTGCGGGTCGGTGGCGAGTCCGATGGCGAGGCGCTCGTAGTGCGGGCGGTCCGAGGCGATGAGCTCGGGGAGGCCGGCGGCGGTGAGCAGGCTGGCGGCCATGCGGGCCTGCAGCCCCTGGCCGGGGAGCGTGAGCACGGGCAGGCCGGCCCAGAGGGCATCCGAGGCGGTGGTGCCGGCGTTGTAGGGCAGGGTGTCGAGGAACAGATCAGCGGTACGGTAGCGAGCGAGGTAGTCGGCAAAGGGCAGGGAGCGGCCGAAGCACAGGCGCTTCGGGTCGATGCCGCGCTGCTCGGCCTCGCGGCGCAGGTTGCGCTCGGCGGGCTCGCAGGATCCGAGCAGCCACAGGAGGCTGTCGGGGACGGCGGTGAGGATACGCATCCAGCTGTCGAAGGTGTCCGGGGTGATCTTGTAGGTGTTGTTGAAGCAGCAGAAGAGGAAGCCATCCGGTGGCAGGCCGAGCTCAGCGCGGGAGAAGGTCTTCTGGGGCAGGGGGCGCTTGGAGTCGTTGACCTGGTAGCTCGGCAGGTAGGCGATTTTCTCGCTGTAGTGCTGGCGGGACTCGGGCGGGATGAGGACCGGGTCTGCGATGAGGTAGTCGATGAACGGGGCGCCCATGGTGCCGAGGAAGCCGAGGTAGCTGACCTGGATGGGGGCTGCACGCAGGGCGAAGATGCCCGAGCGGCTGTCGCGAGTGTAGCCGCCCAGATCGATGGCGATGTCGATTTGGTGCTCGCGGGCGAGGGCGGCGATCTGGTGATCGGAGAGGTGATCGACGGGCAGGAAGTGCTCGAAGGCGGCCTCGACGCGGCTGCGCAGTTCATCGCGGGTATCGGGACCCAGGGCAAAGGCGGTCAGCTCGAAGCGCGAGCGGTCGTGCAGCTCAAACAGCTCGGCAGCCAGCATGGCCACGGCATGGTTGCGCAGGTCGGCCGAGAAATACCCGACGCGGATCTTCTCATGGCGCGGATG
>DAHWJK010000171.1:0-18795 GCA_027344185.1 Thiobacillus sp.
CGACGCGCTGGACTACAACGGGGATGCCGGCCAGATGGGCAAGAACATCGGCGACGACCTGCGCGAAGGCAAGCCGACGCTGCCGCTGATCGTCGCGATGCAGCGCGGCGACGCCGCGCAGCGCGAGCTGATCGTGCAGGCCATCCGCGACGGCAACACCGAGCAGCTGCCGCGGATCCTCGAGATCGTGGCCGACTGCGCGGCGCTGGACGAGGTCTACGCGCAGGCGCATGGCCAGCTGCAGCAGGCACGCGGCCTCGCCGAGGCCATGCCGGCGGGGGCCTACCGCCGTGCCTTGATCGAGTTGTGCGACTACAGCCTGCAGCGCAACGCCTGAGCTGCATCGCGGGACTGGTGTGGCGAAATCGTCTTTGCTACACTAGCAGGCTTGCCTAGGAGATGTGTATGCGGGCGTGTCCGGCGGGTGGTCCGGCGGCGACGCCGGTGCCGCGGGTCAGGTCGAGATAGGCAAATGTGTAGGTCTGTGTGCCTAGACAAATTCGGGGTGTAGCTTAGCCTGGTAGAGCGCTACGTTCGGGACGTAGAGGCCGGAGGTTCGAATCCTCTCACCCCGACCAGGATTCTTCCTTGTCAATCAAGGACTTACAGAGATGGCTCGGTTCTTCGGACCGGGCCATTTTTGTTGCTTTTCGCCCACCGCCTGTCCCGGAATTGTCCCGGGAATTCCCGCGCTATCCCGCTGTGACTGTCCCGGCCGCGTCCCGGGTCCAGCGCGCCATTCGTGGTGGCATTCGCGGTCACCTTCGCGCCCACATTCGCGGTCACTTGCGGCCCTTCGCCTCGGCATAGGCCAAGGCCTTCACGTCGCGGCATCGCGCGTCGAGTTGGTGGCGGATCTGCTCTACCTGCTTGACGCTCAGGGGCGTCGCACGGCGCTTCGTGAAGTACCCCGCGAGCCCGGTGCCGTTGATGGTGCCGACGTCGCAGTTGGTGGTCCGCTCGATGAACCACCCCGGCAGCGCGAGCACGGGCTGGGCCTCCACGCGCTCGCCGATGGCCGAGCTGAGCCAATCGCCGAGCCACTTCGCATTCCGACGGGCCTGTTCGAGCGGCTTGCGCTCGCGCCACCCGGGGAATTCCAGCACCTCGTCGCGCAGCACGACGCGGTATCCATCGTCGCTGCCCCGCACACCCTTCGGGCGGCCCTTGGTCTCCACCGCGAACAGGCCCTGCGGGCCGACGATGACATGGTCGACGTTGAAGGGGCCGTCGGCCTGCACGTCGTGGAACACCCAGAAGCCTTCGCGCATCAAGGTGTTGAGTTCCTGCCCCATGGCCATCTCGGCATCAAGACCAAGCTGGAGCTTCCGGGTCTCGCGCACCAACACGCTGACGCGCCAGGCCAGGACGACGGTGCCACCCAGCAGGAAGATCAATCCAAGCACCGCGCCCGGCGCCCAGCCCGCTGGGGTCCGATAGACCGTGTAGAGGAACAAGGGCATCGGAGCGGTAGCGCTCATCAGCGCGATGAGGTCGGAGCGGTGATCCTCGAGTTGCAGTGCGACCGAGTGGCCGGGAGCCCGTAGCAGTTCGCGCTTGAGCGGATTGCGCCGATCCCTGCGCTGGTAGCGTCGACGCGCGACCTTGACCATCCCCAGGATGGCGCCGGTTGGCGCGAGGTACAGCGCAAGCGCGATGGCTTCGTTCAGCAGCAGCATCATGATTCGGGGCGCCGGCTGTTGGCGCGGCTTCATGGAGCTAGAAGGATGTCTGGATCGTAGCCGGGTGACCCGAGGTGAAGCAGCGTCACGCGGCAGCGAATCCGCGCGTGCAGGTGGGCCTCGGGATTTTGTTTTCCAGCGCGAGCTGTGCGTCACAACCCCCATTCTGGAGTTGTGATGCACCCGCTGTTCCTGTCCCTCGACGAAGTGGCCGTCGCCGTGCGCCTGACCACCAAGACCCTGCGCAACAACTTCAAGGGCCTGCGCGAAACCATCGAGGTCCGTGGCCTGCCGCCCTTGCGAACCGTGCGCGTTGGCGCGCATCGCCTGGTGGCCCGCAAAGACTTCGACGCCTGGATTGCCGACATCCTGAATGGCAAGTCGGGCGGGGATTCGATCATCATCGACCAGCATCCGCCTCGTGCCCCACGCAGGAGGGGGCGACCCGCCAAGTACCGAGCCGGGTGAGCCGTGGACGGGGTAGCCGGTCCCTGGTCGTTGTCCCTTCTTTCTGCGCCACGCCTGGCAGTTCCGAGGTGTCCGATCGTGCCGGAGTGGACCGTAGGCGCGGCCTTGCGGAAAGCTTGCGGCCGAGGGGCGCTCCCTTCCCCAGCGGGGAAGGGCGGGGGGATGGGGCGGCCTGCACGGGATCAGCCTTCAAGCCGGGCGTGGCTGCCGGCGGGGAGGTGCTTGCGGCGTCGGGGCGGCGCTCCAGCAGCTCCCGCAGCGGGCACGGGGTCAAGGGCGGGCCGCAGGCCCGGGCGCAAGCCTTCCCTTGACGCCGTGACGCGGGAGCTAGGCTGGGCGTTGTCCTGATGCCGCAAGCGCCTGATCGCGTCTACGCCTGCGCGTCCAGGTCGCTCTCGACTGTGGGCGTCAGCGGCTGGATGATACGGTCGACCTCCTCGGAAGACATGGCCGGGAATTGGTGCCAATCCTTCGCGTCCAGCCGGACCCAGTCGCGCGTCGCCCTGCGAAAGTGCCACTTGGGCACGACCGTGCGGCTGAAATGCCGTTGCCATTGCGCCAGCACGGAATCATGGCAGAGCACGATCAGTCGGTCGAACGGACGCGCCGAGACGCCCGCAAGCGCCCCGCGGTAGTACGCGCAGAACAGGTCGATCTCGCGCTGCTTCTTCCGAGAGTACTCCACCTCTCCCCAGAGCGTGAGCGTGGGGGCTTCTGGCTCTGCGTCAGCGGGCCGGAACTCGATAACGATGTCGGGAATCTTGGACGGGCGTCTGTCCAGTGTTGTGCGTTCGAGGTCGTCTGCCAGGAGCAGGGACGTCGGCTGGCTTGGAACATGAAAGGAACGGAGCAGCGCGAGTTGGACGTGAAGGTCGTGCTCGAATCGAGCTTCCCGAATCCGATGTTCCGGGCGCAAGGGAAGTTCCCAGCCAGAAGCCAGAGCCATGGCAACGTCGCCGTGCTTCCCGCTGCGGATGGCCGGCCAGTGGCGGTGGAGCAGGTCGAGGCCTTGCTTGCTCAAGGTCGTGTAGTACCGCACGGGGGCGAAGGGGTTCGAGATGGGATGCTCCACGAGCAGCCCCTGCTGGATCAGCTTGCGCACCAGCCCGTTGCCGCCGAGCAGGCTGTCGATGATCAGCGTTGCCGTCCAGCGAAAGCGGGCGGTCCACAGCAGCGCGGTCAGGCCCTTCTGGATGTGGCGGGCGTGCGTGTTCAGGCGGTGGTGCTCGCTCGGTAGGTTGCTCATGGTGATGTCCTCCATGAGGGCTTCTAGGCTGCCGAAAATTCAGCCGCGTGGAATTGGCGCCGCTGGATCGCCAGCCTGGGTTCGAAGCCCAGAGGCCAACCCAGTGGTATGGCTCGCGCCAATCCAGTGGCGCCAGGGCACTTCGGGCCGCTGCGCGACCCTGCGCGGCACGGATCCGACCGCACCCCTCTCGCGCCTGCGGCGCTCGTCGCCTAGGGGCGAACGAGGCGCTTGGCGGGCTGGACGCCCGCCATTCGGATCCCTGCCTTGCCTTCGCTCGCCTTGCGGCTCGCTGCGCGCTGCAGATGCAGCTTGCGGCCCTCCGCGCTGGCGCGCGGGCAAAAGGCTTCGCCGACTGCGCTCGGACGTGCCTGCGGCCCGCCCGAGCTTGCCCTGGACGGGTGCCTTGCGGCATCGCGAAGCCTTTTGCCCGCGCGCCCCCGCGGAGGGCGGGGCTTCGCCCCCCACTCGTGGGGCCTACCCTGTCTATGGTCGCTGCCGCTCCCGCCGCCAGTGTCCGGCCCCCCGGCGGCCCCCCCCAGGCCTGCGCGCTGCCGCGCTCCGGCGGGCACGGGCTGGACGCCCGCACCCCCGCTTCGCGGCTCCCCCGAACTCAGCGCCTGCCGGCGCTTCGCCTACGACCGTGCATGCACAAAGCGATGGCGTGCCGCGCGGGCAGCTCGTATAGCCCTCCCGCACGACGAAGCCTGCAACTCGGCCGAAGCGGGCGTTGGGCTCATCCCGCGCTGGCGACCGCAATGGTGCAGGCAGCGGCCGCCGAAATCGCCGGCGCCCTGAGCGAGCGCATCCTGCGCGGGCCAACTGGTCATGTGGACCTTAGACGGCAACACAGCGTGCGAAGCGTTGTCTGGTCTAGCAGGTTCAGCACAACTGGCAGCTTGTAGTCGCTGTCGGTGGTGGCCTTGAACTTGCGCCTGCCTCGGGCGCGAACGCCGTGCGGGCTCATGAGCGTGCGCACGCGCTCCTTGTCCACCCGAATGCCCCCGTGCTCCAGTACGAACAGTTGTGATGTAATCGAAGTGGGGAGATGACGTCCTCCTGAACCAACCGCCTCCCGGCTGACGACGTCTACCCGGATGCCTTGCATAGATGCAGGGCAGGTCGAGCAGGCTATCCGTTTACGGGAGGTGCCATTGCTGCGCATCGAATCAGGGCGCTCATTTCTTCGCCCACCAACCCATCCAACCAGGCGATCGAGCGGCCGCATTGAAGGCGGAAGCACGGGCGAATATTCGCGCGGTGGAGCGTTCGTGGATGCCTGCACGTTTGACCCTGCCGTCGCGATCGGCGCGGGACGAAGCCTCGACACGTTGTCGCGCAGCGGGCGTATGCCGAAGCGCAACCGTCGTCAGCGGCTCGTGCCCGGGATTGGGGACCCAGTCGTGTTCCCCTGTTCCAGCAGGTGAGCAACATGCAAGAAGACAGTGCGCGGTCACTCCAGCCCATCGATGCGTCCGTCAGCCTGCTCTCCGACTCCGCGCACGACGAAAGTGCACCACCCACGTACCAGGACGACTTCATTCGCGACTTGTTCCTCGACGCGATCTTCGATGCCGCCTATGGTGGTGTGGAGCCGCGCAAGCCGAAGGCCTACAGCTACGGGTACGAGGAGGTCGACGCGCGATGGCGCGGGGAGGTCTTCGCCTGGCTGAAACAGGCGTTCGTCAGCGCCCCGTCCGATGCGCGGGTCGCGCGGCGGCGTCAGCAAGTTGCGGCCGACCTAGGGCGCGACGAGCTGGCTCAGGCCATGCGTAGCTTCCAGCTGGCGATGGCGTCGATGCGCGAGCACCTGCTCCGTGCAGAGCGCACGGCGAGCGCCATCGAGGCACAGGGTTGGTTCGTCGACGCGGCGCGCATCTACGGTGAAGCGCTGCGCCAGCTCGCCACCACGTTGGCCGCCGCCGCGCCGCGCGCGCCGCTCCTGCAGCGCCTGCTCGCCGCACTGCAGGCTGAGCTGGGCGGTGCGGCGCATGCCTGCCTCGTCACTGAGGCCACAGCACTGCGCGAAGAACTCGACCGCGTGTGCTACGCCGTGCGCATCGAAGGCGATCGGGTCACGTTGCTGCGCGACCCACAAGCCGAGGACTTCAGCGCGCTGGTGGCCAGGACTTTCGAACGCTTTCGCCAGGGGGAAGTTCGCGACCATCGAGCAAAGCTCGAAGCGCCAGCGGACATGAATCACATCGAAGCGCAAATCATCGATCGGGTCGCGCTGCTGCATCCGAAGCTATTCGCCCGGCTCGAGCAATTCACGCGAGAGCACGCGCGCTTTGCCGATGCGCGCTGGCTGAACCTGGATGGCGAACTGGTGTTCTATTTGGGTTGGTGGGATTTCCTGCGTCGCATGCGCGCAGCCGGCGTCGAAAGCTGCCTGCCCGAGCTTGCCGACGAAGGTGACGTCGAGGTAGTCGAAGCGGCCGACCTGGCGCTGGCCGCACAGGCCGCGAAGACACCGAGCAAGGTGGTCTGCAACGACTTCGCTCTGCGCGGTGCCGAACGCATGCTCGTCGTCACGGGACCCAACCACGGTGGCAAGACGACACTGGCGCGCACCTTCGGTCAGTTGCACTACATCGCGGCGCTGGGACTTCCCGTTGCTGCGCGCAGCGCGCGTGTGGTGTTTCCCGAGCGCATTCTGACGCACTTCGAACGCGCCGAGAACATCGACAACCAGCGCGGCAAGCTGCTGGACGACCTGGTGCGCATGCGCGCGATCATCGAGGCGGCGACGGCACGCAGCGTGGTTGTGATGAACGAGGTGTTCTCGTCGACGTCGCTCGACGACGCCGTCTGGCTTGGCCAGCGCATGATGGGCAGGTTGCGCGATGTCGGCTGCCGCTGCATTTTCGTCACGTTCCTCGACGAGCTTGCGCGCTTCGATGCCGGCACGGTCAGCCTGGTCGCGCAGGTCGACGCGGCAGATCCGACCGTGCGCACGTTCAAAGTCGTCCGGCGCCGCGCCGACGGTAAGGCCTACGCGCGCGCACTGGCGCAGAAGTACCGGGTCACGCGCGAGGCGCTGCTGCAAAGGATCACCCGATGACGCCGAATCTGCTCGACCCCCCTTCCGCCTCGTCTCCCGGAGCGGGCGGGCAAACGCCGCTCCCCCCGGCGTCTGTCCTATCCCCGCCGCAGTGGCCGGACGTGGCACGGGATCTCGAAGTCGACAAGCTGGTCGAGGCGATGGCCGCTGGCGACGACTATGTGCGCAAGGTGGCACAGGCGGTGCTTGCTGCGGCCAGCGGCACAGGCGATGCGGCGCGGGTCCTGCACCGCCA
Source organism: Thiobacillus sp. (assembly GCA_027344185.1). Taxonomy (GTDB): domain Bacteria; phylum Pseudomonadota; class Gammaproteobacteria; order Burkholderiales; family Thiobacillaceae; genus Thiobacillus. Next base: position 6,696 of record DAHWJK010000171.1, read on the forward strand.
GGCCGCACTGCGCGATGCACTCGCGCACCCTGCCGAAGTACGCGAGTTGTACGACTTGGTGATCGAGTCGATCGAAAGCCGCAAACAGCACATCGTCAGTCTCGATCTGCTCGCGCAGCACCCGGGCTGGACCTTGCACAGTGCCATCGACATGCTGCAGGCGTTGCTGGTGTATTTGCAGCGCCTGCGCAAGCATGCGCTGGCGCTCGAATCCTCCTTCGCGTCGGTTGCGTTCCGCGACCTGTTCGCGCAGCTGCGTACCGAACTCGACGAGCCGTGGATGGCCGAGGCCCGTTCGGAGCTCGCCGCGCTGGGCTTTCGCGACGGCATGCTGTTCGGCGCATCGCTCGGTGCTGGAAACCACATTGGCACGCAGGTGCTTTACGTCGGTGGCGGCGAGCGTGTGAACTGGTGGGCCAGGTTGCTGGGCAAGGCGGCTCCGCAGTTCGCGTTCCGTCTTCATCCTCGAGACGAGGCTGGCGCGCGGGCTCTGTCCGAGATCGGCGACCGCGCGATCAACGAGGTGGCCAACGCGCTGGCCCAGGCCACCGAGCATGTCTTTGCCTTTCTCGACACCTTGCGCGGCGAACTTGCCTTTCTACTCGGCTGCGTGCGCCTGCACGAGCGCCTGGCTGCGCTCGACGTGGCGACTTGCATGCCGGAGATCGGCGATGACGCGCTGCAGTTGCGCACCAGCGCGCTGCGTGACCCGACGCTGGCGCTGACGCTGGGGCGAGCGCCGGCGGACAACGACGTCAATGCCGCAGCGGCGCTGCTGATCGTGGTCACCGGAACGAACCAGGGCGGCAAGTCGACTTTGCTGCGTGCGCTCGGACTGGCGCAATTGATGTTCCAGGCCGGCATGTTCGTCGCCGCGCGCAATTACGCCGGTGGCATGCGATGCGGAATCTACACCCACCACAAGCGCGAGGAGGACGCCGCGATGCGCGGCGGCAAGCTCGACGAGGAACTGGTGCGCATCAGCGCGATCGCCGACTGGATCGGCCCCGGCGCGCTGTGGCTGTCCAACGAATCGTTCGCGTCGACCAACGAGCGCGAGGGTTCACAACTCCTGCTCGATGTCGTCGAAGCGTTTCGCGAACGCGACATCGCGGTGTACATGGTCACGCACCTGTTCGACGCGGCGCGGCGCTTGGCGTCTGCGCGGCGCGGCGATGCGCTGTTCCTGCGCGCGCCACGTGCCGAGCGAGGGGTTCGCAGCTACAGGCTCGAAGTCGGTGCCGCATTGGATACGAGTTTTAGCGCTGATGTCTATGCCGAGTTGTTCGGTGGTGACGCGCCGCCCCTTGCCCGCGATGGCACGGATCGTTGAGCGCAGCGCGTGACCATCGCACGCGGGCGGTCCGGCTCGCGCTGCCGCGACCGCGCCGGCAGGCGGCAGGGCATGCTTCGCCTGCCGCGCGGTTTACCTTGGCTGCAGATGCGACGCATCGTTCAGGCGCAACAGCTTGACGGTGCCGTCGACATCGACGAACAACTCGTTGATGCAGCACGGCTCCTGCTCGATGCGCCAGTAGGCCGACAGCGGCAGATCCAGCGCGTGGAGCAGCACGACCCGGTTGACGCTGTCGTGCGCGACCAGCACCACGGTGCCGTCGTGATGCTGCGACCACAGGCTGCGCAGCGCATCGGTCGTGCGCAGCGCGACGTCCTGCAGGGATTCGCCTCCGGGGAAGCGCATCCACTGCGGGGATCGCTTCCACAGCTCGTAGGCGCGTAGGTGCTCGGCCTGGGCCTGCGCGTGGCTCATCCACTGTCATTGACCGTAATCGAAATCGTCGATCCCTGGCAGGACGACGGGGGTGACGCCGCAGGCATGCCCGATCGCGGCCCCGGTGTCGCGGCAGCGTTTCATCGGGCTGGTCAGCACGGCGTCGGGCTTGAACTGGCGCGCCACGGCTGTGCCCAGGGACTGGGCCTGGCGGCGACCGGCTTCAGTCAGCTCGAGTTCCATGCGACCGCGAAAGCGCGGCGGGTCGATGCCCTCGACTTCTCCGTGTCGCGTCAGAACGATATGCATGCGCAGTCTCCTCGACGAGCCAAACTCAGGCGCCGCACTGGGCCGACCACGACACAATGTGGCCGCCCGGAACCATCTGCTGGATGCGCGGCAAAACCGCGGCGACGACTTCCGGGTCGTCGTAGAACTCGATGACCAATGGCAGGTGGACGGTGAGGCGCAGCAGGTCGTCGGCGTGGACCTCACCGTGGCTGCCGAAGCCGGCTATGCCGCGGAACACGGTGACGCCGTGGACCTTCTGGTCGCTGTGCAGCAGGTGGAAGATTTCCTGCATCAAGTTGTGGCCCTGGACCTTGTCGCCTTCCTTGATGTAGATGCGAGCCATGGTGACGGATTTCATCGCTGGACTCCGAGGTTGCGTGAAAGGTAGGCGCCGAAGATCGCCGCAGCGATCGAAAGCACCACCGATGCACCCACGTAAAGGGCGGCCTTGATCCACTGCGCGTTCTCCATCAGGTTCAGGGTTTCGAGCGAGAAGGTCGAGAACGTCGTGTAGGCGCCGAGCCCGCCGGTCAGCAAGCCGGTGCGCAGCGCCGGATTGAGTTCGATGCGCTCGAGGGTTTCGAAGAACAGGAAGCCCATCAGGAACGAGCCAAGGATGTTGATGGAAAGCGTTGCGAACGGGAAGTCACGGCCGAGGAAACCCTGCACGGCGAGGGTCTGGCCATAGCGCGCAAAGGCGCCGACGATGGCAAAAAGGGCGATGTAGACGAAGGTCATGATCGAGGTCGTGGACGCAGAAAGGTGGGCTGTACTGCGCGGTGCAGCCCAAAGCTTCACCGTGGAATCGATGACGTCAGGGCATTGGCGTGCCTCCCGGTTGTTTCATGGCGTCTTCACGCAGGTGGGGTCCAGACGAGGGCCAGCGCGAGAATGATCAGCAGCAGCAAACCGATGTAAGCCAGATATGCGTTCATCAGACCGTTTTGCAGGAAGCGAAGGCGCTCGCTGAACCAGCGCACGGCGCGTACCACGGGCTCGAACAGCAGGCGACCGAAAACGGGAGCCTGGTCGTAGTCGAACTGCAGCTCCTTGAGAAAGTAGCGTGGACCTTCGAACTGGCGCGACACCGCGTTGGTCGGTCGGTAGACGAAGCTGTAGAAGACGCGCAGCGCGTTGGAAAATGCCAGCGCGGTGGTCGCTCCGGCATGCGCCGCATAGTCCTCGCCCCCACACCAGATCGGCGCGCGCCGCACCGGATAGCGACGTCTGGCCCACAGCAGCGCGATCGGCAACAGCGCAAGCAGCGGTGCCGCGATCAACAATTTGGCCGGCGAGATGAACGCGAAGCCGGCCGACAGCGGCACCAACAGCCAGCCGTTCACCATGTGCGCCGGCGCGTCGGGCTGCAGCCATGACGCGGCGCCCATCGACGGCAGCCAGGCGATCAGGCCGACCGCGAATGCCGGCACCGCCAGCCCGGTGATCAGCACGGCGGCGCGCAACACGCCGCCGATCCGCCCTTGGTGCCGGCGGTGCTGCGCCGCGTGCGGTTCGTTCTGACCGAGCAGGCCGACGCCCACCAGTTTGACCATGGTCGCCAGCGCCGCCGCGGCGGTCAGCGCCAGTCCGGCGCCGGCCAGCGCCAGCGCGATGCGCGAGCCGTCCCCGGCCAACGCGAAGTCGTGGAACAGCGTCTGGAACAGGTACCACTCGCTGACAAACCCCGCAGTCGGCGGCATCGCCGCCAGGCTCATCGCGGCGAGTACCGCGCCGACGCCGACGGTCAGCGGCGCCTGGCGCAGGATCGCGCTCTGCCGCAGTTGATGGTTACCCTGCAGCGCGGCGGCCGCGTCCGCGGCGAGAAACAGCGCACCCTTGGCCAGGCTGTGCCCCATCAGGTGCAGCATGCCAACGATCCACGCGAGTGCGGCCAGTGCGTCGTGACCACCGGCGCGGAACACCAACGCAGCGCCCAGTGCGGTCACCGCGACGGCGGCGTTTTCGGCCGAGGAGAAAGCCAGCAGTCGCCGCCAGTCGTTTTGTTGGAACGCGTACAGGATCGCCAGCATCGCGCTAAGCACGCCGCCGGCGAGCACGACGACGCCGAACCCGCCCAGCCACGGCGGCGTGCCCATCCAGCGCAGCAACGCGCGTCCCAGCGCGAAATAGGCGGCGTTCATCACCACGCCCGACATCAGCGCGCCGCTGGCGCCGCTGCCGCTGCCGTAGGCGCCCGGATACCACTCGTAGAACGGCAGCAAACCAAGTTTGGCGCCGAAACCGAGCAGCCACAGCAGGCCCACGCCAAACGCCGCCGCCGGGGCCAGCGTGCCCCATTGCCGCGCGTAGCTGGCAAAGCCGAGGTCGCCGCCGAACGTGGCCACGGCCAGCAGCAGCGCGACGCTGCCGACTTCGAGCATCGCGAGCATGAACAGGTTGTCGTGCCCGGCCTGGGTGTTGCGGTGTTCGGCCAGCAGCATGACGGCGCCGCCCAAGCCCATCAGCTCCCAGGCGATGAGCAGACTGGCGCCGTCGTACAGCGTGAACACACCCAGCGCGCCGAGCAGCGACATCGCGGCACCGGCCGCCCAGCCGCGCGCGCCTGCCGCGCCGCCGAGCAGGCAGGCGAACAGCGCCGGCAGCAATGCCGGGAGCATCAACCACAGCGCCGCGGCATCGGCGTGCCATTGCACCGGCCAGCCGCCGAACTGCAGCAGGGTGATCAGCGCACTGCCTGCCGGGAGCGCCCACAAGGCGCCCAGCGCAGCACTCGCACAACCCAGCGCGAGCATGGCACGCGGCAACGCTGAGCTGCGCACGAGGTCGACGACCAGCGCTGCGAGCCAGGCCAGTGCGGCCAGCGCGAACGCCGCCAGCACGGGCCCGACGACGGGGATTTCAGCGGGCATGTTCGCCTCCGCGCACCCGCGGCTCGCGCCGACGCAGCAGCACCAGCAGCGCTTCGATGATGGCCGCCGGGTTGGGGGGGCAGCCCGGCAGCCACAGGTCGACCGGCAACACACCTTCCAGCCCACGGTGGCAGGCGTAGCCGCCGCCGCTGGTGCCGCCGCCGGTGGCGCAGGTGCCCAGTGCCATGACCCAGCGCGGCTGAGGCATCGCTTCCCAGGTGCGCAGCAGCGGCTCGCGCATGGCCTCGGTCACCGGCCCCGTTACCAGCAGCAGGTCGGCGAAGCGCGGCGAAGGCGTGAAGAAGATGCCGAGCCGGTGCAGGTTGTAGAAGGGATTGAGCAGCGCCTGCAGTTCGCTTTCGCAGCCGTTGCACGATCCGGTGTCGACATGGCGGATATGCAGGCTGTGGCCGAAGGCGTTGAATTCTACGGCCAGCGCCGCCGCGCCGGCCTCGTCGCCGTCGCGCGCCGCTGCCAGCTGCGGGTGGCCGGCCCTGAGCAGGTCGGCGCGCCCGCGCACCCCGAAGGCCCAGTCGCGACTGACGCTGAAGGCGCCTTGCGGGCAGACCTCGGTGCACAGCTGGCAGCCGACGCAGCGCGCGTAATCCAGGCTTGGCGAATCGTGCTCGACGGTGATCGCGCCGGCCGGGCACGCCGCGGCGCAGTCGGTGCACGGTGCGCCGGCGCAGCGCGACGCATCGACGCGCGGCAGGCCGAGCACGCCGTCCTGGCCGTCGGGACCCGGGCGCTGCGGCCACGGCGTCGTGCCAAGGCCTTCGCGCAAGCCGAACCATGTCCATAATGGCATCGCAGCTCCTCGTTCAGCGATCCGCACCGGCGATCGACAGGCCGAAGCTCGCTTCGTTGATCGCGTAGTCCATCATGTTGCTGTCCTGAACCGTGAACGGAAACACTCGCCAGTTCGAGAACGACGGCTCCTTGATCTTCACGCGCGCCAGCTTGCGGCGCGCGGCGTCGAAGTGCACGGCGTAAAGCAGGCCGCCGCGCGTGGCTTCGACCCAACCCAGACCCTCGCCGTCGGCGTCGGCGTCCTCGACTGCCTCGCGGCGCGCTACCGCTCCGGGTCTGATGCGTGCAAGCGCCTGCCGCAGCAGCGCGAGCGCCTCGCGGATCTCCTCCATGCGCACCATGCTGCGCGCGTGGGCATCGCCCGCCGATTGCACCGCAACGGCAATGCGCAGTTGCGCGTAGCTCGCATACGGATGGTCGCGGCGCAGGTCGCGATCGAGCCCGCTGGCCCGCTCGATCGGGCCGGTGGCGCCCTGGTCCAACGCGACCTGACACGGCAGCACGCCCGTGCTCATCAGGCGGTCGAGGTGGCTGCGCGTGTCCTCGAGGAGGCGCAGGTAGACGTCGATGTCGCGCGCGAAGGCGTCGAGCCAGGCGTCGAGCTGGCCGACGTCGAGGTCCCGACGCAGTCCTCCGGGCGCGATGATGCCGCGCAGCAGGCGGCTGCCGGTGAGGCGCGCGTTGACTTGCTTGACCTGTTCCTCGAGCCACAGCCCCTGCGCTTCGCCGACTTTCAGCGTGGTCGTCTTCGCCAGCTGGCCTAGGTAGTGCAGATGGTTGTAAAGACGCTCGAGCTCGGCCAGGATCACTCGCAGATGGCGCGCGCGAGCCGGCGCGCGCCAGCCCAGCGCCGCTTCCACCGCCTGCGCATAGGCCAGCGCGTGCGCCACCGAATCGACGCCGCTGACACGCTCGGCCAACACGCTGCCGGTGCGCTCGTCAACGCCCTCGAAGCGTGCTTCCATGCCGCGGTGCTTGTAAAAGAGCCGCGGGTGATAGTGCAGGATGCCTTCGCCAATGTAGAAGAACAGGAACTGCGCCGATTCGACGATGTCGGCGCGAACCGGGCCGAAGGGCAGGCGCTGGATATCCGCTCCGATCATCCTGGGTACGGCAGGCGGCGCGGAGCGCCCGAGCTGCGGCGTCGTCGATCGACCCTGATCCGCTTGCAGCGGCGGCGCCGACGGTGCGATGCCCTCGTGCAGGACCAGCGGGTACGGCTCGGGGTGCCCCTCGAAGCGCAGCCCATACAGGTCGGTGATCTCCCGCTCGTACCAGCCCAACAGCGGCAGCGTGGCGGCCAAGCTCGGCAGCACGCCGTCGCGCGGACGTGTGCGCCACATCAGATACGGTTGCCCCGGGCCCTGGCTGACCACGTAGCGCACCTGTGGAGGTGCGTCGGCCGCGCACAGCGCGTAAGCGAACTGCATACGGCCGTGCGCTCCAGGTTGCTCGCCGGCCGCCGCACCCAGCGCTGCCGCGGCAGCGGGCAGCTCGGCGCAGTCCAGTTCGCGCAGCAGGGCGTGGCGCATGTCAGGCGGCTCCGAGTTGTGCCGCGATCGCGGCCAGGTGTTGCCAGACCGCCGGCAGCCACCACAGGCCCAGAGCCAGCGTGGCTGCCAGCGCGACGGCCATCGGCAGCACGTGCGCTGCGCCCAGGCGCAAGTGCGGCGCGTGCTCGGGCCGGGCACCGAAGTACATCGCGCGGAACTTCGCCAGGAAGCCGACGAAGATCACGATCAGCAGCAAGCCCATCAGCCACACCGCCCACACGTTGGCGCTGGCCATGCCAGCGCGCAGAATCGTCAGTTCGGACAGGAACAGGCCGAACGGCGGGGCGCCGGTGATCGCCACCGCGCCGGCCAGCCAGATCGCGCCCGAGCGCGGGAAGAAGCGCAACACACGGCGGATGCGGTCGATATCGCGGCTTTCGAAAGCGTGCATCGCGTTGCCGGCGCCGAAGAACACCAGCGACTTGGCGAGCGCGTGGTTCAGCATATGGTAGAGAGCGCCTATGGTTCCCAGCGAGCCGCCGAAGCCCAGGCCCAGCGCGATCACCCCCATGTGCTCGACGCTCGAATACGCGGCCAGTCGCTTGATCACCGTTTGCCGAGTGATGAACAGCGCGGCCACGAGCAACGAGAACGCGCCGAGCACGACCAGCGCGGTGTGCGCGGTTCCGGCAATCGACGTGCCGCGCAGCACGACCAGGTAGCGCTCGACGCCGAGCATCGCGCAGTTGAGCAGCGCGCCCGACAGCATCGCCGAGACTGGCGCCGGTCCTTCGCTGTGAGCGTCGGGCAGCCAGGTGTGCATCGGCGCCAGGCCGACCTTGGTGCCATAGCCGACCAGCACCAGCAGGAAGGCTAGCAGCAGCAGCACAGGCTCGGCGCCGGGTGTGATCGACGCAAACCCGGCCCATGTCATCTCGTACACCGGGCCGACGATGAAGGTTCCGGCCCAATAGAACAGCACCGTGCCGAGCAGCGCCAGGCCCAGCCCGGCCGAGACGATCACGATGTATTTCCACGCCGCCTCGATGCTCTCCGGCGCCCGCTGGAAGCCGACCAGGAAGGCACTGACGATGGTTGTGAAATCAATCGCGATCCAGTACAGGCCAGGGTTGTTCTGCACCGGAGCGGCGAACATCGTCAAGGCGAACGCTGAGAACAAGGCGTAGAAGCGGTGCAGGCGGGCTTGCGCGCCGTGCATCCAGCGCATGTAGCCGACCGCGTAGACCGACGCCAGCAGGTAGACGACGGCCACGCAGAACAGCACCCAGACGCCGAAACCGTCGAGCAGCAGATAGCCTTGCAGGGCGGTGATGCCCGCGGTCGGCGTGATCGCGAGCAGCGCCAGCGCCAAGAAGAAGTCGATCGCTGCGGTGGCCAGGTTGATCGCCTCGGCCACGCGTGCGTGGCGTGAAAGCCAGCATGCGGCGGACGCCGCCGACGTGACCGCGAACAGTGCATAGAGCAGGTCCCAGGCCATCGCGTCACCCCACCAGGCGCGTGAGCGCGCGACTGCTCGTCGTGCCGACTTCGCGATGCAGGTAGCGGATCAGCATGCCGAAGGTCGAAACAATGATCAGCAGGTCGAACAGGATCACCATCTCAAGCAGCAAGGGCATACCCGGAACCAGAATCTGCGAACCGAGGAAGATGCCGTTCTCGATCACCAGCAGGCCGAGGATCGAACTGACGGCCTCGGCGCGCAGCACCAGCATCAGGAAACCGATCAGCTTGAGCGCAAACATCGTCGTCAGCGCCAGCACCGCGATGTTGTCGGCCAGTTGCATGCGCACGCTCAGTCGGTGCGCCACGGCGTAGGAAAATACGACCAGCGCGGCGCCGATCACCATGCTGCTCGAGGGCTGCAGAAGCGGCGTGAACTCGCGGTTCTGCTTGAGATCCTGCACGATGCGCAGCAGCAGATACGGCAGCAAGGTGCCGCGAAACAGCGCGGTCAGCGCCGCGATGAACAGCAATTCGGGGTAATGCCCGTACACGCCGATCGCGGCTGAAAGCGCGGCGATCACCCACGACTCGGCGGCGAACGCGGCGATGTGGTTTCGCATCCAGTGCGAGCCGAGCATCACGAACGAAAGGATAAGCGCGACGATCGCCAGAAGGCTGAACAGCGCTTGGGCGACTGGATCGAGGTGGAAGAGCAGCATTGTGCGCGTGCGCTTAGATCTGCCGCGCTATCACTGCGAGCACGGCCATCAGGAACGAAAGCGCCAGCGGCTCCTGGTAGCGGTAGAAGCGCAGTCTCGACTGCGCGGTGTCGACGAACACCATGACCAGTGCCAGCGCCAACCACTTGCCCAGCAGTGCGACCAGGGCCGCGGCAATGCCCAGTGCAGTGCCCTGGTGCGACAAGCCCCAGGGCAGCGTCAGCACGTTGAGGAAAATGGTGTAGAGGATCGCCTGCTTCATCCACGATGACCACTTCAGCAGCGCCAGCAGCGGCCCCGAGTACTCAAGAATTCGCGCCTCCCCGATCATGTAGATCTCGTAGTGGATCGACGAGTGGATCGGCAGTCGTTCGGTCTCTACCGTCAGCAGGATGAAGAACGCGGCGACCAGGAACAGATGCGCCGGGCTCCAGAAGACGGCGGGTTGCGCGACCAGCAGATGGTTGACGACGAACGGCAGCATGGCCTGAGCCAGCAGCGTGATGCCGACGAAAACCATGATCAGCGTCGGCTCGGCGAGGATCGCCAGCATCGCCTCTCGGCTCGAGCCGAGACCGCCGTAGGGGTGGCCGCTGTCGAGGCCGGCGAGCAGGATGCCGAATCCGCCCAGGGTCAGGATCAGGCCACCGCCGAGGATGTCGCCCATGTCCGACAGCGGCAGCGGGTAGTCGGTCAGCACCGGGATCAGCATCGGCACCGTCAGCATTGCCGTGCAGGCGACAATCGGCGCCGCCCAGAACACCCACGACGCGGTCGACGGAACGACAATTTCCTTGCCGGCGAGCTTGTACAGGTCCCGGTACGGCTGCCAGATCGACGGCCCGCTGCCGCGCTGCACGCGTTCTTCGAGCGTCGCGATTACACCGTGCAACAACGGCGCGAACAGCGCAACGGTCAGGACCTGCGCGATCTGCTGGACGACGAGATGGTCGTACATCGACTCCCCCAAAGCCACGAGGCCTGCCGCGAGTTGCGGCATCGGGTAGGAGTCATCAGCACCGGCAGCGTGGCCGCCGGGCGGTTGTGGCGAACTCCATCGCCATACGTTGTTTGTCACTTTAAGCGACCTCGGACGGCGCCGTCAATTGCCAGTCTGTTCGCTAGTACTGGATGTCCGCGTTCAAGATGCCGGTGCGCGCACCATTGCTGCCGCCGGCGCGGTATGAGCTCAACGCCCGCTTCGGCCGATCTGCGGCCATTGTGTCGCCCGCCGGAGGTTCCTCGCAGGAGATGTCGGGCGCTTGCCGCCGACGTCAAAGGGCACGGCGCATCACTATCCCAGCTTCTTGGCGAGTTCAGCGGCGTCCGGGTGGTAGTAGCGCTGGAGCATCCGTAGATCCTTGTGCCCCGTGACGGCCGACAACTCGAGCACGTTGCTCAGCTTCTTCGACAGTCGCGTCGCAGCTTCGTGGCGCGTGTCGTGGAAGTGAACGTCCACCAGGAACTTCGTACGGGGCGCTGTGCCGGCTTGGGCGCAGTCCTGCAGGTAGGCCTCCCGCGCGCGTGCCAGCGCGCGGGTGAATCCCTTGCGCAGGGCGTTGGCCGTGGTTGGGAACACAGGCCCGTTGGTGTGGTGGTCGCCCGGTAAGGCCCTGAGAATTTGCACGGCGCGCGTTGAGAGGGGCACCGTGCGAGCGTCGCCGTTCTTGGTGGTCGGCAGGTGGGCCGTCCTGTTCTTCAGGTCGACATGCTCCCAGTCCAGCGCCAGCAACTCTCCACGCCGCATGGCGGTTTCGATCGCCAGCAGCACCAATGGGCGAAGCCACGGGTTTCGCGCCGATTTCTCAAAGGTTCCGTCTTCCCGCCGTTGGGTGGGAGTCAGTGCCGCGATCAAGTAGCGCTCTTCCTCGTTGGCTACGCGGCGGGCTCTCTGGTTGGCCTTCTTGGGGCGCTTGACCATGTGCACGGGGTTCTCGGGGATGTTGACCCCCCATTCGCGTCGTGCATGGTTGATCGCCGTCGACAGCACGTCGATTTCGCGGTTGACCGTGGCGCCGGTGACATGCTCCAGGCGGCGGTCGCGCCACTCGGCGATGTCCTTGCCCGTCAGCTCGGACATGCGCACCAGCGGGAGATGCTTGTCACGCAGGATGACGTCGAGCTTGACCGATTCGATGCCTGCGCTGCGCTTGGTGGGCGTGACTTCCTCCTTGTACCGGCGCAGCAGGGCGCCGAGCGTCATGCGCTCGGCCTCGCGGCGGTCGCGGTAGGCCTTGCGGCTGATCTCGTAGAGGATCTGCCGCTCGTAGTCGTCGGCCTCGGCCTTGCTGGCGAAGATCTTGCTCAGGTTGATCCCGGCCTTGCGCACCTTGACCTGCCAGGAGCCGTTCTCCCGCTTGTACACGCCCATCGCGTTGTCCCGAAAAATGTCCCAGAAATTCTAGATAGTGCACTGGGCCAAGTAAAAACGTCCATAGGCGCATGGATTCGGGACGTAGAGGCCGGAGGTTCGAATCCTCTCACCCCGACCAGGAATGCAGGAAAAGGGCTCGGTCTTCGCGGATCGGGCCCTTTTTGTTGCTTCCTCACCATCGACGGCCCCCCGGATCGTGACCCGGAGCATGGTCGCAAGGGCTCCCTTGCCGCGCCCGAGCTGTCGTCAGGCGACCACTTCGATTCCGCGTTTGCGCACCAGGTGCAGCAGTTTGAGGGCGGTGCCCGTGGGTTTCTTCTGGCCGATTTCCCACTTCTGCACCGTCG
>DAHWJK010000193.1:0-3673 GCA_027344185.1 Thiobacillus sp.
GGGCCGCAGGCGGCACGCGCACCACGCACGCGCCATCTGGCGCAACAGCGACACACCCCCAGCCCCGGTGGGACTGGGAAAGGAACGACCGCATGCACGCTGTGGCGACAGGGTGAGCGGTGGTGGTCTCGACGGCCTGGATGCTCGGCCGATAGAGGATGCGCGCTGGGCAGCAGGGTGGGTGTTTCTGGAGAGCTGGCGGCCGATGCCGGTCGCTGCTGTGGCGGGCTCAAGCGGTAGAGGACGGCCCCAGACCGGGTGGCACCGACCCCCGGCAGCAAGCCAGCTGGGTCGGGCATGCGTAGCCCAGAATCGGTCAGAAGCAAGCCATGTTTTCGCTTCGCTCAAACGGCTTGCCCAGGGCTCCGCCCCGGGACCCCGCAGCGTGCTTCGCTGCGCTCAGCCCGCCGAGAAACGACGTGCCGGGGAGGGTGTCGCATGAGTGCCGCCACATCCCAGCCACCGCACCAGGCGCGCCGCAAGGGCGGCTGCCCGGCGTCAACTATCGTGAGCGCCCGACGTCAACTATCTTGAGCGGTGCGGTCGGGCGTTGATCATGGTTGCTTGGGTTCGCTGCGATGCCGGCGAGCCGGCATCGCAGCGCGGCGACGGTAGCTGTCCACGTTCATCTCCAGGATGGTGGCGTGATGCACGAGGCGGTCGACGGCGGCCACGGTCATGGCCTTGTCGGGGAACACCTGGTCCCACTCCGAGAACGGCGCGTTGGCCGTGATCGCGATGCTGCGGCGCTCGTAGCGCTCGGCGATGAGCTCGAACAGCACCGAGGTTTCGGCCTGGTCGCGGCGGGCGTAGCTGAGGTCGTCGAGCACGAGCAGGTCGTAGCGTTCAAGCTTGGCAAGTTCGGACGGCAGGCGCAGGTCCCGACGCGCGGCCTGCAGCCGCTGCACGAGCTCGCTGGTGCGCATGAACAGCACCTTGTAGCCGCGGTCGATCAGGGCATGGCCGATGCCGGCGATGAGGTGCGTCTTGCCCACGCCCGGCGGGCCGAAGGCCAGCAGGTTGTGCCCTTGCGCGATCCAGCTGTCGGCCTCGGCCAGAGCCATGACGTGGGCCTTGGAGACGCTCGGCACGGCGTCGAACTCGAACAGGTCCAGGGTCTTGGCGTGGGGCAACTGGCTGTCGACGCGGTTGCGCTGCAGCCGCCGGGTTTCTCGTTCGGCGATCTCATGCTCCAGCAGGGCGCCGAGGAAGCGTTCGGCAGGCCAGCCCTCGCGGTTGGATTGTTCGGCCAGCGGCGCCCACAGCCGCTTGGCGGTCGGCATGCGCAGTTCGGTCAGCATGAGCGGCAGGCGCGCTGCGTCGGCACTACCCAGGGCGATAGGCTCGTTCATGCGACCTCCAGCAGTGCGTCGTACACGGCGGTGGCCGGCAGCAGCACCTGGACGTCGGGCATGCTCGTTGGCCGCGGTGCGAAGCGCTCCACCAACGAGTCAAGGTCAGGAACCTCATCGTGCTCGACCAAGTGATGCAGCACCCCGGCGAGCTCGCCCACGACGTTGGCGCGGTCGGCCAGGTCGAGCAGGTCGACCATCAACCGGCATGCCTGCCGCTCGGGCAGTCGCTCGCTGATATGCGCCCAGGTCCGGGCGTATTCGCTGCGCGGGAACATGGCGTCGCGCAGCACCCAGCGAGCGAACGCGCCGGGCTTGCGCTTGAGCGCCGGCAGCATGTGCCGCCAGTCGATACGGCGCGGATGCTTCTCGGTCGAGTTGCTGTACAGCCGCTCGCACTGGAACACCTTGACCCCGCCCAGCCAGGCTTCGAGGTGGGCGCTGAACAGCCTGACCTTCAGCCGGTGCCCGACCAGGCGCGATGGCGCGCTGTACATCGTGCTCTTGACGGTGAACACCCCGTACTTGCTGACCCTGGCATCGACCTCCTCGAAGTCGGCGGTGCGCCGTGCCGGCAGCGGCTTGAGGCAGGCGCGCTCCGCTTCCCAGCCGCGCGCGCAGCGGGCGTTGAGCCGCCTCACGACCTCGGCGACGAACTGCTCGTAGCCATGCAGCGCATCGAACGCCCGCGAGCCGCGCAGCAGCAGCGCCTGGTCGAGCGCGAGCTTGAGGCTGCCCTGGCGGGCCTCGATGGAGCCGTTCTCGTGGCTGACGCCGGGATTGTTGCGGCTGGCGCGCATGCCGTAGTGAGCGCACAGGGCGTCGTAGTTGCGAGTCAGTTCCTCTTGCTCGGCCAGGTTGTTGAACGCGGCCGAGAGGCTGTCGGTGCGGTGTTCCTCGGGAACGCCGCCGGCCATCCACAGCGCCGCCTGCAGGCCACTGCTCAGCGCCTGGAAGCTCTCGCCGCCGATCACCACGCTGACGTGCCGCCAGCCGCTGTGCGCGAAGGCGAACTGGTACAGCCGGTGCGGGAAGGCGGCGCCGGCGACCACCACGCCGAGTTCGTCCGCCACCGTGAAGTCCGACAGCCCGAGCCGTCCCGGCGGATGCTCCTGGGCGAAGAACAGTTCGCGCTCCTCGCCGTGCTCGGCGCGCCACTGCCGCAGACGCCGCTGCAGGGTCCGCAGCACGGACTCGTCGAACTGCTCGGGGTGGCGGCGCTGGAGTTCCTCCAGCACGGTCACCGCCATCAGCCCTGGCTTGGCCTCGAGCAGCGGGACAACCTCGCTGCTCCACACCTCGGCCAGCGGATCCTGGCGCGTACGCCAGTTCCTCGGCGGCCGCTGCGACGGCAACGTCGCCCTGTTCTCGATGCGTCGGGCGCTGGCCACGCTGATGCCCGCCTTGGCCGCGGCCGCCTCCTGGCTGTAATTGACGCGCAACGTCTTGTACTTGGTCACTTGATGGTCCGTGATGCGTTTGCCGGGCACAGTGGCTGCCTCCTCATCGAGGCAGGCCACTCTAGGACCCGACCGCTTCACGCACCCCGGCGGCGTGCGTCAACCGCTCAAGATAGTTGTCGCCGACCGCTCAAGTTAATTGTCGCCGGCCACGTGGATCAGCTCAATCGGCTTGGTGTCCCATCACCGCGAGGTGGAACTTGGGTCGCGACAGCACTGTATCCCGACGCCAAAGGCACAGGGATGCTGGGTAACGAGATCTACGCCGGAAGGCTGATCTGGAACCGGAGAAGATGGAGCAGGCACCCGGAAACCCGACGCCGCATGCCCACGTTGAGGCCGAGAAGTGAGTGGTTGATCACCGAATCACCCGAGCTTCGCATCGTCGATGACGCGCTATGGGAGGCTGCTCAGGCTCGGACGCGCGCGATCCGTGACAAGACGTCCAAGCAGCGCAATGCCGGTAGCAGGGCAAAGGGCGGCGGCGGCGCCTCGAAGTACATCTTTTCGGGGCTGCTGCGTTGCGGTTGCTGCGGCGGCGCTTACGTGATCGTCGATCGCACCCGCTATGGCTGCGCGACCAACAAGGACCGCGGTGATGCCGCGTGCGCAAACAGGCTCAAAGTGAAGCGCCACCTAGTCGAAGAATTGCTGCTTGCCGGGATCAAGAAGGATTTGATGTCCGAGGAGGCATTCCAAGTGTTCGAGGGTGAGGTAGCCAAGTTGCTCAAGGAGGCGCAGCCGGACCCCGGCGTGGCGAGGCGGGCAGAAGCCAAGGCCAAGCAGGAGGTGGAAAACATCCTGAACGCGATCCGGCAGGGGATTGTGACCCCGGGCACTCGCCGGGCGCTTGAGGAGGCT
>DAHWJK010000201.1:0-22042 GCA_027344185.1 Thiobacillus sp.
TCAGACAATGAATTTGTCACGCCCCATCAATCTCAAATGATCCACTTGTCCCAGAGCAGGCTCCCATGAGCGATTTCCGTTCAGCCACCTGGCCCGCCCTCGCCGCAGCCGCACTGTTCGGCGCCAGCACGCCGCTGGTCAAGCTGCTGGTGGGCGAGTTGCCGGCCTTGCTGCTGGCCGGGCTGCTCTATCTGGGCAGCGGTCTTGGCCTGGCAGCGATCCGTCTGCTGCGGGATCGCGGCTGGAAAGCGAGCGGGCTCGCACCCGGGGAATGGCGCTGGCTTGCGGGTGCCATCGTCTTCGGCGGGCTGCTGGGGCCGGTGCTGCTGGTGGTCGGCCTCACCCATACCGATGCGGGCGCCGCGTCGCTGATGCTTAATCTGGAGGCGGTCTTCACGGCCGTGCTGGCGTGGGTGGTCTTCAAGGAGAACGCCGACCGCCGCATCGTACTCGGCATGCTGCTGATCGTCGCCGGCGGCGCGGTGCTTGCCTGGCCTGCCACCGGCGGCGCAACGCCGGACTGGATCGGCCCCCTCGCCATTGCTGCCGCCTGTCTGTGCTGGGCCATCGACAACAACCTGACGCGCCGGGTTTCCGGTTCGGACGCGCTGTTCATTGCCGGAGCCAAGGGCTGGACCGCCGGCGTGGTCAATACCGCACTCGCCTTGTTGCTGGGCGCATCCTTGCCGGCCTGGTCTCTCGTGGGTGCATCGATGGCCCTCGGCCTGGTGGGCTATGGCCTGAGTCTGGTGCTGTTTGTCAAGGCGTTGCGCGACCTCGGCACGGCCCGCACGGGCGCCTATTTTTCCACCGCGCCTTTCATCGGTGCCGGGCTTGCAATCGTGCTGCTGGGTGAAGCGACCCCCGCGCCGTTCTGGCTCGCCGCCAGCTTGATGGGACTGGGGGTCTGGCTGCACCTGACCGAACGACATGCCCACCTGCATACCCATGAGCTGCTTGAGCACACGCATCCCCATACACACGATGCGCACCACCAACATGAACATGGTCCCGAGTGGGATAGCGCCGAGCCGCACAGCCATTTCCATCGTCATATGTCGATCACGCACAAGCACCCGCACTTTCCGGACATTCATCACCGGCACAGGCATTGAGGCGGGCTCACGATGCCCGCGATGGCCATTCGGGTCGAATGTCGATGAGCGGTACGTTGTCGTGTCGTCATTCCGTGAGCCAACGTCGATCCGGCCGGGTCGTCCGCGCGCCGTATTGACGCGCACGGCCAAACCGGGGCAGGCTTGGCCTTCCCGTTCAGCGATGACAGCCATGGCTCTCCGTCTCTCCTTCACACGCGGGCTCGTGCTCTGCCTGTTTTCCTCGTCGGTGCTGGCCGCCTCGCCCGACGGCGTGGTGGCGGTCTCGCATCCAGCCGCGGCTGCGGCCGGCGCGCGCATGCTGGCGGCGGGCGGCAACGCCATCGATGCCGCAGCGGCGGTGCAGTTCGCACTGAACGTGGTCGAACCGCAATCGTCGGGCATCGGCGGCGGCGGTTTCATGATGGTGTATCTCGCCAAAACCGGCGAAACCTTCATTGTCGATTCGCGCGAGCGCGCGCCCGCGAAAGCCCGTGCCGACATGTTTGCGCCGAATGGGCTGGCGATGCCCTTTCCGCTGGCGTCGACCAGCGGTCTGGCGGTCGGCGTGCCGGGCACGCTACGCGGCGTCGACACCGCGCTCAAACGCTGGGGCACAAAAAAGCTGGCCGACACGCTGGTGCCGGCGATCGAACTGGCCGAGCGCGGTTTTCGCGTCAACCGGTTTCTGGCCCAGGACATCGTCAACGATTCCGGCCGTACCCAGCTTTATCCTGAAACCGCAGCGATTTTTCGCCCCGGCGGCGTGCCGCTCGCCGAAGGCGACTGGCTGGTGCAACGCGATCTCGCCCACACCCTGAAACGCATTGCTGCCGAGGGACCGGACGCGTTCTACCGCGGCACCATTGCGCGCGCAATCGTCAAGGCCCAGCAGCGCACGCGCGGCGAACTCGGTGCGGCCGGACAAGGCCGCATGGCGCTGACCGACCTGGCGCAATACCGGGTGGCGATCCGCAAACCGCTGGTCGGCCAGTACCGCGGCTGGACGCTGGCCACGATGCCGCCGCCCTCCTCGGGCGGCCTCACGATGCTGCAGATGCTGGGCATGCTGGAGCGCATTCCGCTCGGCGACGCCAGCCAGGGCTACGGCTTCGGCAGCCCGAACACGCTGCACGCGATGACCGAGGCGATGCGGCTGGCGTTTGCCGACCGCGCGCTGTGGATCGGCGACGACGATGCGGTGCCGGTGCCGCGGGCGGGCCTGCTGCACCCCGGCTATCTGGCGAGCCGATCGGCGCTGATCCGGAGAGATGGCCGGATGGACACGCCAGAGGCGGGCGACCCCAAGCCCTGGGACCCGGCGGCGGTGCAGCCTGCGCCCTCGCGCGCGCCGGCAGAAAGCCCGCAGACCACCCACTTCGCCATCGTCGACCGCTTGGGCAATGTGGTGAGCTACACCAGCACGATTGAATTCACCTGGGGCTCGGGCATCACCGTGCCGGGCCACGGTTTTTTGCTCAACAACGAGCTGACCGATTTCAACTTCGTCTCCGGCTTTGATGCCGCGGCAGGCAACCCCGGCGCCAACGATGTCTCGCCCGGCAAGCGGCCGCGTTCCAGCATGGCGCCGACGATGTTGTTCAGAAACGGCAAGCCGGTTGCCGCCTGGGGATCGCCCGGCGGCGCCACCATCATCAACTCGGTGTTCAATGTGACGCTCAATTTGATCGACCACGGCATGACGATGCAGCAGGCCATTATCGCGCCGCGCCTGTCGGTCACCCACGCGACGGGCAGGATCAGCTGCGAAGGGGGAGAGGCGTTCATGCGGCCGCGCATCAGTGTTGCCGCGCAGGACGCCTTGCGCGCCCTGGGCCATGCGGGGCTGGGCGAAGCGGGCACGGACGGCTGCATGGACACGATCGGCTCGGTGCAGGCGGTCGTCATCGATCCCGAAACCGGCGCGCATTTCGGTGCCGCCGATCCGCGTCGCGAGGGAACGGTGATCCGGGTGAAGCGTTGAACGAAATATTCATGTCGGGTTTTTTTACATTTCAGAGACGCTAATGTGAGATTTATTTTTAAGTATCTGTATTGAAAGGTTATATTTTTCAGGCATGGGCTGTGCTTTCAGAGATGGGTGTACTGATCTTTGGTCGGTCACCCATCCGTAAAAACCTGTCCTGGAGTACACAATGATTAAAAAACTGACCGCAGCCTTGGTGTTGTCCGCCGCCTTTGGCACCAGCGTTGCCTATGCTGCCCCCATCATTTTCTTCGGTGAAAACCAGACGCCTGGCGGCCTGGTCTCCGGCGACCCGCTGACGGCACAGAACGACTTCGTGTCGAATCTGAGCGGTGTCGGCAGCGAAGGCTTCGAGTCATATCTGGGTGGCACCGCGACGCCGCTGGCGATCGGATTCCCCGGCTCCACCGGAAACATCACTGCAACGCTCACCGGAAGCGGCAACGTCGAAAATCAGATGGGTGCGGGTCGTTTCAACACGACGCCGCTGGGAAGACAGTGGTGGGAAGTCAGCGGCACATTCGGCATCGCGTTTGACCAAGCCATTTCCGCTTTCGGTTTCTACGGCACCGACATCGGCGATTTCAACGGCCAGATCACGCTGGCGCTGACCGACATCAACGGCATCGTCACCAACCTGGTTGTGCCGAACACCGTGAACGGAAACAACGCGTCGCTGCTGTTCTACGGTTTCATCGACGCCGCCAACAGCTACACGAGCATCGCTTTTGGCAATACCAATGCGGGAACAGACTTCTTCGGCTTTGACGACATGATCATCGGCGACAGCGAGCAGGTTTCGATTCCCGAGCCGGCCACGCTGGGTCTGCTCGGCCTGGGTCTGCTCGGCCTGGCAGCCGCACGTCGCACCAAGGCGAAGACTGCGTAAGCAGCCCTCAATCGGCCGAAACGGCAGCCCAGCTGCCGTTTTTTTTTGCTGGTCGAAGCGTTGAATCTGGATTGCTCCGAGTGCCACTTGCGCACCCAGAGCGGTCTGGCGGCGTGGATGCACTCAGGCCCGGCTTATAATCCGGGACATCTCTACAAGCGAGCGCGCCATGGATTTCACTCGATCCTGATGCTTTTCTGGTCCATGGCACATCGAATTTCTGCCGATTTCCAGTGCCAACCACCCTCTTGGTGCCGGTGCAGTTCACTGTGCGGCCGGGGGACGGCGATCCGGGTGTAGCCGTGATCGCCGTCCACGGCCCGCAGCCCGCCAGCAGGGATGGTTGTGCGTTGTGAGGCTGGCGTTGTCCGATTCATCACGAAAAGGAGCGTGCAATGAACATGAGCGAAAGTCTGACCCTGCTGGCCCTGATCATGGCGCTGTCGGCGTATATCGGTTCGGTGCGTGCGCGCATGCTCGACCGGGCCAATAGTGCGGACCCCGCCGAGAAGTGCAAACAGGTCGGCGCCGTCGCACGGTTGATGTGGATCGATGTGCCACTGGTGTTGTCGGGATTGTTGCTGCTGCTGTATCTGATGATGTGGCAGCTGATCGACTTTCGCGCCGATGGGGTGCTCAGCGCGGCCTTGCTCGTGTTCGCCTTCGCAGCGGTGGTGATGGCGGTTTTTCATGCCTGCGAGTGGTGCAGAAGTGTGTCCGAGCTGACCGAGTGCAAGGGCAAACAATAGCCGGGCCACTTCTCTGGCTGACGCGCGTGATGGATTTTTCCCAGACCCTGATTCTCGCTGTGGTGCAGGGCATCACCGTCACGCGGCCGAGTCGAAGCGCAGCCTGCAATGGGTTTCGCGCGTCAGCGCCAGCGCCAGCACGGCGCCGCCCGCACTGACCAGCAGCCATACGAAGGCGGCGTGGTATGCGGCGGCATCGTAGATGCGCGCGCCGTCGAGCATCGCGCCCTGCCAGTTGCGGTCGAGGATCCAGCCCACTGCGCTTTGCTGGATCGCGGCGAACCCAAGCACGGCCATGTTGACGACGCCGCCGACGGTGCCCGCGGCGCCCGGATGGTTGGCCTCGCGCGCGAAGGCAAAGCCGATGATGATGCCGCCCGCCGAAAAACCGATGCCGGCGAACAGCAGATAGAGTGCGCTGGCCGGCAGCGCGTCGACGAACAGAAACACCCCCCAGCACACGGCATTGACGAGCGCCGCGCCCAGATACGGCCGCTTGCGCCGGCCCATGCGGTCCGACAGCGCGCCCAGCAGCGGGCCGCCGACGGCAAAACCGAGCAGCATGGTGGTGGTGAAGACCGCGGCATGGCTGCGTTCCAGGCCGTGGACCTGCACCAGATACGGCACCCCCCAGAGGCCGGCGAAAGTGAGCACCGGCGCGGCGACCAGACCACCCGCAAAAAACAGCAGCCAGGTCTCGCGCTCGGAAACCACGATTTTCAGACTGCGCCGCGGCGACATCGCGCTGTTGCTGAGCGCCTCGGGATGGGCGTGGCTGGCGTAGCCGCGATCACTGGGATCGTCGCGCACCCACAGCCAGACGGCGATGGCGAGCAGCAGCGTGACACCCGCGCTGGCCAGCATGGCGCTGCGCCAGCCAAAGCTCGCGACCGCTTCCGACAGCGGTACGCCGGCGAGCGCGCCGCCGAGATTGCCGATCAGCAGCGAGACGCCGGTAACGGTGGCGAAGCGGTTGGCGGGAAACCAGTGGCCGGCGAGCTTCATGCAGGCGACGAAGGCGACGGCGACCGAGGCGCCGATCAGGGCGCGGCCGAGACTGGCCATCCACAACGTGTCCGCCAGGGAAAACAGCACGGTGCCGGCCACTGCAGCCCAGGCGGCCGCCGTGGCGACACGGCGCGGCCCGACCGCATCCGCGAGCAGGCCGCTGGGAATCTGCATGAGGGCGTAGGCATAGAAGTAGAGGGCGGATAGATTGCCGAGCATGGTGGCGGCAATGCTGAAGTCGCGCATCAGTTCGTCGACCATCACCGCCGGCGCGACACGCTGGAAAAAACCGACGAAATAGAGACTGGCGAGCAGCCCCCAGGTGAACCAGGCCAGGCTGACCGGCGGCAGGCGGGGTGTTCCGGGTAAGGAAGACGAGTGGGCCAATTCCAGTTTTGCTTGAGTCAATGGGACACGCCCGGGGATGACGCAGATCATACAGGCGAAGGAAGCCGCAACGCCTCAACGCTGTGCAGGTCGGGTCCATCGGGCCGGGAAACTCATCCCGCCGGCGCGGCCGGTGGCGGGTCGTCGGTATGAAACCGCAACTGGTGGCGCCCGGCCGATTTGGCCTTGTACATTGCCTGGTCGGCCTGCCGGAGCAGCAGGCCGGCACTCGCCTGGTGGCCGCAAAAGGTGGTGATGCCGATGCTGGGCGTGCAGTTGCGCAGCACCTCGCCCAGCCGATGGGGTTGGGAGAGCACGACCAGGATCTTGCTGCCCAGTTCCGCCGCCTCGGCTGCCGCTTCGTCGGCGGTGTTGCCGAGATTTTCCAGGATGACCACGAATTCGTCGCCGCCCAGCCGGGCAACGGTATCGCTTTCGCGCACGCTGGCGACGAGGCGGCGCGAGACTTCCACCAGCACTTGGTCGCCTGCCGCATGGCCCAGGGTGTCGTTGATCGTCTTGAAATTGTCGAGGTCGATGATCAGCAGCGCACCATGCCGCCCGCTGCGCTCGCTGATGGCGAGCTCGTGGTCGAGCCGATCCAGCAGCAGGCGGCGGTTTGGCAGCCCGGTCAGGGTGTCGTTGAATGCCAGGTCGCGAATCATGATTTCGGCGGCCTTGCGCTCGCTGATATCGAAAATGAGGCCGTCGAGCCACAGGGTCTGGCCGTTCGGGTCCGGGGTGACGCGGCCGCGTTCATTGACCCAGCGGGTAAAGCCGTCGCTGGCCTGAATCCGGTATTCGATGCTGTAGGCACAGCGCTTGGCGATCGCTTCGGCAATGGCCTCGCTGACCTGGGGCTTGTCGTCCGGATGGATCAGCGTGCGATAGGCGCGTTCTCCCGACAGGAATCGTTCGGGCGGCTCGCCGGTGAGCGGCGCGATCCCGTTGCTCAACTGCAGCACCGGCAAGTCGGCCCCGGGCTGGGAACGAAACACGGCGCCGGGAATGTTCTCGACCAGGGACCGGTAGCTGTTGAGGATCTGCTTGAGCTGCGCAGCGGATTGGCGCATCTTTCGGCGGTGTCGCGCATTCATGTACAGCACGGAAAACAGCAGCAGATCGAGCGCCAGCCCGCCGAACAGGATCAGCTGGGGCTGGTTGCTCTGGCGGCTGGCCTCAAGCCGCGCGCTGCTGCGGAAGCGGGCAACCCAGACGTGGCCGCCGAGGTCGAGCGGCATGTCGGTCACATGTCGCGCAGTGCGCCCTGCCCCCTGGCTTGCATACAGCAGGTTCGCCGGCGCCGGCTCGCCGTCGAATAACTCGACTTCCAGCACCTGGCCGGGCACGTTGAATGTGCTTTCCATCAGATCGAACGCGCGGAACGGACTGTAAACAAAGCCGATCAGGGCGGCGCGGCGCGCCGCGATCGTGTCGGGTGGTCGAGCGGTGTTATAGACAGGTAAATAGATCAGGAAACCGGGTTGCACTCCCGAGCGGGTTTCCTGGACGAGGGTGACTTTCTGGGACAGCGCCGGCTGGCCGGTATCGCGCGCGCGTTCCATCGCCTCCCGCCGCACGGGATCGGAAAACATGTCATAGCCGAAGGCGCGCAGATTGGGTCCGGTGAAAGGCTCGAGATAGACAATGCTGCTGAGCATGTCGCGATTGCCGGAAGGGTTGATGGCGTAATTCGCAAAACCTTGCGCGCGGATCGACCGCTCATGCGCCTCCCTGCTGTCGCGCGGCACCATCAGGGCGAAGCCGGTGCCGAGGATGCCGGGTAGCGTCCGATCCAGTTCGAGCCGCTCGACATACGCCCGCCATTGTTCGCGGCTCGGCATGCCCGTTGCCGCAAACAGCGCTGCGCCTCCGCGCAGAACCTGCTCGTAATCATCCATGCGGGTGATCAGGATGTTCTTCTGTTTTTCCGAGACGCGGAGGAAATTGTCCCGGTCGCGCTCGATGGATTGCGTTTCCGCGTGCTGCCACAATCCAATCGTCAGCAGCACCGTCAGCAGCAGGACGACCCATGCGGTGGCCGGGCGGTCCAGCAGCAGGCTGGCGCGCGTGCCGGTCGTTGTCCTGGTCGGATGCGTCGTGGGCTTGGCAGCGTGCACGCTGCTCTCCACGTTTTCAGCCACGGGCGCTGCGGAGGGTGCCCCGCCGATGGGTGAATAGTCCGACACCAGCGCCTGGCGGCGTGCTTTGTCCGGACCGGATCGATTCATGGGGATACCCGTTTCGCTTAACACCTTGGCGATCATGCAAGCCGGGTCGGTCAATTGCTGTAGGAAAAATCTGATTAGCGCGCGTGCGGACCGCAGCCGGCAGGCGGATCACAACGCGCGCGTCACCTGTCGCACCGCGTCGTCCTCGGGATGCGGTGCGATACGGAAGCCCAGCGCCTCGACCAGCTTCAGCATCGGGCGGTTGGTCTTCAGCACCTCGCCCCCCATCCGCTTCAGCCCCTTGCCGCGCGCCACGTCCATCAGCACATCCATCAGCTTGTGACCGATGCCCTGCTTCTGCCACGGGTCCCTGACCACCAGGGCGAACTCGCAGGTGTCGCCGTCCGGGTTGATCGCATAGCGCGCAACGCCGAGGTCGACCGCGAGATCGAATGCCGTGCTCGCCGCACTGTTTCATGAGCTGCGCCACAGGGTCGGCGCGGGCGTCGCGATCAGCGCGAGATCCGGAACCGTCGGCAGATCGCAGGCGCGCGCATGGCAGCGCACGCCGAACACCTGGTCGTGCTTGGGATTGACCGGATAGACCTCGCCCGCGTAACCGGCGTGGCGCAGATTGCGAAACAGCGTGCCGGCGACCGAATCCTCGCGCTCGCTGGCGCCGAAGACCGCGACCGAGCGGGCGTTGAACAGGGGATGCAGATAATGTTGGGGCAAGGGGTGTGGTCGGGCCTGCAGCAAACGGGACGGGTTCCATCCTAGGCGCACTCGGGTGACCGCGCCAAGCGCGGGCGTATAGTGAACGAAAAATGCCCGTTGCACCCGCCATGCAAACCGCCTACTACACCCATTCCAGTTTTCTTCTGCACGAGATGGGCAGCTGGCATCCCGAGTGCCCGGCCCGCCTGCGCGCCATCGACGACCGCCTGCATGCCGCCCGCCTGTTCGATTTTCTGGCGCATCACGACGCCCCCGACGTCACCCGCGCGCAGTTGCTGCGGGTGCACGATGCGGCCTACGTCGATGCCCTCGAGGCGGCGTCCCCGCCGGTGGGGGTGCGGGTGATCGGTGTCGACGCCAGCATGAATCCGCATACGCTGACCGCGGCCCGTCACGCGGCCGGCGGCGCGGTGGATGCGGTCGACCGGGTGTTGCGCGGCGAAATGGCAAATGCGTTCGTCGCCTGTCGCCCGCCCGGCCATCACGCCACCCGCACTCAGGCGATGGGCTTTTGTTTCTTCAACAACGTCGCGGTGGCGGCGGCGCATGCGCTGGGGGCGCACGGGCTCGAGCGCGTCGCCATCGTCGACTTCGACGTGCACCACGGCAACGGCACCGAGGACATCTTCCGCGACGAGCCGTGCGTGATGCTGTGCTCGACCTTCCAGCACCCCTACTATCCGCACAGCGGCGCCGACACCGTGAACGCGCACATCGTTAATGTGCCGCTGCCGGCAGGAACCACTGGCAGCGCCTACTGTGCGGCGTTCAGCGCGCAGATCCTGCCACGCCTGGAAGCTTTCCGTCCGCAGTTTGTGCTGTGCTCCGCCGGTTTCGATGGCCACCGCGAGGACGACATGGCGCAGTTCTGCCTGGTGGAGACGGACTACATCTGGATTACCGAACGCGTCATGGATGTGGCTGCGCGCCACGCCGGGGGCCGCATCGTGTCGGTGCTGGAAGGCGGCTACGACCTCAGCGCGCTGGGGCGCAGCGTCGCCGCGCACATCAAGACGCTGGCCGGCTTGTAAAAAACAAGGCATAAAAAAACAAGCCGAGCCTGTGCCCATAAAAATAAAAGGCCGGCAAACGCCGGCCATTTTGCATTGCGCGCTCGCCTTCAGGCTGCTGCGAGCATCTGCTTGCGGTACTTGTTGAGGTCGCGCACGTTCTCGAAAGTCTGCCCCAGCAGATTGGACAGATTGCGCAGGATGCCGCCGACAACCTTGTTTTCCCAGGTGGCGTCGAACTGGATCTGCTCGTCGAGCCAGTGCTCCAGCCATTCCGGATTGGGAAGGCGCGACTGGATGGTGTCCTGCGGGAACAGCGCTTCGTTGACATGCAGGTTGGTGGGATGCAGCGCCTTGTCGGAGCGCTGGCTCGACGCCATCAGGAAACCGATCTTGGCGAACGCCGCGGCAACGCTGGGGCCGCCCTGCTTCAGCGCGCGCTTCATGTACTGCAGATAGGCGCCGCCGTGGCGACCCTCGTCGCGCGAGATGGTCTCGTAAATGTGCTTGATCACCGGCTCGGTATGCCATTCGGAGGCGCGCTTGTACCACTGGGTGAGGCGCACTTCGCCGCAGAAATGCAGCATCAGGGTTTCCATCGGCGGCGCCGGGTCGAACGGAAAGCGGATCGCGTGCAGTTCTTCCTCGGTGGGCGCGAGTTCGGGCTTGAAGCGGCGCAGGTATTCCATCAGCACCAGCGAGTGCTTCTGCTCCTCGTAAAACCAGATCGACATGAAGGCGGAAAAGTCGCTGTCGTGCACGAAGTCGCGCAGGAACATCTCGGTCGCCGGCAGCGCGGCCCACTCGGTGATGGCGTTCATCTTGATGGTGAGCGCCTGTTCGTCGGTGAGCTTGCTGGCGTCGAACTGGTCCCAGGGAATGTCGGTTTCCATGCTCCAGCGGGCGCGTTCGAGAGATTTGAAGAGGTCGATATAAAGCATGTCAATTAGGGCGTGGGGGGCGCGGTTCGTTCCCTGGTGCCATTGTTGTCGTAACGCATGACATTCTAGTGTCAAATCGCCGATTTTCCGCCTGTTTCGCTGCGCCAGCGCGCGAGGCAATCGAACAGGTCCTGGAATTCGGGCACCCGGCACACCCCGTCGATCGGCTTGCGGATGCCCTTGATGCCGTACCCGCCGGCCCACAATCCGGTGCGCGCGGGCAGCAGCTGCCGCAGGTCGCGCAGGCCCTGCGCAGCCTGGGTCGGCGCATAGGCGGTGCTGAACGAGAGGCATACCGCATCCACTGTCTTGACCTCTGCTGCGCGCACGATTTCGTTGATCGGCGTCTGCGGACCGAGCAGCACCGGATAGGCCCCCTCCACCACCAGCAGCGCTTCCACCATCAGCAGTCCCAGCGTGTGTTCCTCGCCTGACAGCGTGGTGAGCAGCACGCGCGGGCTGCCGCTTTGCGGCGCCATGTTCGCGAGCGTTGTGCGGAAAAGTTTTTCCAGGTGCTGCGAAAACAGGTGCTCCTCGAAAATACCGAGTTCGTTGCGCGACCAGGCCTCGCCGATGCGGGTTATCAGCGGCGCACAGATGTCCATGACAAATCGCGCCAAGCCGCGTCGTGCCAGTTCGCGGTGGAATTGCCGTTCCAGCGCGTCGCTGTCGTGTGATTTGACCAACTGCAACCAGTCGTCGAGGTGCGGATGGGGCGTGCCAGGCACCGTTTCGGTGGGGGCGTCGAGCGCCGCGAGTGCCGAGGGGTCGAGCGCCAGCAGTCTGCCCGGGCGGTGGCCGCGGTCCATCAGGCGCTTGATTTGCGCGAGCTGGCGCACCTGCAGCAAGGTATAGAGGCGTTCGCCGTTGGCGTCGCGGTCGGGCGTCGGAAACCCGTAGCGGCGCTCCCATACGCGCAACGTGTCCTTGGACAGGCCGGTTTCGCGCTCGACCGAAGCGATCGGCAGGCCCGGGCTCAGATGTGTTCCTTCTGTAGTCATATTGTCTTGGACAAGTTATTGACAAAGGTAAATTGTTGGCTTAATTTAAGCACATGATCCACTTTTGTCCAAGACACATGAACATCCTGTCCAGCTCCAAGATGCTGCTCGCTGCCACGGTCGCTGTTTTGCTGAGCGGAGGTGCCAGCGGCGTTGACATCGCCCGCAGCCAGTCTGCCCAGGTGTGTCCGCCCGCAAGCGTCGCCGCCGTGCCGGCCGATTACTGGGTCTACCACGCGCTGGTGGCGCCCTATCCGACGCTGACGCCGCCGGTATCGGCCGCGCCGCGTGTCCACGCCGCGTGCACCGCCAGCAAGGTAATCCGCACATGAGGCCCGCAAGCCTCGTCGCAGCGCTGCTGCTGAGCGCCAGCGCCCATGCTGCGCCCGCCTGCCCGCCGCTGCTCGACCATACGCTCAAGGATATCGACGGCAAAACGCAGAACCTGTGCGCCTACGCCGGCAAGGTGGTGCTGGTGGTCAACACCGCCAGCCAGTGCGGCTACACCGGCCAGTACCAGGGCCTGCAGGCCCTGCATCAGAAGTACGGCAGGCAGGGTTTGGTCGTGCTGGGTTTTCCGGCCAATGATTTCGGCGGCCAGGAGCCGGGCAGCAACACCACGATCAAGGACTTTTGTGAAAGCAATTACGCGGTCGACTTTCCGCTGTTCTCCAAGGTCGGCGTCAAGGCGGCCAACGCCAACCCGCTGCACGAAGGCCTGGCGCAGGCGACCGGAGAACGGCCGAGCTGGAATTTCCACAAGTATCTGATCGACCGCAGCGGCACGCGGGCGCTGTCCTTCGCCAGCCGGATCGAACCGCAATCGAGGGACATGGTGCAGGCCATCGAGTCCATGCTCAAGGCACAGCCCGCGCTCCCGCAGGGAGGCCGCTAACATGCGCATCGCTGTCGTCGGATCGGGGATTGCAGGGCTGTCGGCCGCCTGGCTGCTGAGCCGCTGGCACAAGGTGACGCTGTATGAAGCGGATACGCGACTGGGCGGCCATACGCACACGGTGGACGTGTCGCTCGATGGCCGGACCTTTCCGGTCGACACCGGCTTTCTGGTATTCAACCATCGCACCTATCCCGAACTCACCCGGCTGTTCGACACACTGGGCGTGGAAACCGTCGCCAGCGAAATGACGTTCAGCGTGCGGCTGGACCAGCCCGAGCTCGAATGGGCCGGCAGCGATCTCAACACCGTGTTCGGCCAGCGCAGGAACCTGGCACGGCCGGCGTTCTGGTCGATGCTCGCCGACATCCTGCGTTTCAATCGCGAGGCGGTGCGCGTATCCATTCCGACCGGCAGCATGGCGCTGGGCGACTACCTGAAGGCGAACGGCTACGGCAAACCCTTCATCGAGTGGTATCTGCTGCCGATGGCAGCCGCGATATGGTCGTGCCCGGCGTCGCAGATGCTGGAGTTTCCGCTGTCGTCCTTCGTCACCTTCTGCCGCAACCATGGCCTGCTGCAGGTCATGAACCGGCCGCAATGGCGCACGGTCAAGGGCGGCGGCCGCGAATACGTCAATAAGCTGGCCGCCGGCATCGGCGAGATCCACCTCGGCCAGCCGGTCGAATCGCTGCGTCCGCGCGGCGGCCGGATCGAACTGGCCAGCGGCAGCCTGTCGGGCCTCTACGACCAGGTCGTGCTGGCCTGCCACAGCGACCAGTCGCGCGATCTGCTCGCCGCGCATTACCCGTCGCAGGCGCGGCTGCTGCAACAGATGCCGTACCAGCCAAACCATGCGGTGCTGCACAGCGACGCCAGCGTGCTGCCGCGCCGGCGCAGCCTGTGGTCGGCGTGGAATTACCAGTCGGGCCAGGGTGAACTCAGCGACCGCCCGGTGGCGGTGCATTACCTGATCAACCGCCTGCAGCCCCTGCCGACCGACACGCCAGTGATCGTTTCGCTGAATCCGCTGGAGGCGCCGGATCCGTCGAAAGTGCATGGCGAATTCCACTACAGCCACCCGGTATTCACCCGCCATGCGACCATAGCCCAGCGCCATGTCAAATCCGACAATGGCCGCAACGGCATCTGGCTGGCCGGCGCCTGGCTCGGCTATGGGTTCCACGAAGACGGGCTCGCCTCCGCGCTGCGGGTGGCGCGCAGGCTGAACGTGCCCGCACCCTGGAAGGACATGGCCGTTGCTGCCTGAATCCGCCGCCGCGCAGATCGGTTTCGGCCGCGTGATGCATGCGCGGCTGCATCCGGCGCTGCATCGTTTCGACTATCCGGTGTATTTCCTGCGCCTGCCGATCCACGATCTGGCGCGCGCCGAAACGCGGTGGCTGTCGCTCAACCGCTTCAACCTGCTGAGTTTCCACGAAGCCGATCATGGCGACGGCGGCAACTGCCTCGACTGGGTGCATGACCTGCTGAATGAATACGGCCTCGTCGCCAACGGCGAGATCTGGCTGACCACGTTTCCGCGCGTGCTCGGCTATGCGTTCAAGCCAGTCAGCTTCTGGCATTGCCATCGCGCCGACGGCCGCCTGGTCGCGGTGCTGGCCGAGGTCAACAACACCTTCGGCGAGCATCACGTTTACCTGCTGCGCACCGACGACCCGGATGCCACCCTGCACGCCGACAAGGCGTTCCATGTCTCGCCGTTTTTTCCGGTGCGCGGACGCTACACCTTCGGCTTTGAATCACGCCCCGATTTCTTCCGCGCCCGCATCGATTACGACGACGGCAGTGGCGACGCCCTGCGCACCGCCTGGTGGGGCCGGCTCGAACCGCTGACCGCGCGCGCATGCCTGCGCGCGTTCTTTACCTATCCCCTGATGACCTGGAGCGTGATCGCGCGCATCCATCTCCAGGCGCTGCGCCTGTTCGCCAAGCGCGTGCCCTTCTTCCGCAAACCCGCGACGCCACTCAACGAGGTGACCGAATGAACACCGCCAGCCTGAGCACCACGCTCGCACGCAACAACACCCCGTGGTATGCCCGCCAGGTGATCCACCTGCTGCAGGAAATCGAACACGGCTGCCTGCATCTGGAACTGCCCAACGGCATGGAACTGACAGTCGGCTACGGCACACCCGATGCCCGGCTGAAGTTCAACCAGTGGAGCGCGTTTCGCGACGTGCTGAGCAAGGGCGACATCGGCTTTGCCGAAGGCTATCTCTCCGGCGCCTGGCACACCGCCGACCTGACCGGCGTGCTGACGCTGCTGGCCAACAACCGCAGTGCGCTCGACCAGGCCATCTACGGCCGCTGGTGGGGGCGCCTCTACAACCGCCTGCGTCACTTGATGAATGCCAACACGCCGCAAGGCGCGCGTCGCAACATCGCCATCCACTATGACCTCGGCAACGATTTCTACGCGCGCTGGCTCGACCCCTCGATGACCTATTCGAGCGCACGCTTCGATGGCGACCTGTCGCTGAGCCTGGAAGCGGCGCAAATCCGCAAGTACCAGCGCATGCTCGATCTGCTCGAGTTGCCTGCCGGCCAGTCGCTGCTGGAAATCGGCTGCGGCTGGGGCGGCTTTGCCGAGCATGCGGCGCGCAATGCACAACACCGCGTGCGCGGCATCACGCTGTCGCGCGAGCAGCTCGATTATGCACGCGCGCGCATCCATCAGGCGCGGCTGCAGGATCGCTGCCGTTTCGACCTGCAGGACTACCGCGACGAAGCGCGACAATACGATGGCATCGTCTCGATCGAGATGTTCGAGGCGGTGGGCGAGGCCTACTGGCCGGCGTATTTCGACACCGTGAAGCGCAGCCTCAAGGCCGGCGGCCGCGCCGTGGTGCAGACCATCCTGATCGACGATGCGCTGTTCGACCGCTACCGCACGGGCTCCGATTTCATCCAGCAGTATGTCTTTCCCGGCGGCATGCTGCCGTCCGCACGCCGCTTCACCGAAGCAGCGGCACGCGCCGGCCTCGCGGTCACCGCCGCCGAACATTTCGGTCCCGACTACGCCGAAACGCTGAAGCGCTGGCGCATTGCCTTCCACGCCGAGGCCGACGCGGTACGCAAGCTCGGTTTCGACGAGCGCTTCATGCGCATCTGGCATTTCTATCTGGCGTATTGCGAGGCCGGCTTCCATGCCGGGTCGATCGATGTGGCGCTGTTCCGACTTGAGCATGCGGCTTAGCACCCATCTTGTGCGTGCGGTCGTCGCCGCCGTCTGTCTCGCGGCGGTGCTGCCGGCGCACGCCGGCCCGTTGCCACAGTTATCCGGTTTCGCCATGGTCGGCAGCGGCACGCTGCGCTATTTCGGCCTGCGCATCTACGACGCCACGCTGTGGTCGCCTGGCGGCGCCTGGTCGGCGGGCAAGCCTTACGCGCTGGAGCTGCGCTATGCGCGCCGCTTCGAAGGCGCTGCGATCGCGCGACGCTCGATCGAGGAAATGCGCGCCCAGCGCGCCCACCCCGCCGCCACGCTGGCGCGCTGGGAGACGCAGATGCGCGCGCTGTTTCCCGATATCGAGGCGGGCGACCGGCTCACCGGCGTGCGCATTCCCGGCGCCGGTGCGGCGTTCTACAGCGGCACCCAGAAGCTCGGCCAGATCGACGATGAGGCGTTTGCCGAGGCCTTCTTCGGCATCTGGCTCGATCCGGCGAGCCGCGCGCCCGAGCTGCGCAATCGCCTGCTGGGTGCGTCATGACACCGCTGCCGCGCGCCCATCTGTTTGCCTACGGCAGCCTCGGCCTGCCGCTGGCCTTTGCCGCGCTGCCGCTCTATGTGCACCTGGCGCCGTTCTACAGTGCGCATGTCAGTCTCACGCTGCTGGGGCTGGTCCTGCTCGGGCTGCGATTTTTTGACGCGCTGATCGACCCGCTGCTCGGCGCGCTGTTCGACCGTTTTCCCCACCCGCGCAGTCTCATTCTGGTCTCCCTTCCCATACTGGGTCTGGGCTGGGTCGGGCTTTTTAATCCACCGGCCGCGGGCGTGCTGCCCTGGCTGATCGCCACGCTGACGCTCACCACGGTGGGCTACAGCCTCGCCAGCGTGGTGCACAACACCTGGGGCGCGCGCATCCACCCCGCGCCGCACGAGCGCACCCGCCTGTTTGCCGTGCGCGAAAGCTTTGGTCTCGCCGGCGTCGTGCTGGCCGCCACCCTGCCCTTGCTGTTGAGCGCCGACCTGGCGAGCGGGCTTGCCGCGATGAGCTGGATTTTCATCGCGCTGCTGGTGGCCGGCGCAGGCTGGACGCTGCTGGCCGCGCCGACGATGCACACGGTCACCCGTGGCGTGCCGCTGCGGCGCTTTCTTCGCCCCTTCGCCAATCCCGCGTTCGCGCGCTTCGTGCCCGGTTACCTGCTCAACGGCGTGGCGGCCTCGCTGCCGGCCACGCTGGTGATTTTCTTCATCGACGACGTGCTGCAGTTGAAGGCCTACGGCGGCCTCTTTCTCGGCCTGTATTTCGTCAGCGGCGCACTCGGCCTGCCGCTGTGGGTGGCGCTGGCAAAACACATCGGCAAGCTCGACGCCTGGCTTGCCTCGATGCTGCTGTCGGTGATCACGTTTGCCGGCGCCTTCTGGCTGGGCAGCGGCGACCTGGTCGGCTTTGCGCTGGTCTGCGTCGCGTCGGGACTGGCGCTTGGCGCCGACCTGACCTTGCCGCCGGCGCTGGTGGCGGACTACATCGACGCCGACGACGATCCGGTACCGGGCGCGTACTACGGCCTGCTGGGGTTTTTCGCCAAGCTCACGCTGGCGATGGCCGCCGGCCTGGCGCTGCCGCTGCTCGCCGTCTGGGGCTACGTGCCCGGCGGCGGCAACGTATTTGCGCTGTCCGCCACCTATGCCCTGATTCCCTGCCTGCTCAAGCTTGCCGCGTTCGGCTGGTTCTGGGCCTGGCATCCCCGTTTGCACCCCGGAGCCGTCCCATGCTGAAAAAACCGCTTGCCATCCTCTGTACCGTGCTTGGCCTGTCCGGTTGCGCCGGCGTGTCGCCCGAGGCCTATCGTGACCAGACGCCCACGCTCGACCTCGCCACCTACTTCAACGGGCCGCTCACCGCCTGGGGCTATTTCGCCGACCGCTCGGGCGAGGTGAAACGCCGCTTCACCGTGAAGATGCGCGGCGAATGGCAGGGCAACGAAGGCACGCTGACCGAGGATTTCGCCTGGTCGGACGGCACCACCTCGCAGCGCATCTGGCGCATCACCCGAATCGACGCGCATCGCTACGTCGGCCGTGCCGACGATGTGCTGGGCACGGCCGACGGCGTCGCCTACGGCAACGCGCTGCAATGGAAATACACCCTGCTGCTGCCGGTCGACGGCAAGACCTACGAGGTGCAGTTCGACGACTGGATGTACCTGATGGAAGACGGCGTGATGCTGAACAAGTCGGAAATGCGCAAGTTCGGCTTCAAGTTGGGCGAGGTCGTCATCGCGTTCAGGAAAGGATCATGAGCCTGAACCCGAAACTGGCCGACTGGCGCGGTCAGCGCGTGTGGCTGATCGGCGCCAGCTCCGGCATCGGCGAGGCGACCGCGCGCATGTTGATGCAGCGCGGCGCGCGGGTGGCGCTGACCAGCCGCAATCGCGACGCGCTCCTGGCACTGGCCGACGCCCACGCACACGTCGCGGTGGCCAACGTCACCGATCGCGCCAGCCTGCAGACGGCGTTCGACGACGTCTGCGCAGCCTTCGGCGGCATCGATGTGGCGATCATCAACGCC
Source organism: Thiobacillus sp. (assembly GCA_027344185.1). Lineage (GTDB taxonomy): Bacteria > Pseudomonadota > Gammaproteobacteria > Burkholderiales > Thiobacillaceae > Thiobacillus. Next base: position 18,630 of record DAHWJK010000201.1, read on the forward strand.
GGCACGCATCAGCCGGTGCGCGCGTGGGAACTCGACGCCGTGGCCGCCGAAAAGCTGGTGCAGGTCAATCTGCTCGGCGCGATCAATGCGGCCGCGCTGCTGGCGCCATATTTCGCCCAACGCGGCAGCGGCCGCATTGCGCTTACCGCCAGCGTGGCAGGCTACGGCGGCCTGCCGACCGGGCTGGTGTACGGCGCCACCAAGGCGGCGCTGATCAACTTTGCCGAGACGCTCTACCTCGACCTGGCACCGAAAGGCGTCGCGGTGCACCTGATCAATCCCGGCTTCGTCAAGACCCCGCTCACCGACCTCAACGATTTCACGATGCCGGCGCTGATCGGGCCGGACGAAGCCGCGCGCGAAATTGTCGCGGGCATCGAAGCCGGCCGCTTCGAGATTCATTTCCCCAGGCGTTTCACCCGCGTGCTGAAGTTGCTGAACCTGCTGCCGTATCGCGTCTACTTTCCCTTCGTCCATCGGATCACCGGCCTGTGAACGCGCTCGATGCCCTGTGCGACTACTTTGACACACTGTCCGCGTCCAGCCTGGATGCGCTCGATGCGTATTACGCCGCGGACGCCGGCTTCAAGGACCCTTTCCACGACGTGACGGGGGTGGAGGCCATCCGCGCCATCCTGCGCCACACCTTCGACACGCTGCCGGGGGCGCGCTTCCGCGTGACGCGGCGTTTTCCCGGCGCCGACCGGCATGCGGTCATCCTGTGGGAGATGGATTTCGTGATGCCGGTGACGCGCGCGCCCACCACCATCGTCGGTTCCACGCACCTGGTGTTCGATGGCGCCGGCAAGGTGACGCATCACCGCGATTACTGGGACGCCGCCGAGGAACTCTACGCGCGCCTGCCGGTGCTGAAGTGGCTGATGCGCGCGCTGGCGCGGCAGGCTGCGGCAAAGGTCGTCCCCTGAGTGCTCCGGCCCTTGATGACGGACAGGATCTGACGATACTGCGCTTGCCTACGCGGGCCGGTATCCCCCTCAAGCCCGGCCTGGCGGTGGCATAATCGGCTTCATGTTTCCTGGCCGGCCACGATGACGCCCGATCGTTCCCATTCCTTTCCGCCCGATACCTTCAGCCTGCACGAAGGCGAGCTGCGCGCACTGCAGGTTCACGCTGCCGCGGCCGCCGGTTTGCCCGACATTCATTTCCACGATCGCCTGGCCGACGGCAGCGCCGCGCCGTCGCTGGTCGTGATTCCCGCCGGCAGTTTCGAATACGGCGCGGCACCCCAGGAAACCGCCCCGCCGCAGGATCGTCCGCGCCGGGTTGCGCTGATCGACCGCAGCTTTGCGCTGGGCGCGTATGCGGTAACCACGGAAGAGTTCGAGCGCTATGCGCGCGCCACCGGCTGGCAGCCGCGCGTGGAGCTGGCCTGGCTGGCGGGTCGCATGCCGGCGATCAATGTGCGGCAGACCGATGCGCGCGACTACTGCGCCTGGCTGTCGCGCGAAACCGGGCAGCGCTACCGCCTGCCGACCGAGCAGGAATGGGAATACGCCTGCCGCGCCGGGGCGGCGACGGCCTACCCGCAGGGCGACCGCATTTCGCCGGCCGAGGCGCGCTACAACGCCCGCCAGAGCTACGACGCGGTGCGGCCGAAACGCCCGCGCCTGCTGTCGCGCTGCTTCATCCGCTGCGGCGCGAAAGCGGTCGGCAGCCTGTCCCCCAACCGCTGGGGCCTGTACGACATGACGGGCAATGTGTGGGAATTCACCGCCAGCCCCTGGACCCGCGATCATGCCAGCCTGCCCGAGCGGCCGCTGCCCGGCAGGCCGCAGGCGCTGGTGACCAAGGGGGGTTCATGGTTCGACGGCCCTGAAGACTGCCGTGCGGCGGCGCGCCGCCGCCGGCTGGAAAACGAACTGGATACCAACCTGGGTTTTCGCGTGCTGCGCGAACTGTAGGCGCGGTGCCCGGCATGCTCGTCGAAACCGATGCCTTTGTCGCCGAGCTCGATGCCGCGGTCGAGGCGCACCTGGACTGGAGCCGGCGGATCCTGCGCTGCGCCGTGCTGCACGCGACGCCGGGCGAGGATGTGCTCGATCCGATGGCGCACACCCTGTGCCGCTTTGGCGCCTGGTTCGGCGCGAACCGGGCAAGTTTCGAGACGCTGGATGCCGCGTCGGCGCAGCGTCTGGAAGCGGTGCACCAGACCATGCACGACGCCATCCGCGCGCTGTGCACCCAGGTGATCAACGGCCAGCCGGGGCTGAATGGCGATCTCGATGCCTTCGAGACGTCGCAGGCCGACCTGCTCAAACTCCTGGCCGACTACAAGACCCGGATCCTGTCGAGCGCGGTGCGCGACGATCCGCTGACCGGCCTGCCGCTGCGCTACAACGTCGAGAACGATTTCGTCCTCTGCCAGAAGGAGGCCCGGCGCAACCGCAGCCTGCTGTATGTGGTGATGATCGACGTCGATCATTTCAAATCGATCAATGACACCTACGGACACCAGGCGGGCGACCAGGTGCTGCGCCACCTCGCGCATACCTTGAAGCAGGGCGTGCGCGGCGGCGAGCCGCTGTATCGTTTTGGCGGAGAGGAATTTCTCTGGCTGCTGAAATGCAAGTCGCCCGAAGAGGCCCGCAAATCCGCGCGCCGCATCCTCGCCGCGGTCGGCACCACGCCGGTGCCGATTGACCACGGGGAAACCCTGCGCCTGACCATCACGCTGGGGCTGGCGCAGGTCGGCGAGAGCGAGGATTTGTCGAGCGCGATCAGGCGAGCCGACCTCGCCCTGTACCAGGGCAAGCAAGACGGGCGCAATCGCTACGTCATCGCCGAGTCCTGACGCGGCCTGTCAGGCCTGAACAAGACGTTGCGAGACGCGTGGCGCCGATGCAATCCAGTTGAGCTAGGGCGCCGAGCACGACTGAGTAGTTAGTGCTTTTGCAGGACTGCTGACCGTTGGCCGGGGGTAGCCCGGCAGCTAGTCACTTTCTTTTGTCTCGCCAAAAGAAAGTAACCAAAGAAAAAGCGACCCCGCTCATCCCCGAAACCCCGGAAATCGAGCCTGCCGGGCGGGCGGCAAAGAACTCGCCCCGCTTTTTTTGTATTTCGAAGGTGAGCGGGGCTCAGACACCTTTGCCGCTGATCCGCCCGGCAGGCTCAATTTCCGGCGGGACTGAGAGGGGCGACAAGTCAAAACCAGGTCGGTGGTGACGGGGCGACTTGTGTGCTTGTGGAGCCCCACTGCGAAGCGCTCGATCCGGTTCGCGACGGCTGCTCACAGTCACACTGGTTTTGACTTTCTTCCCCTTACAGACCCGCCGAAGATCAAGTTTGTCGGGTGGATCAGCGGCAAAGGTGTTTGAGCCCCGCCCACAAAAAACAAATTAAAAACATCAAAGGCGGGGCGAGTTCTTTGCTGCCCACCCGACGCGCTTGATCTT
>DAHWJK010000150.1:0-12921 GCA_027344185.1 Thiobacillus sp.
TCAACTGCCCCGGCCTGGTCAACGTCGACTTCGCCGACGTGCGCACCGTGATGAGCGAAATGGGCATGGCGATGATGGGTTCGGCCGAGGCCAGCGGCGACAACCGCGCGCGGATTGCTGCCGAACAGGCCGTTGCCAGCCCGCTGCTGGAAGACGTCAACCTGGCCGGCGCCCGCGGCGTGCTGGTCAACATCACCGCTTCGTCCAGCGTGAAGATGCGCGAGATCCACGAAGTGATGAACACGATCAAGAGCTTCACCGCCGAAGAAGCCACGGTGATCGTCGGCCAGGTGCTCGACGACGGCATGGAAGACGCACTGCGCGTCACCATGGTCGCCACCGGCCTCGGCAGCCCGGTCGCCCGCCAGCAGCCGAAACCGATGCAGATCATCCGTACCGGCACCGACGATGCGCCGATGATGATGGGCGGCAACAGCGAGGACGTGCCGAGCGTGATGACCAGCCGGCGCAGCCGCACCATCCAGGCGATGGCCGATTCCGGCATCGATACCCTGGACATCCCGGCCTTCCTGCGCAAGCAGGCGGACTGAGCATGCGGGCTGGCGCACGACGACCGCAACGCATTGCGGTCGTCGTGCTCGATACTCCGAGACCGGCTAAAATGGCTGGATGATCAAGCAACGCACCCTGAAAACGCCGGTCAAGGCAACCGGCGTCGGCCTGCATTCCGGCGTCAAGGTCGAGATGACTCTGCGCCCGGCGGGCCCCGATACCGGCATCGTGTTCCGGCGGATGGACCTCGACCCCCCTGCCGAACTAAAGGCCGATCCCTATCTGGTCACCGACACCCGGCTGTGCTCGCTGCTCGAATCCGGCGCCGCGAAGGTGTCCACCGTCGAGCACCTGATGTCTGCGCTCGCGGGGCTGGGCATCGACAACCTGCTGGTCGACCTGACCGGTCCCGAGATCCCGATCATGGACGGCTCCTCGGCCCCGTTCGTGTTCCTGCTGCAGTCCGCCGGCATCGTCGAACAGGACGCGGCGAAGCGCTACGTGCGCATCACGCAGCCGATCGAGGTGCATGACGGCGACAAGTGGGCGCGCTTCGTCCCGCACAACGGTTTCAAGGTCGAGTTCACCATCGACTTCAAGCACCCGGTGTTCGACAAGAGCGGCAAGACCGTCAGCATCGACTTCGCAGACACCGCCTACACCAAGGAGGTCGCACGCGCGCGCACGTTCGGCTTCATGCACGAGGTCGAATATCTGCGCAACCAGGGCTTGGCGCTCGGCGGCTCGCTCGACAACGCCATCGTCATGGACGAGTTCCGCGTGTTGAATCAGGACGGCCTGCGCTACGACGACGAGTTCGTCAAGCACAAGGTGCTCGACGCGATCGGCGACCTCTACCTGCTGGGCCATCCGGTGATCGGTGCCTTCGAGGCCTATAAGTCCGGCCACGCGCTCAACAACGCCCTGCTGCGCGAACTGCTGCAGCATCAGGAGGCCTGGGAGTTCGTCAGTTTCGAGCGTGACGAAGACGTGCCCGCTGCGTTTCTTCGCCTGCATCCGCTCGCTGCATGATTTTCGTCCGCCTGATGATCGTCGCCCTGCTGATCGCGGTGGTGGCGCTCGGACTGGCATGGATGTTCACCGGCAACCGCACCTACCTGGGCCATATCGGGCGGGTGCTGCGTTTCGCGCTGGTGGTCGGTATCGTCGTCGCGCTGGTGTATGTGGTCGAGCGGATGGTACTGCGGTAGCGAAGGCGCCGGCCGGGCGGAATCCTGCAGGGATCGTCGCAATGGGGACTAGAATCCCTCGGCAGGGATAGAGAGGGAGCGCACCGATGCAGGACCCCGCCCGCAAGACCGGTCAGTCCATCCGCACCCTGACCTGCGCCTATCAGCAGGCGCTCGGCGTGGCGTTTGCCCTGTCGCCCTTGATCGCCATTGCATATCTGAATGCCTTTCAGGACCCGGCCCTGCGCTTTGAACACCATGGCGTGCACGAACTGGCCATCGGCGTCGCGATCGCGCTGAGCAGCTTTGCCACCTATGTCACCTGGCGCTGTTACCTGGCGTCGGGCGAGGTGTTCTTGCGCTGGCTGACGCTGGGTTTTCTCGGCTTTACCCTGATCTACCTGCCGCACGGCGTGCTGACCCGCCATGTGCACGAGGACCTGGCCCTGTTTCTGGTGTTCGGCCCCACCTCGCGGGGGGTCATGGCGGCCTGTTTCTTCGTCGCACTGCTGTATTACGGTAGTCCAGCCGACCCGCCGGAAGCGCGACAGCAGCGCAGGTTCTGGCTGCGCGGCTGGGCGACGTTCGGGCTGATCACGCTGGCCGCCACCGCGGTGAGCCTGCTGCCCTGGGCCCAAGCGCAGATCATCCTGCGCACCCTCGAAATCGGCGCCCTGTCGCTGTGCCTAGCCGGGGTGCTGCTGATGGCGCTGCGGCGGATCCGCTCGCCGCTGATGACCGTGTACATGATCTCGCTGGCGGCCTTCGCCCAGTCTTCGGTGTCCTTCCTGCTCGCCAGCGCGTGGAATCATCAATGGTGGCTGGCCCACGGGATTTTCGCGGCGGGTTTCTTCATTCTCAGCTATGGCATCGTGCAGGCCTTCCACACCACCCGCTCGTTTTCGGCAGTCTACAGCCAGGCAGAAATGATGGAGCAGCTGCGGGCGCAACAGGCCCGCACCGAGGAGGCGCTGCTGCAGGTTCAGAAGACCAATGCCCGGCTGGCCGAACTGGCGTCGACCGATTCACTCACCGGCGCGGCCAACCGCCGTCATTTCATGGCGCGGGCCGGTATGGAGGTCGCGCGTTCGCGCCGCAGTGGCGCTGCGCTCTCGCTGTTGTGCCTGGACCTGGACCATTTCAAGCAGATCAACGACCGGTACGGTCATCAGGCCGGCGACCAGGTACTCAAATCGGTGGCCGCTGAAATCCAGCGTAGCCTCAGGCCGGCCGACCTGCTGGCGCGCGTCGGCGGCGAGGAATTCCACGTGCTGCTGCCGGACACGGATCTGGCACGGGCGGTGGACGTTGCCGAGCGGATCCGTGCGGCACTGGCCACGCTGGCGATCCCGATGGAAGGCGACACGCTGCAGGTGACGGCCAGTGCAGGCTGCGCGCAGCTTGCGATCGACGCGGCCGACTTGCAGTCGCTGATTCGGATCGGAGACGAGCGTCTGTACGAAGCCAAGGCCATGGGCCGCAACCGGGTGGTGTACACGAGCCACCGCGATACAGCCACCTAACGGCTTATTTGGCGAGCCGGGTCTGGTTGCGGCCGCCTTCCTTGGCCAGATACATCGCGTGGTCGGCCTGGTCCAGCAAATCCAGCGCCGATATGCCAGGATGCGGCACCGCGCTCGCCGCCCCCAGACTGATGGTGACGATGCCGCCGGTTCCACGATTGGGAATATTCAGTGCCTCGACCGCCTTGCGCATGCGCTCGGCGATGGCATACGCTCCCGGCAAATCGGTTCCCGGCAGGATCGCGACGAACTCCTCACCGCCGTAGCGCGCCAGCAGGTCGGCCGGTCGCCGGACGGTCTGGGCCAGCACCTGCGCGACTTCCCTCAGGCAGACATCGCCGGCCAGATGGCCCTCGCTATCGTTCAGCAGCTTGAAGCGATCGATGTCGGCCATGACGAGCGACAGCGGCGTCTGGTCACGTGCCGCGCGACTCCATTCAGCCGCCAGTTTTTCATCGAACAGACGGTGGTTGCCAATGCCGGTGAGGCCGTCATGACAGGACAGTTTCTGCAATTCGACATTCGATGACTCGAGACGAAGCCGGGTTTCCTTCAGCGTGCGGTTCAGGCGCAGGATGTAGAACAGAATGAACCCAAGGACGGCCGGAACCAGCGTCAGTGCAGTGATCAACAGCCAGTACTGGCGCACGACATCGACCAGACGCACTTCGCCATGATTCTGATAGGGGCCGGCGCGCAACTCCCTGAACAACGCGTGGACCGGCGTGTAATCGAGCGGCACGGTCCAGCCGGCCGACTGGCTCGCCCGCGCCGCCGCGCTGTCAGCGGGCAGACTCAGCAGCGCAACGGCGACCTGCTGCGCCAGTGCGTCGGGCACGTGCTTGAGGCGCGCAAACGCCCATTCCGGATACAGGCGGGTGCTGGCGAGGAAGGGGAAATCCGGATGCACGCGTGCGCCAATTGCCTTGAACGCGGCGAGATCGATCTTGCCTTCGGCCGCCATGCCTTCCAGCAGGTCGGTCCGCACCGTGCCGGCATCCACCCGGCCGTCGCGCACCGCGTACACGATGGTGTCCTGCGGCAGGCCGGAGAATTCGAGCCGCGCAAAATGTTTGAATGGCTTGACGCCGGCGGCCTCGAGCGCGTGCCGCGCCATCAGGAAGCCGCCGAAGGTGTCCTTGCCCACCCCCATGAAGGACTTGCCTTTCAGGTCTGCAAGCGTGCGGATGTCGTCGCGGTCGGCGCGGGTGAAAATGACCGCGCCGAACTCGGTCAGCACCCGGCCCTGGCGCAGCGCGCGCAGGGTGAGCATGCGCGTCACGCCATGCCGTGCCTCCAGCGTGACGTAGGAGCCCGGGTTGGTGAGAACGAAGTCCACCTCCTGTGCGGCGACCACCGGCCCCAGGGTGGCGTTTTTCAGCGGCACGATCACGAAGCGGCGGGTCGGGATCGCTTGCGACAGATAGTCCGCGGTCGGCTGCCAGTTTTTGAGCGCCGCCGCCTCCCCGCGGTGGGCAAGCACGGCAATCCGGACCTCCGGCAAATTCGCCAGCGCTGCGCGCGCGGGCAGCATGAAGCCTGTCAACGCCGCCAGCAGCACCAGAAGCGTGCGGAGTAAGTACGCACAGGCGAGTGTCTTGCCACACCGCAAGCACGTGATGCTGTATGCAGGCTGCGCGTCTATCCTCCCTTGGCCGTAGGGGGCCTGTTATGGCGCGGCTTCGCTCCGGAAACCGTCGGGAGGCAGGCAGTGTGTTTGCATGCCTCCTGCGGTTTGAAAATACATCCCCCGAGGCCAAAAATCCAGCCCAGACCAGACAGGGCTTGTCGGGTGCGGTCCCGGTCCGGTATGTTCCGGTAAAACTCCGAGCGCGCATCTCCATGCCCTTCGATCTGCCCTTCGACCTGCAAACCATGCTGAACGATGGCCGTGGCCTGATCCACGACCCCGGGTTCTGGTGGCAGGTGTCGGTGCTGGTGCTGGCCGCGGGCGGCGCCCTTTTGGTGCGTCGCGTCATGAACCAGAGCCTGTCGGTGCCGGCGGTGGCGGGCGAGGACTATACGATCCGTCATTTGGCTTTGAAGGCCCTGCAGCGCGTCCTGTTCCCGGTCAGCATGCTGCTGGGGGTGCTGGCCGGGCGGGCACTGCTGCAGCATCGGGGCATCCCGGTGGATCTGCTCGATCTTGCCGTGCCTTTGCTGGTGTCGCTGGCGACGATCCGTATCCTGATCTATTTCCTGCGCAAGACCTTCCGCCCCGGTCCTGCGGTCAAGGCTTGGGAAAACCTGATCGCGACTTCGATCTGGATCGTCGTGGCGCTGCATATGCTGGGCTGGCTGCCCGCCGTGCTGGAAGAGCTGGACGGCATGGCGATGAAATTAGGCAGCGCCCGGATCTCGGTGCTCACGGTGATCCAGTTCGTCCTTGCGGCGGCCCTGTTGTGGCTGCTGGCGCAGTGGCTGGGCCGCGTTATCGAAAACCGCATCAGCCGCGCCGCGTATGTCAACGTCGGGATGCAGGTGGCGCTGGTCAAGCTCAGCAAGTTCGTGCTGATGGTGCTGGCCTTTCTGTTGGCGCTGGATGCGGTCGGCATCGACCTCACCGCGCTGGCGGTGTTCGGCGGCGCGCTCGGCGTGGGCCTCGGTTTTGGCCTGCAGCGCATCGCCAGCAATTTCATCAGCGGCTTCATCGTGCTGTTCGACCGCTCGATTCGCCCGGGCGACGTCATCACCATCGACAACAAGCTCGGCTGGGTGCAGGAGCTGCATGCGCGCTACGTCGTGGTGAAGGATCGCGACGGCGTCGAGCGGCTGATTCCCAACGAGATGCTGATCACCAACGAGGTCATCAACTGGAGCTACAGCGACCGCAACGTGCGCCTGAGAATCCCGGTGTCGATCAGCTACGACAATGACCCGGAACAGGCGCTGGCCCTGCTGGACGAGGCCGCAAAAGCCAATCCGCGGGTGCTCGACGATCCGGCGCCCACGTCCCGCCTGATGGGCTTTGGCGACAATGGCATCGAACTCGAACTGCGGGTGTGGATCCGGGACCCCGAGGCCGGCATGGGCAGCGTGCGCTCGGACATCAACCGGGCCATCTGGCGCGCATTCAGGGACGCCGGCATCGTCATTCCCTATCCGCAGCGCGACCTGCATATCCGCAGCGGACTGCCGGAGCGGGCTCCGCCGGAAACGGGCGAGCCGGTGGCGCCGCGCGAAGCCTGAATCCGCTGCGTCGAATGCGGGGGGAGGCGGGGCGGAGTCAGTCCTTGCGGTGATGCTGCAGCATGCGGCCGATCGCGTCTTTCAGCGGCCCGTCTTCGATGGCGGCGTTGAGATGGGTGAGCTGGTCGAGCGCGGCGGTCGGCAAGCCGCGTTTCTCGACCGGGTGGACGTAGCGTGCGAGCAGCTCGGGGTTGACGGTGACGCGTACCGCCGCCACCGCAATCCCGAGTTTGCCGAGGCTGGTGATCAGTGCGTCCGTCTGGCCGCGCAGGCGGGTGGCGACGGCGCCGCTGTCGCATGCCAGGCTCAGCATGCCCGCCTCGAACTGCATGGTGCGTACATGCCCGGACAGTGCGGCAGGCAAGGCGCGCTCGAGCGCGGACTGGATGTCGAGCAGCGCGCGCGCGCGCGCCGCAAGGCCATTGGGCAGCTGGCTGGCCAGCAGGTCGGCGAGGCTCGACGTACTCATGCCAGGGGGGCACGCAGGGCCGCCCGGACGGCTTTGCGGGGCGCCCGCGCGGCCGTCCGGGCGGCGTCACGGCAAGCCGGTGGCGCTATGTTAAGATTCAAGGATTTACCGCGTCCTGCGGGCATTTTCGGATTTCCCATGCTGCAATCCCTGTTCAAAAAAGTCTTCGGCAGCCGCAATGAGCGGCTGGTCAAACAATACCTGCAAAAGGTCAAGGCGATCAATGCGCTGGAGCCGGCGCTGGAAAAATTGTCCGACGTCGAGTTGGCCGGCAAGACCGCCGAATTCAAAACCCGGCTGGAAAACGGCGAATCGCTCGACAAACTGCTGCCGGAAGCGTTTGCCGTCGTGCGCGAAGCGTCGAAGCGCGTGCTCGGCATGCGCCACTTCGACGTGCAGATGGTGGGCGGCATGGTCCTGCACGACGGCAAGATCGCCGAGATGCGCACCGGCGAGGGCAAGACCCTGATGGCGACGCTGGCGGCGTACCTGAATGCGCTCACCGGCAAGGGGGTCCACGTGGTGACGGTCAACGACTACCTCGCCAGCCGCGATGCCGAATGGATGGGCCGGCTGTATGGCTTCCTCGGACTGACCACCGGGGTCAACCTGTCGCAGATGCCGCACGACGCCAAGCAGGCCGCCTACGCCGCCGATATCACCTACGGCACCAACAACGAATACGGCTTCGACTACCTGCGCGACAACATGGTCTACCAGATGAGCGAGAAGGTACAGCGTCCGCTGGCTTTCGGCATCATCGACGAAGTCGACTCGATCCTGATCGACGAGGCGCGCACGCCGCTGATCATTTCCGGCCAGTCGGAGGAAAACACCGCGCTGTACCTGCAGGTCAACCAGGTGCCGCCGCGCCTGATCCGGCAGAAGGACGAGGAAGCGGAAGGCGACTACTCGGTCGACGAGAAGTCGCGCCAGGTGCTGCTGTCCGAGGCCGGGCACGAAAAGGTCGAGGCCATCCTCACCGAGATGGGCCTGCTGCCCGAGGGCGGCAGCCTGTACGACGCCTCCAACATCATGCTGATGCACCACGTCTACGCCGCCCTGCGTGCGCATGCGCTGTTCTTCAGGGACCAGCATTACGTGGTGCAGAACGACGAGGTCATCATCGTCGACGAATTCACCGGCCGCCTGATGAGCGGGCGCCGCTGGTCGGAAGGCCTGCACCAGGCGGTCGAGGCCAAGGAAGGCGTATCGATCCAGAAGGAAAACCAGACGCTCGCCTCGATCACCTTCCAGAACTACTTCCGCATGTACGAAAAGCTGTCCGGCATGACCGGCACCGCGGACACCGAGGCCTTCGAATTCCAGAGCATCTACGGCCTGGAAACCGTGGTCATCCCGACCCATCGGCCGATGATCCGCAAGGACGAGCACGACCAGGTCTACCGCACCGCCGCCGAGCGCGACCAGGCGGTGATCAACGACATCCGCGCGCGCAACGCCAACGGCCAGCCGGTGCTGGTCGGCACCACCTCGATCGAGGCCAACGAGCACCTGTCGGCCGAGCTGAAAAAGGCCGGCCTGCCGCACAACGTGCTCAACGCCAAGCAGCACGCGCGCGAGGCCGAAGTCATCGCGCAGGCGGGCATGCCGGGCGGCATCACCATCGCCACCAACATGGCGGGCCGCGGCACCGACATCGTGCTGGGCGGCAGCATCCAGAAGGAACTCGACGCAATCAGCCACGACGAGACGCTGTCCGACAGCGAAAAAGCGAGCCGAACCGCTGCGCTCAAGGCCGACTGGCAGGTACGCCACGATGCCGTGCTGGCTTCCGGAGGCCTGCATATCATCGGCACAGAACGGCATGAGTCGCGTCGTGTCGACAACCAGCTGCGCGGCCGCTCCGGGCGCCAGGGCGACCCCGGCTCCAGCCGCTTCTTCCTGTCGCTGGAAGATCCGCTGCTGCGCATCTTCGCGTCCGACCGCGTCGCCGCGATCATGGACCGGCTGAAAATGCCCGAGGGCGAGGCGATCGAGCATCCATGGGTGACGCGCGCGATCGAAAATGCCCAGCGCAAGGTCGAACAGCGCAACTTCGACATCAGGAAGCAACTGCTCGAATACGACGATGTCTCCAACGACCAGCGCAAGGTCATCTACGAGCAGCGCAACGAACTCTTGGCAAGCGCCGACATCAGCGAGACCATCCGCGCGATGCGCGACGACGTGCTGAACGAGACTGTCGACCTGCACATCGGGCCCGGCAGCATGGATGAGCAATGGGACGTGGCAGGGCTGGAAAAGACGCTGGCCGCGCAATTCACGCTCGACCTGCCGTTGCAGCAGTGGCTGGACGAAGACAAGCAGCTCGACGAGACCGGTCTGCGCAAAAAAATCTGCGAGGCCGCCGATGCGGTCTACAAAGAGAAGGAAGCACGGGTGGGTGCCGAAGGACTGCGCCAGTTCGAGCACGCCGTGATGCTGCAGAGCCTGGATTCGCACTGGCGCGAACACCTGTCCGCGCTCGACCACCTGCGCCAGGGCATCCACCTGCGCGGTTATGCGCAGAAGCAGCCCAAGCAGGAATACAAGCGCGAGGCGTTCGAGCTGTTCTCCGCCATGCTTACCGCGATCAAGGCGGAAGTGACGCAGATCACCTCAACCGTGCAGGTGCGTGCGCCCGAGGATGTGCAGGCGGTCGCATTGCACGAGCCGCCCAACATGCAGTTCGAACACACCGAATACGACGAGGGGCGCGACTTTGCCGAAGCCGCCGTGGGCACGACGGCCGTCCCGGGCGACGCCTATCCCAAGGTCGGTCGCAACGAACCCTGCCCGTGCGGATCGGGCAAGAAATACAAGCAGTGCCACGGCAAATTGAGCTAGGAGAAATCATGCCTTACTACGTTTTCCGCATGGGAATGTTCAAAGTACTGGAAAAGCAGGGCGAGTGGGCGACATTCAAGGAAGCCAAGGCGCACACCAACGAACTGCGCAAGACCCTCGACCCCAAGACCGGCGACAAGTACAAGATGATTTTCGCCGACAACGAAATTACCGCGCAGGAAACGCTCACTGCCGAGCGCGAGCTGGAAAAAACCCTCTCCGGCGACGACTGGTAGTAATCCTTCCGCCTATGCTTGAAAGACGAAAGGACGCCCTCAAGAATCGTAGCGAGCAGGGCGTCAGCCGGGCGCGCCCGAAGCGCAGGAACCGGAATGTACTCGATGTACATGAGGATTCCGAGCATCGGACGCGCCCGGATCGCGCCCGCGCAGTAGATTATTGAGGGTGTCCGATGGCTGAGTACAACGAAGACGCTTATAAGCTGGCCCGCAAGGCTTACATCGAATACAGCTGTCCGTTCGAGCGGGCTCTGCTGTCGCGTTGCGCCGGCTGCGGACGCTCGCGCAGGCTGAATCTCGCCGAGCGCGAAGCGATTGCCTGCGATGATCCGGCCGTGCGCGAGCACTGCATCGCGTTCTATGACGCGCTGCGCATGAACGCGCAGTTCGCGCTCAAGATCAGCCCCGGCGTGCAGTGGCCCTTCGGCAAGGAAATCCGCGCCGAGTGCGGCGGCGTGCGCGGCCTCTCGGCCGTGCTGGACGGCCCCGCCGATGAAGCGACCGACATCGCCGCCACGGTGATGCAGGCCCGGGAACGATTCGGCGACGCCGCCGCATTTCCCTACTCCGAGATCATGCGTGCGGTGGTGCATTACGAACCGCGCAAGCGCCGCTCGTGAACCCGAACCATCGCAGGGAGAGACCGGACGCGGGTGGGGCGTGAGACTGCCGGATCGGCGCCGGGTGTACTAGATTGAAAGCGGGTATGGCTTGGCGCAGGGACGAGGGTGCCTGCGCCGCAAACTTCGCACTTGCCAGGGAGGCTGAAATGAAAATCGCACCAATCGTGGCCCTTTCCTTCTTGATCGCGGGCGCCGTTCCGGCGCATGCCGCCGATCCCGCGCCGGCACAGGACCGGACGCGCGCGACCGAACAGGTTCGCGACCAGGATCGCATCTACGGGTACGAACTGATGTCGCCGCAGGAGCGGATCGAATACCGCAACCGCATGCGGTCCCTGAAAACCGCGCAGGAGCGCCAGGCTTTCCGCGCCGAGCACCACAGGCAGATGGAAGAGCGCGCCCGGGCGCAGGGCAAGACGCTGCCCGACATGCCGCCGGCGGGCATCGGCCCCGGCCCAGGCATGGGACCCGGCATGGGCCCCGGGATGATGGCGCCGGGCGGCTCCCGTCGCTGACGGATCAGGCCTCGGCGGCGTCGAAGCGCAGCGTGGCCGCGAATCCGTGGCCGCCGTCGGGACGCGGCAACCCGTCACCGAGTTCGAGCTCCCCGTGTGAGCGGGCCGCGATGCGCGCGACGATGGACAGACCGAGGCCGCACCCTTCGCCTTCGACTTCGCCCCGCACGAAGCGGGCGCTCAGCCGCGAGCGCAGTTCGGGCGCCACGCCCGGACCGTCGTCGGCGACGGTGACGCTGCAGGCCGAGTCCTCGCGCGCGACGCGCACTTCGATCCGCGCGCCTTCGCCGGCATAACGCATCGCGTTGTCCACCAGGTTGCGGATCGCGATCTGCAGCCAGGCCGCGGTCACTGCAACCGGGCACGTCCCTGCCGCCTCGACGACCAGCGATTGCCCCTGCCGCTCGGCCTGCGCCCGCAACTCTTCGCACACGTCCGCTGCGGTCCGCGCGACGTCGAGCGGCGGCGGCGTGCCGCTTTGCGCGGCCGGGTCGATGCGCGCCAGCGTCAGCAATTGCTCGACCAGATGCGTCATCCGATCGACCCCGGCGATCACCTGCGCCAGCGCGCGCTGCTGGTGCGCCGGCGTCTGCGCCCGCAGCGCGACCTGCGCCTGCACCTTCAAGGCCGCCAGTGGGGTGCGCAGCTCGTGCGCGGCGTCCGCGGTGAAGCGGCGCTCGTTTTCGAAGGCTTCCGTGACGCGCCGAATCAGCGCATTGAGCGCGGTGCGCAGGGGCGAAATCTCATCCGGCAGCGCGGGCGATTCGTCGAGCGGCGACAGGGCCTGCGCATCGAGCGCGCCGACCTGCCGCGCCACCGCATCGACGGGCCGCAAATTGCGGCCGACGCCCCACCACACCGCGAGCGCCATCAGCGGCAGTGCCAGCGCGCCGGGAATCAGCAGCGACACGCCGATTTCGCGTGCGAGACCTTCACGTGCGGCGTGCGCCTGGCCGACGACCACCCGGTATTCCTCGTCGGCATCGCGCACCGTATAGAAACGCCAGCGCGCGCCCCGGTAGAGATGCTCGCTGAATCCCGGCTCCACGCCGGCCTCGAACCCGTCGTGACCCATCGAGGTGACCAGGCGCTGCATCTGCCCGTGCTTGCCGTGCCAGACCTCGAATGCGATCGGCACCGGGTTGTGGCGCCCATGATCCTGCAGTTCTTCCGCGAAATGTTCGACTTCGCCCGCCGCCACGATCGCCAGCAGGGTATCGGCGACCTGCGTCAACTGGGCATCGAGCAGTTCGTCGGCTTCATGGTGCGCGCGCTGATAGACCACCAGCGCCGACAGCAGCCAGATCGCCGTCACCGAGCCGGTCAGCAGCCAGACCAGCCGCCGGCGCAGGGAATAGGGCCGGGTCATGCCGCCATGCCCGTCGAGGCCATGTAGCCGACGCCGCGCACGGTTCGGATCACGTCGTTGCCGAGCTTCTTCCGCAGGTGGTGGATATGGACTTCGAGCGCGTTGCTGTCGACCGCCTCGTTCCAGGTGTAGAGCTGTTCTTCCAGTGCGCGCCGCGTCAGCACGCGGTCGGTGTTTTCGAGCAGCAGGTGCAGCAGGTCGAATTCGCGCGGGGTCAGGTCGACCGCCTGGCCCGCACGCGTCACGCTCCGCGTGGCCGGGTTGAGCGCGATCTCGCCCAGCGTGAGCACCGGTTCCGGACGGCCGTGGGCGCGCCGCACCAGCGCGCGCAGCCGGGCGGCGATCTCGTCGAGGTCGAACGGCTTCAGCACGTAATCGTCGGCGCCCAGGTCGAGCCCGCGCACCTTGTCGTCGAGCTGGTCGCGCGCGGTCAGGATCAGC
>DAHWJK010000153.1:0-6748 GCA_027344185.1 Thiobacillus sp.
AGCGCTTCGCCCACCTGCTCGACGGGCGACCGCTGATTGTCGAGGCCGTGACTGTCGAGGCTATCGGCGGCGGCAGCGGCACGCACGAGCGGGCACAGGCGGCAGGCGAGCCTGGCCCGGTGCCGGTGCACGAGAACATCCGCCTGTTCAACCAAGGCGCTTGGCACGAGGCCGCGCTGGTGCTGCGCGGCCATTGCCGCCCCGGGCACCGCATCGACGGACCGGCCGTGATCATCGACACCAACACAACCATCTCAGTGGCGCCCGGCTGGCGCGCAGAAGTCACGCCGATGAACCACTTGGAATTGGTCCGCGTGGAAGCCCGCGTCGGCGCGCAGGACCGCGATACCGCAGCCGATCCGGTGCTGCTGGAGGTGTTCAACAACCTGTTCATGAGCATCGCGGACCAGATGGGGGCGCAGCTGCAGAACACCGCGGTGTCGGTGAACATCAAGGAGCGGCTGGACTTCTCCTGCGCGCTGTTCGACAGCCGCGGCAACCTAATCGCCAATGCGCCGCACGTGCCGGTACACCTCGGATCGATGGGTGAGAGCATCCGTACCGTGATTGAACGCAACGCCGGGCGGATGTGGCCGGGCGACGTCTACGTGCTCAACGATCCATACCACGGTGGCACCCACCTCCCGGACGTGACGGTGATCACCCCAGTGTTCGACCAGACCGGTGCCGAGGTGCTGTTCTACGTCGGCTCGCGCGGACACCAGGCCGACATCGGCGGCCTCACCCCCGGCTCGATGCCGCCGCATTCGCACACCATCGAGGACGAGGGGGTCATCCTCGACAACGTCAAGCTGGTCTCCGACGGCAGGCTGCAGGAGGAGCATCTGCTCGAACTGCTGGGCTCGGGGCCGCATCCAGCGCGGAACCCGCAGCAGAACATCGCCGACCTGAAGGCGCAGATCGCGGCGAATGCGAAGGGCGCGCGCGAGTTGCACCGCCTGGTCGAGGAGTACGGCATCGACGTGGTTCGCGCCTACATGCAGCACGTGCAGGACAACGCCGAGGCGGCAGTGCGCCGCGTTATCGGCGCGCTGCGTAACGGCCGCTTCGACCTCGAGCTGGACTCGGGGGCGCACATCCGCGTGGCGGTCTCGGTCGATGCGAAGGCGCGCAGCGCGGTGATCGACTTTACCGGCACATCGAACCAGCTGGGGAACAACTTCAACGCTCCGCGCGCGGTCACCACAGCGGCGGTGCTGTATGTGTTCCGCTGTCTGGTCGACGACGACATCCCGCTCAATGCCGGCTGCCTCAAGCCGCTGCGGATCATCGTCCCGGAAGGATCGATGCTGGATCCGCATTACCCCGCTGCGGTAGTTGCCGGCAACGTCGAGACCTCGATGTGCATCACCAACGCGCTTTTAGGCGCCCTGGGCGTGCAGGCCGCGGGGCAGTGCACGATGAACAACTTCACCTTCGGCAACGAACGTCACCAGTACTACGAGACCATCGCGGGCGGTTCGGGCGCCGGCGGGTTGTTCGACGCGCAAGGCAATCTGGTCGGCGGCTTCGACGGATCCGACGTGGTCCAGACGCATATGACCAACTCGCGGCTGACCGATCCCGAAGTGCTGGAGTTCCGCTATCCGGTGCGGCTGGAGCGTTTTGCGATCCGCCAGTTCTCGGGCGGCGCCGGCCGCTGGCATGGGGGCAATGGCGGCACGCGCTGCATCCGTTTCCTCGCGCCGATGACCGCCAGCATCCTGTCCAACGGCAGGATTCAGCCCGCCTTCGGCCTGTATGGCGGCGAGCCGGGGGCGGTCGGCGTCAACCGTGTGCTGCGTGCCGACGGCACGGCGGTGACCCTGGGCGCGACCGATTATGTCGAGATGCAACCCGGGGATCTGTTCATCATCGACACACCTGGAGGAGGTGGCTATGGCCTGGCTTGAAATGCAGGCGCGTGAGATCGCCGCGCCAGTGTCATTTGCGCGGATGCAGTCCGACCGTCCCTGATCCCTTCGCCAACCGTAGCCGGAGCCCCATCGAACCGGTGGCCCAATACGCCCGGAGGATGGCTGGCGCAATCAAACGTGCCCCGTGAATTCGCCGCGGGCCGGATAGTTCTGACTGAGGGCAAAGTCGATCGCGCCCAGCAATTCATCAAAGTGGGGGCGGGCAAACGGCATGGTTTGCACGGCTGCGTAATAGAGCGTGCCATCCGGCCGCACGAGGAAGACGCCAGGCTCGCTAAACAGGGGCGGCTCCTCGATGCCGATGGATGTCTTGCCGCGCGACTGACTGATGTAAAGGCCCCAGGCGCGCGCGGTCTGCAAGGGCAGGGCGTAGCCCATCCGGAGGTCCGGCGCATCGACCTTGTCGGCCATGAGCCGGGCGCGTTCTTGCGTATCGCTCGAGTACGCAATGACGGACACGCCGCGCTTGCCGAATTCCGGCAGCAACCGTCCCAGTTCCATTAAATACTTGAAGCAGACGGGGCAATGCAGGCCACGGTAGGCCACGAGCAAGGAAAAGGTGTCCGGTTGCTCGGCAGACAGATCGAACATTCCATGCGCGAGGGTAGGTAGGGTCAGCCCGGGCACGGCTTGGCGAGGGATCAGCATGGCAACTCCTTTAAAACGAGTCGCCATCCTAGGATCGGAGTTGGGCTTGATGGTGGCAGAAATGACTTTTTTCTATACTGTTCATCCTGTATGGATCGACTCACCCACTTTCTTCAGCGCTTCGACTTGCAGGCCCAGGTGCTTCATAACGGGGCGCTGCGTACGCCGCTGACCATGCCCCGCCCCGCGACCGAAGGGGTGATGCATGTCGTTCGTTCCGGGCGGGTGTCGGTGCAATATGGGCGTGTCCGCAAGCCGCTTGAGGGGCCGGCCGTGGCATTTTTTGCCCGGCCCGTTGCGCACAACATCAGCCCGTCCCGTGACGGCGAGGCATGTGTTCTGAGCGCAAACGTGGCGTTTGGCCTCGGGGACGAAAATCCGGTGCTGCAAGGCATGCCACGCCTCCTCGTCCTGGAGGCGGGCGACCTGTCGGATCTGAAACCTTTGCTCATGGTTCTGTTTGCCGAAGCGCAGGGGCAAAGATGCGGCCATGCCACCATGATGGAGCGGCTCGTGGAAGCGCTGGTCATCCGCCTGCTGCGCCTGTCCATCGAGAACCGCGTTGTGGACGTCGGCGTGATGGCCGGCCTTGCCGAACCACGTTTGGCCAAGGCTCTGACGGCGATCCACGCCGCGCCTGATCGCCACTGGGACGTGGAGAGCATGGCGGCCGTTGCGAGCATGTCGCGCTCAAGGTTCGCCGCACTGTTTTCCGAGGTCGTGGGAACCCCTGCGGGCGAATACCTCAAGCGCTGGCGTATCGGTCTGGCCAAGCGGATGTTGCGCGCCGGTCGTCCGATCAAACTGATTGCTGGCGACGTTGGCTACGGTAGTGCGATGGCTTTCGGTCGCGCATTCCGTCAAGTCGCGGGGGCCAGTCCTAGGCAATGGCTTGCCCACGTTCGCGGCTAAGGCCGGCGAAAGGGGCCGGTCCTGGCCTCAGCGCAGGTGCGGACCTCCTCTCTTGCCTTGGATGGATCGCATATCGAACAATCCGGATTGCACCGTGACCTTCATGCGACAGAAGCAAGCTCGGAGCCTCGACGCCTGATCTTGCGTGCATCTGGTGGCTGTCACGGGGTTGTTCCATTTTCGTCCTTTCGTTCGCGCATGTATCGATCGAGTTGAGAGAGCCGCTGTCCCGCTATCCAACTCACGCGGCGACTTGTACAACCACCTTGCCGAAGTGCTTGGCGGCCTCAAGGTAGGCATACGCCGCCGCAGCCTCGTCAAAGGGGAACACGCGATCGATGACGGGCCGGATCTGAGCAATCTCGACGAAGCGCGCAAGCCGCTCGAACATGACCCTGCTGCCCACGAAGATGCCCGAGATCCGCTTGGCGCCCCCGATCAACTGCAGTGGCGGCAGGTCACTTGCGCCAAAGCCGCTGACGCCGCCAATCATGGCGATGCGCCCGCCCATGCGTGTGGAGGCGATCGAGCGCGTGAGCGTGCCCTGTCCACCGACCTCGGCGACGAGATCCACGCCTCGCCCGTGCGTCAGCCTCAACACCTCGTCCTGCCACGCGGGAATTTGGCGGTAGTTGATCGTCGCATCGGCGCCCAACCGGGTCGCGCGCTGAAGCTTCTCGTCGCTCGACGACGTGATGATGGTCCGCAGACCCGCCGCTTTGGCCAGTTGCAATGCCCATATCGACACGCCGCCTGTGCCCAGCAGCAGGACCGTGTTGCCAGGCTTGAGGCCACCCTCCTCGAAGAGGGTGTTCCAGGCGGTCACACCGGCGCAGGGAAGCGTGGCGGCCTCGACGAAATTGAGGTGGGACGGAAGCGGCACCGCAGCCGTCTCATGCAGCACGATCTCCTCGGCCAACACGCCGTCCACCTCGGCTCCCAAACCGCCCGCGCTGTTCTCAGGCGTCGGCTCGCCATCCATCCATGCCGGAAAGAAGGCTCCCGCCACGCGGTCGCCGACCTTGAACCGGGTGACGCCCGCCCCTGTGGCCACAACCTCGCCGGCCGCGTCCGAGCAGGCAATCACGGGCTCGCTGGACGAAACACGGTATTCGCCGCGCGCAACCATGAGATCACGATAGTTGAGCGCGACGGCATGCACGCGCACGCGTACGTCATGGGCGCCGAGCGGACGCGGCGTTGTCGAGAAGCGCTCGAGACCTGCGATGTTCGAGCCGGAAGTGATTCGGTATGCCTGCATGAGATGACTCCAGGGATGCGATCGGCTGGGGAATGTCCTGGCGTGCTCAGGCGTACAAACTGCTTCCTGGCGCCCCCATGACAACGAGCGGACAATATATTGAGTCCATTGCATCCTTGGTGGTGAAAGATGCGACGCATTTTGGATCGTTTCGGGAATCAATCAACGAGCTTTCGATGCATGACCGCCTGACAGGAATCGAGGTCTTCGTCCATGCCGTCGACGCGGGCAGCTTCTCGCAGGCCGCCGAGCGGCTGCATCTGACGCGCTCCGCGGTGGCCAAGACGATTGCGCGCCTGGAGCAGCGGCTGGCCACGCGTTTGTTCCATCGCACGACGCGCACCCAGAGCCTGACGGAAGATGGCCAGGCCTTCTACGAGCGCTGTGTGCGAGCCTTGGCAGAACTGGATGCCGGCGAGGCCGCGCTGGACTCGGGCCGGCACGAACCGAGCGGATCTCTGCGCATCAGCGCCCCCGTGCTGTTCGGCCGGTACTGCGTTGCGCCTTTGCTGGTCGCGCTGAGCCGTCGCCACCCGCGACTGAGCCTGGAAATGTCGTTCAATGACAGGATCGTCGACTTGGTCGGCGAGGGCATCGACCTTGCGGTGCGCATCGGGACTCTGCCGGACAGCAGCAGCCTCGCTTCGCGCCGACTTGGCACGCAGCGCATGGCCATTTGGGCCGCGCCGGATTATTTGGACAGGCGCGGGCGGCCGCGCAATCTGGATAATCTTGCGTGGCACACCGGCATCGTCTACGGGCGTGCGGGCATGGATTTCCCCTGGCGGGTGCAGGATCGTGATCTCGGCATTCGTGAGCTTCGCCTGGACAGCCGGCTTCGCCTGGACGATTTGGAGGCGATCGCCGACGCGGCCGTCGCCGGCGCCGGGCTGGCGTGGCTGCCTTGCTGGCTCGTTGCGCGACACGTGCGCGCTGGCGAGCTGGAGCTCGTCACGGACAGTGAACATGCGCTTGCCAGCGAGATTCATGCCGTTTGGCCGCAGACGCGATACCTGCCCGCCAAAACGCGCGCGGCGATCGACACGCTCGTGGCAGGCATCCCACCGATCATGGACGGCTGGGCCGCTGCGCGCCGACGGCGCGCATTCCTCGAGAACGGCCTCTCGGATCAGCCCGGCAATGTCGATCGGAACGGCTGGACACCTGGGGCGATCATCTGCGAAAGCGACGTCAAAGGGGCGGACTGTTAGGGCCGACGCCGCTTTGAACCTGTCCATGGCCATGCGCCACCAGAATCGGCAGGCAGCCGTGCCATCTCTTATTGCGTTGGGGTCGCAGGCGGCGCAGCACACGGTCGGCAAGGTGGATCACGCTGGTCGGGGCGCCAAACCACCAAAGCTCCACCCAAACCGGTCGTGATTCATAGCGCGATGGGGCTGGCTGCGGTGCACGCGGCCGGTGCTTAAACGCCCAAGATTGTTCTCGGTGGGGCAGCTTTCCCGCACTTGCGCACTTGGATTGTGCGCGGGGTCGTCTGTCTCGTTCCGTTCAGCCGGTGCTCAAGTGTGGAAACCTAGGGGCGACGAGAGCGACTCCCAAGCATCCCGCGATGGCGCACGTAGTCTTGGCACGCCATTTGCTTATCCAAACTTGTCATAACAAGTTATGCGATGCACAGACGATGAAGCCAAGACCAAAGACGCCATGCGCTCCTCTCGTGCCCCCCGGGGCGGCGCAAGTGTTGCCCATGTCCGCTGTGCCGATGTACTCGCAGATCCGCGAAATCATCCGGCACCGCATCCTGGACGGCACTTACCCATCGCATGCGTTGATGCCATCGGAGAGTCAGATGACGGTCGCTTTCGGTGTGAGCCGAATCACGATCCGTCAGGCCCTGAATGATCTGCAGAAGGAGGGCATGATCTTCAAGGTGCCGGGCAAGGGCACGTTCGTGTCGAAACCGAAGGCCTTCCAGAACCTTTCCAATTTGCGCGGTTTTGGCGAGGCGATGAACTCGCTGGGCTACGAG
>DAHWJK010000217.1:0-4509 GCA_027344185.1 Thiobacillus sp.
TATGGGAGCCCTGGCTGACGCCATTGGAGCGATAGCTGATAAAGTCACTGAAGTTGCTGCCGCTCGCAGTGATTGCACCTGCCGCAAGCGGACCATGCACCCACAATAGCGTGTCGCCTGCATCGATTGCCCCGCGCACGCCGCCATCGACGAACACCAGCCAGCCCTGTTGCCAGCTGGCTGCAGGGTGACAGGCTGGCGAAGCCGCCATGGGGTTGCTCGACTTGCATACCGTGACCCGGGTGCCGCGCTTGACCGCTTCGGAACGCGCCAACTGGAGTGCCGTCACCACGTCGTTGGTCGCAGCCGCCAGCCTGCTCGTGTTTGCCAGAAATGCATAGCCGGGAATGGCAATCGTCAATAAAATTGCACCCACCGCCAGCACAACCAGCAGTTCAACCAGTGTGAATCCACGTCTATCCATTTTTCATCCCTCCCTCGTTGTATTCAGGAGGTTCAGCTTGGCACGCTGGCGGGGACGCATCTATACAACTTTAGTCGTAGGCGCCGCCGGTGCATGACGCTGACGCATCCGGCGTGAAATCCTCGGTCGTCATCCTGGGCGCGGGCATTTCCGGCCTGAGCACGGCGCTAATCCTGCTCAAAAGGGGCTATACCGTCGCACTGCTGGAACGCGGTGCCGCGGGCGGAGAATCGTCGTGGGCGGGGGGGGGCATCCTTTCGCCGCTATTGCCGTGGGCGTATGGCGAGGCGGTCGCAGTACTGGCCTTGCGCTCGATGGCGGGCTATGCGGACTGGGTGGCGGACATCGAGAGGCACTCCGGGCGCGATGCCGAATTCTGGCGCTGCGGGATGCTGGCACTGGATGTTGACGCGCCGGATCAGGCGCTGGCATGGTGTACCGCGCATGGCATGTCGGCGCAGCGGGGGTGCCCTCAAACCGTGTCGCTGCCGCCCGGCCTGTCGGCCCGCACACCGGTGTGGCTGCCCGGGGTGGCGCAGGTGCGCAACCCGCGGCTGGTTGCGGCGCTGCGTGCGGCGGTGGTGCAGCTCGGCGGCACGCTCCACGAGCTCCGCCCCGCCACCGGCGTGCGGGCGGAAGGCGGCCGGGTGACGGCGGTGCAGACGGCAACCGGCATCTTGCCGGCGGATCAGGTGGTGCTGGCAAGCGGCGCCTGGTCCGGGACCGGGCTGACGGGCCTGGCGGCGGTGCCGCACATACGCCCGGTTCGCGGCCAGATGCTGCTGTTCAAGCTGGCGCCGGGCGTGCTCGAGACGATTGTGTACTGCGACGGTCTGTACCTGATCCCGCGCCGCGACGGCCATGTGCTGGCGGGCAGCACACTGGAGGACGCCGGCTTCGACAAATCAACCGACGCCGCCACGCGTCAGCGCCTGCATGCCGATGCGGCTGCGCTGCTGCCCGTGCTGGCGGCGATCCAGCCGGTGCAGCACTGGGCCGGGCTGCGTCCCGGTTCGCCGGACAATATCCCGGTCATCGACCGTCACCCCGATTTCGACAATGTGTTCGTCAACACCGGCCACTACCGGTATGGCGTGACGATGGCGCCCGCCGCGGCGGAACTGCTGGCCGACCTGATGGAAGGCAGGCCCCCCTCCGTCGACGCCGCACCCTACCGCTGGCAGGCCGCGCTGGAACGCGGATGGCACGGCGCTTGATGGCACAATGCAGGCTGGCGGTACCCGGCTTGGCAGGACAGGACGGTTTACACGCCAGACCTCGCATACCAAGCTGCGCGACCATGACACGCATTTTTCTTTCAGCGACCGCCGATCAAGACCCGGTGCGATTCAGTGCACGGTCTCGTGGCGAACGCATTGCTACACGGCTGCCGCCAGGATGATGCCGGACGCGCTCCTGCCCGAGTCCGGCCGCGCCGCCGCGCCGCGGGTGGTCTGGCTCGTCAGCGACGGCAAGCCCGGCCACCTGAACCAGTCGCTTGGCCTCGCCGAGGCGCTGGCGCGCGCCACCCCCGTCACGCTTCACACCTTGCCCGCGCTACCAGCCTGGCGCGCCCTTCTGGCGCTGCTGCTGAAACGCGTTCCCGGATCCGCCCTGCCCACGCCCGACCTGATCGTGGGCACCGGCCACGCCACCCACCTCACGCTGCTGGCCGCGCGGCGCGCGCGCGGCGGCCGCGCGGTGGTGCTGATGAAACCCAGCCTGCCGCGGCGCTGCTTCGACCTGTGCGTGGTGCCGCGTCACGATGGTGTCGCAGAGGATAGGCATACGCTGGTGACCGAAGGGGCGCTGAACCGCATCCGCCCAACCGCGGCCCACGATTCGAGCCTTGGCCTGATCCTGGTGGGCGGCGAATCGAAGCATTTCGACTGGGACAGCGACGCGATCCAGCTGCAGATCAAGAGCATCCTCGCGCGCACACCCGACACGCAATGGACGCTGACGACCTCGCGCCGCACGCCGGCGGATTTTCTGGGGGCGTTGCCGCTTTTTCCCAACCTGAACGTGACGCCCCACACCGCCACCTCGCCCGAGTGGCTGCCCGCGCAACTGGCCCGTTGCGGCACGGCATGGGTGACGCCCGACAGCGCCTCGATGGTGTACGAAGCCTTGACCGCGGGCGCCGAAGTCGGCGTATTCGATCTGCCGGTCAACCCGAAAAGCCGCGTCGGCTGGGCGATTTCAGAACTCGCCGATGCGCAGCGCATCACCCGCTTCGTCAGCTGGTGCGCCCACGGCACGCTGCACCCCAACCTGCAGCCGCTGGCCGAGGCTGACCGCTGTGCGGGCTGGATTCTAGAATGGCTGAAGAACAGATAAACCGGGATTGTCCCATAGGGCGGCGAGGCGGCTTGGCAGGGTGGGCGCAGCCCACGCGGTGCGGCCCCACGCCGGGCCCCAGCGCCGACCAGCGGCGCGCTACGGTGGGTTTCACCCACCCTACCCGGTGCGAAAGTTCGTAGGCTGGGCGCAGCCCACGCGGAACGTGGTTTGCATATTGGCGGCTGACGGGTGCGTTGTGGTGGGTTGCACCCACCCTACGCGCTGGATTCTTGGATGGCTGGAGAACAGCGCTGGAGAACACATCAAAACGCATGGCTGAAAACAAAAAACTGACCGTCCTGCAACTGGTGCCCGCGCTGGAATCGGGCGGAGTCGAACGCGGCACGCTCGAAGTGGCCCAGGCGCTGGTCGAGCACGGCCACCGCGCGCTGGTTATCTCGGCGGGCGGACGGCTGGTCGCGCCGCTGGACCAGTGCGGCGCAGAACACCACACCTGGCCGATCGGCACCAAATCGTTCAGGACGCTGTGGCTAGTCGGCAAGCTGCGGAAATTCCTGCTGGAGCAGAAGGTCGATATCGTCCATGCGCGTTCGCGCGTGCCGGCGTGGATCGCCTGGCTGGCCTGGCGCCGCATGCATCCGGCCACGCGGCCGCGTTTTGTCACCACGGTGCACGGCATGTACGGGGTCAACCGCTACAGCCGCATCATGACGCAGGGCGAGCGGGTGATCGCGGTGTCCAACACGGTGCGCGATTACATCCTGCGCGAATACCCCGACACGCCGGCGGACCGCATCCGGGTCATCCACCGCGGCGTCGACGACCAGGCGTATCCGTACGGCTGGAAACCCGACCCGGTATGGCAGCAGGCTTTCTTTGCCCAGTTTCCGCAGGCCGCGGACACGCTGCTGCTGACCCTGCCCGGCCGCATCACCCGGCTCAAGGGCCACGAGGATTTCATCGAACTGATCGCACGACTGAAGCGGCGCGGGCTGCCGGTGCATGGCCTGATCGTCGGCGGCGCAACGGCTTCCAAGCACCGCTATCTGCAAAAGCTGCGCTATCGCGTGCGCAGCATGGGGATGGCGGCCGACATCAGCTTTACCGGCCAGCGCGACGACCTGAAAAACATTCTGGCGATGTCCAGCCTGGTGCTGTCGCTGTCCACCCAGCCCGAGTCGTTCGGGCGCACCACGCTGGAGGCGCTGCGGCTGGGCGTGCCGACAGCAGGCTACGGCCACGGCGGCGTAGGAGAAATTCTGCGGACCATTTACCCTGCTGGGCTGTTGCCGCTCGGCCGCATCGACGACGCCTGCCAGCGCATCGCACAACTGCTGCAACAACCGGAACCGGTTCCGGACGGGATGTTTTTCCCGCTGCAGGCGATGCTCGACCAGACCCTCGGGCTGTATGAGGAACTGGCGCGAGCACCCCGCCGCCAGTGAACAAGCGCATAGGATGTGCAATGCGCACGCAATGCAAAGATTCGTAGGGTGGGCGTAGCCCACGCAGTATAGCCTCACGCCAGGCACCAGCGCCAATCAGCGGCGCGCAGCGGTGGATTTCACCCACCCTACCCCCTGCGAAGACCGTTGAGTGGGCGTAGCCCACGCAGTACAGCCTCACGCCAGGCACCAGCACCAATCAGCGGCGCGCAGCGGTGGATTTCACCCACCCTACCCCCTGCGAAGACCGTAGGGTGGGCGCAGCCCACGCGGTGCGGACGATGAATGGGCGGCCGGCAAGATGCCGAGCATGGGTGCGGTACGGATTGCCGGACC
>DAHWJK010000255.1:0-3851 GCA_027344185.1 Thiobacillus sp.
GTGGTCGTAGAAGATCTCGGTGCAGGGGCCGCAGGGGCCGGTGTCGCCCATTGCCCAGAAGTTGTCGGATGCGTAGCGCGCGCCTTTGTTGTCGCCGATGCGGACGATGCGTTCCTTCGGCACGCCGATGTCGTTGTGCCATATGTCGAACGCTTCATCGTCTTCCGCATAGACCGTGACCCAAAGTTTTTCGGTCGGCAGCGCCAACACTTCAGTCAGGAATTCCCAGGCGTATTTGATCGCGTCCTGCTTGAAATAGTCGCCGAAGCTGAAGTTGCCCAGCATCTCGAAGAAAGTGTGGCGGCGCGCGGTGTAGCCGACGTTCTCGAGGTCGTTGTGTTTGCCGCCGGCGCGCACGCAGCGCTGCGACGATACCGCGCGGGTGTAGGGGCGCGTGTCCTGGCCGGTGAACACGTCCTTGAACTGCACCATGCCGGCGTTGGTGAACAGCAGCGTGGGATCGTTGCCCGGTACCAGCGGGCTGGAGGGAACGATGGTGTGGCCCTTGGAGGCGAAGAAATCGAGGAAGCTCTGGCGGATGGCGCTGCTTTTCATTTTTGGAAGAAGGTGTGCGTGGACGACGGACAATAAGCCATTGTATCCGCTAAAGTTCCGCCCTTACAGGCTGCACAGGCACTGAAAATGGATGAAGCGGACGTCGTCGCAGCCATGCGCGAGTGGATCGAAAAAGCGGTGATCGGGCTCAACTTCTGCCCGTTCGCCAAAGCGGTCTACGTGAAAAACCAGGTGCGCTTCGTGGTGAGTGCCGCACCGCATCTGGATGGTTTTCTGGAAGATCTCGACCGCGAGCTCGATTTTCTCGCCGCCGCCGACCCCGACGAAATCGACACCACGCTGCTGATACACCCCACGCTGTTGCCGGATTTCCTGGATTTCAACGATTTCATGCAACTGGCCGACGCCGCGGTCTACGAGCATGGGCTGGACGGCGCGATCCAGATCGCCAGCTTCCACCCGCGCTTCCAGTTCGAGGGCACCGAGCCCGACGACATCGGCAACTACACCAACCGGGCGCCGTTTCCCACCCTGCACCTGCTGCGCGAGGCGAGCATCGAGCGGGCGGTGGCGGCGTTCCCCGAAGCCGAGACGATCTACGAGCGCAATATCGAGACGCTGCAAAAGCTGGGGATCGAGGGCTGGCAGGCCCTGTGGCGCAAGCCGTAAGCGGCTTGTGCAGGTTCAACCCCGGCTGTCGGACGGCGCAGGGGCGCGCTTTCCCGATCAAAACGCAGGCAAGCGCCATCGAGGTTCACATAGCAGTCCCTTTTGCAGGGTTATGGTGATTTCGTACCTGTTGACATATTCTAATTATCGTTAGAATATAAGAAACATGAACAAGCGCCAAACCAAAGATCTGCTCTTCGAAGAAGTCGCCCGCATCGGCAAGGCGGTTTCAAGCCCCAAGCGGCTGGAACTGCTGGAGTTGCTGGCGCAGGGTGAAAAAACTGTGGAGGCCCTGGCCGCCGAGGCCGGCATCGACATCAAGCTCGCGAGCGCGCACCTCAAGGTGCTGAAGGCGGCGCGCCTCGTGGTGGCGGAGCGCGACGGGCGCTTCATCGCCTATCGCCTGTCCGGTGAGGACGTCGGCGCGCTGTGGGTCAAGCTGCGTACGGTGGCGGAAGAACACCTGGTCGAGCTGAAAGTGGCGATGGACGGGATTTTTGCCGCGCCGGAAAAGCTCGACGCCGAAACGCGGCGCTCGCTGATGGAGAAGGCGCGTCGCGGCGACGTGGTGGTGATCGACGTGCGCCCATCCGCCGAATACGACAGCGGTCATCTGCCGTTCGCGCGCTCGATGCCGCTCGACGAAATCCGCCAGCGCATCAGGGAACTGCCCGCCGACAAGGAAATCGTCGCCTACTGCCGCGGGCCGTTTTGCATGATGTCCGCCGAGGCGGTGGCGCTGCTGCAGGAGCACGGCTTCCGCGCGCAGAAGATCGCCGACGGCACGCCGGAATGGCAGGCGGCGGGTTTGCCGCTCGCCGAATCGTGAACACCTGTTTTTGAATCAGAAACCAAGGAGACTTCCATGTTTTTCCGTCAATTGCTGGCGAAGGACGCCACCCTGTCCTATTTCTTCGGCTGCGGTTCCTGCCATGTCGGCGTGGCGGTCGATCCCGTGCTCGGCGACGAGCAGTGGTTCATCGACGAAGCCGCGAAGCAGGACGTGAAGATCACCCATGTGATCGACACCCACGTCCATGCCGACCACTACAGCGGCGGCCGCAAGCTGGCCGAGCTGACCGGCGCGGCCTACTGCCTGCACGAGTCCAACGTCGGGCGCGTGAACGCTCCCTTCGAGGCGCTGAAGGACAGGCAGCGCATCGAGGTCGGCAACGTCTTCGTCGACGTGCTGCACACCCCCGGCCACACGCCGGATTCGATCTGCCTGCTGGTCACCGACAAGCGCCGCGCCCCGGCTGGGGAAAATGCGGCGCCGTGGTTCGTGCTGACCGGCGACACCCTGTTCGTCGGCAGCGCCGGCCGCCCCGATCTCGCCGGCAAGGAAACCGAGATGGCGGGGCAGATCTACGACACCCTGCACCAGCGCCTGCTGACGCTGCCGGCCGAGGTCGAGCTGTATCCCGGCCATACCTCGGGCAGCGCCTGCGGCGCCGGCATGTCGGGCAAGCCGATGTCGACCATCGGCTTCGAGAAACGCTGGAACCCGATGCTGGCGATGAGCCGCGACGAATTCGTCGCCACGCTGACCCAGTCGATCCCGCCGCGTCCCGCGGAAATGGATCGCATGGTCGCCTTCAACCTCGGTAACTGAACATGACGCTGGCTCAACAGGTGGACGAGTACCGCTACGGCATCCGCCACAACCTCGCCCAGTTCTCGCACCAGCTGGTGCAGGTGTTCTTTGTCGGACTCACCATCGGCATGTTCCGCACCGTGGTGCCGGCGCTCGCCGAAACCGAGTTCGGTGTCGCCAAGGGCTCGTTCATGATGCTGATGGCCTTCGTCACCGCCTTCGGCTTCGTCAAGGGCACGCTCAACTTCGTCGCCGGGCGGATGTCCGAGCGCATGGGGCGCAAGAAAGTGCTGTTCATCGGCTGGCTGGCTGCGGTGCCGATCCCTTTTATGATCCTGTACGCGCCTTCCTGGAGCTGGATCGTGGCGGCGACGGTGTTGCTGGGCGTGAACCAGGGCCTCGCCTGGTCGATGACGCAGACCTCCAAGCTCGACCTCACCACCGCCGCCCAGCGCGGCCTGACCATTGGCCTCAACGAATTCTCCGGCTACTTCGGCGTCGCCGTGGCGGGCATCGTGACCGGCTACCTCGCCACCGCCTACGGGCCGCGTGAAGGGCTGATGATTTTCGGCCTGACGGTGATAGCGCTGGCCGGCCTGCTGACCCTGTTGTGGGTGAAGGACACGCTGCCGTGGGCGCATGCCGAAGGCAAGAAACACGCGGCCGGGCGGATGACCGGACCGACGCCGCGCTACCCGACCAATATTTCCGACACGCCCGGCACCTGGGAAGTGTTCACCCTGATGTCGTGGCGCGATGCGCGACTGGCGTCGGTCAGCCAGGCCGGGCTGGTGGAGAAGTTCGTCGACGCGCTGGTGTGGGTGTTCTTCCCCGTCTACCTGTATCAGCACGGCCTGAGTCTTGCCGGCATCGGCTGGGTGGTCGGCGTCTACGGCTTCGTCTGGGGCATGTCGCAGTTCCTCACCGGCCACCTGTCCGACCGCATCGGCCGCAAGAAACCCATCGTCTGGGGCATGTGGCTGTGCGGCGCCGGTGTCGCGCTGGTGCTGATGGGCGCCGGCGAACTGTGGTGGTCGTTCGCCGCCGCGGTGATGGGCTTCGGCATGGCGCT
>DAHWJK010000281.1:0-3091 GCA_027344185.1 Thiobacillus sp.
CCTCAGTGGGAAGCCGGGGCGCCGGCCACGCTGACGCCGCGCTCGCAGGCGCAGACCTTCATGTTTCTGGCACAGAACGCGTTCAACTACAGCCACTTGGGGGCCGACGGTTTTCGCGTCGGCGCCGCCCTGATCGACCAGACGCAGTGCTTCGATTTCCAATACGGCGATCTGCGCGAGGCGGTGGCCGAGTTCGATCGCCTCGCCGAACGGCGCGCCGGCTGACATGCTTCCGCTATCCGACACCCTGCTTGCCCGCACCCTGCGCACGCCCGCGTCGATCGCCCGCTATTCCATGAGCGAGTGGGACGTGCTGGTGCGACAGGCGCGCGCGGCCGGTCTCCTGGCGCGGCTGGCGCATCGCTTCCGTCGTGACGGATTGACGGCCGCGATTCCGGCGGCGGCACGCTGGCATTTCGAGGCCGCCGAAACGCTGGCCGCCAAACAGCAGGTCGCCGTGCGCTGGGAGCTCCACCAAGTGCGTCGTGCGCTGCGTGATCTCGACTGTCCGCTGATCGTGCTGAAAGGTGCGGCCTATGTTGCCGCCGGCCTGCCCGCGGCCGAAGGCCGGCTGTTCAACGACATCGACCTGCTGGTGCCACGCGAGCAGCTGGCACGGGCGGAGTCGGCGCTGATGCTGGCCGGCTGGCATGCCAGCGGCCTGTCCGAATACGACAAGCGCTACTACCGTCGCTGGATGCACGAAATCCCGCCGCTGCAGCATGTGCAGCGGGACACGGTGATCGACCTGCACCATGCCATCCTGCCCGAGACCGCGCGCTACCACCCGGATACGGCTCTGCTACGCAGCCGCGCCGTCCCCGTCGGCGGCCTGCCGGGCGTCCAGGTGCTGGCGCCGGAAGACCGCATCCTGCATTCGGCCACCCATGTGTTCCATGACGGCGAATTGCCGCACGGCCTGCGCGACCTGACCGACCTCGATCTGCTGCTGCGCGATGCGGCCGGCGACCCGGGCTTCTGGACGCGCCTGGTCGCGCGTGCCGCTGAACTGCAGCTCGGCCGCTCGCTGTATTACGCACTGCGCTATGCGCGGCATTTCCTCGATACGCCGGTGCCCGGCAGCGTGCTGACCGCCCTCGATGCCCATGCGCCCGGCCGCGTCACCCGCGCGCTGATGGACCGCATTTACACCCGCGTGCTGGCGCCCGACCATGCGAGCTGCGCCGATGCCTACACCCCCGCCGCGCGGCTGGCCGCCTTCGTTCGCGCCCACTGGCTGCGCATGCCCGCGCACCTGCTGATCCCGCATTTGTTCCACAAGGCGTTCATCAGCCCGTTGCAGCGCACCCCCAAAGCCGCTTGACGTCAATGACGTCGCGCGTATAATTCCCGACTATTCCAGTCAAGTATTCTCCAGGAGCCCCAGATGACCGCGCTAGACCGCATTCGTGAGCAAGTCACCAGCAATACCGTCGTGCTGTATATGAAAGGCACCCCCCAGTTTCCGCAGTGCGGCTTTTCGTCGCGTGCGGCGCAGGTGCTGCAGGCCTGCGGGGTGAAGGATTTTCTGGCCGTGAACGTGCTTGCCGATCCCGAAATTTTCGAGAACCTGAAGTACTACGCCAACTGGCCGACCTTCCCGCAGCTCTATGTGAAGGGCGAGCTGATCGGCGGCTCCGACATCATGATCGAGATGTATCAGAAGGGCGAAATCCAGAAATTGCTGGAAGAAGCGCAAGCCGCCTGAAGCGACATAACGCGCAAAAAGCCGACCCACGAGGTCGGCTTTTTATTGCCGCACACGTCATCAAGCGTCCGTCCGGGCCTCGCCGTCCATGCCCAGTTCGTGAATCTTGCGCGTCAGGGTGTTGCGCCCCCATCCCAGCAGATGCGCGGCCTCGATGCGGCGTCCGCCGGTGTGGCGCAGCGCCACTTCGATCAGCGTTTTCTCGTAGGCCTGGGTCAGCTCGTCCAGGATCGCTGCCTCTCCGCGCGCCAGGCGCGCCCCCGCCTCGGCCGCCAGGCTCTGCAGCCAGTCGCCGTCCGCCGGCTCGGCCGGCCCCTGCATCAGGTCGGACGGCAGATCGCCCGCTTCGACCACCTGCCCCGGCGCCATCACGGTGAGGTAATGGCAGACGTTTTCGAGCTGACGCACGTTGCCGCTCCACGGCAGGCCGATCAGCGTCTTCATCGCCGCATCCGACACGCCCTTGGCTTCCATCCCCAGTTCGCGCGCGCTCTTCTGCATGAAGTGGCGCACCAGCAGCGGGATGTCCTCGCGTCGTTCGCGCAACGCCGGCAAGCGCAGGCGAATCACGTTGAGGCGGTGGAACAGGTCCTCGCGAAACAGGCCTTCGCGCACCCGTACTTCCAGATCCTGGTGAGTGGCGGCGATCACCCGCACGTTGACCTTGATCGGCGTGTGCCCGCCGACGCGATAGAACTGGCCGTCAGACAACACGCGCAGCAGGCGGGTCTGCAGTTCGGACGGCATGTCGCCGATCTCGTCCAGAAACAGCGTGCCGCCGTCGGCCTGCTCGAAGCGGCCGCGCCGCTGCGCCGCCGCGCCGGTGAACGCGCCGCGCTCGTGGCCGAACAGTTCGGATTCGAGTAGGTCCTTCGGAATCGCCGCGGTGTTGAGTGCAATGAACGGTCCGCTGGCACGCGGACTGTGGCGGTGCAGCGCGCGCGCAACCAGCTCCTTGCCGCTGCCCGATTCGCCGGTGATCAGCACGGTGGCGTGCGACTGCGAAAGCCGCCCGATGGCGCGGAACACCTCCTGCATGGCCGGCGCCTGGCCAAGCATCTCCGTCATCGGCGCTTCGCTCGGCGCCGGCGTGTCGCGGCTGGCGCTCTCGGCCTGGGCCCGCCGCACCAGTTCGAGCGCCTGATCGACGTCGAAGGGCTTCGGCAGGTACTCGAACGCCCCTCCCTGGAACGCCGCCACTGCGCTGTCGAGGTCGGAATACGCGGTCATGATGATGACCGGCACCTTGGGCAGGCGCTCCTTCAAGGCTTGCAGCAGTTCCAGCCCGGTGACCCCCGGCATGCGGATATCGGACAGCACCACCGAGGGCGTGCTGCGCTCCAGTTCGCGCAGCGCGTCGCTGGCCGCGCTGAAGGTCATGCA
>DAHWJK010000293.1:0-4160 GCA_027344185.1 Thiobacillus sp.
CGGCCCGTGGCGTCCGTGCCCTTGCCGACGTAATGCCCGGTGGCGATGAATTCGGCGCCTCGCGCGATGGCGTCGTCGAGGAAGGCCTTGAACTTGATCTCGGCGTTGCACAGCACATCGGGGTTGGGGGTGCGGCCGGCCCGGTATTCGGCGAGGAAGTAGCTGAACACGCGTTCCTTGTATTCCTTCGCGAAATTCACCGCCTCGACCTCGATGCCGAGCACGTCGGCCACCGCCAGCACGTCGAGAAAATCCTGCCGCGCGGTGCACTGTTCGGTGTTGTCGTCGTCGTCCCAGTTCTTCATGAAGACGCCGAGCACATCGTAGCCCTGCTGTTTCAGCAGGTAGGCGGCGACGGCTGAGTCGACGCCGCCCGACATGCCCACGATGACCCGGGTGCTCATGCGTGGTTCACGAAGTCGAGCGGAAAGCGCCGACCGGCCAGGTAATCCTGCATGCAGCGCATCACCAGCGGGCTGCGGTGGGGAACGAGGCTGGCAGCGATTTCATCCGGCGTCAGCCATACGGCGCGCACGATGCCGTTGTCGAGTGCGCGTTCGGCGTCGAATCCGGTGATGCTGCAGATATAAGCGAAGCGCAGATAGGTGATGTCGCGCTGCGGATAGTGCGTGGTGTAGCAGCCGAGCAGGGCGGTCGGCTCGACGCGGTGCGCGGTTTCCTCCAGCGCTTCGCGCCGCACCGCTTCGATCAGCGTTTCGCCACGCTCCCAGTGGCCGGCCGGCTGGTTGAGGCGCAGGCCTTCGGCGGTGTGCTCTTCCACCAGCAGGAAGGCGCCGTCGCGTTCGACGATGGCGGCGACGACGACATGGGGCATCCAGGTTTGGGTGTCAGACATGAAGCGCTTTCCATTCTCCGGGCTGCAAGGCACCCAGCGTCCATTCGCCGACGGCGGCACGGATCAGCCGCAGCGTCGGGAAGCCGATCTTCGCCGTCATCCGCCGCACCTGGCGGTTCTTGCCTTCGGCAATCGTCAGTTCGATCCACGCAGTAGGGATGGCCTGCCGAAAGCGGACCGGCGGGGTGCGCGGCCACAGCCCGGCGGGTTCGTCGATCACGTGTGCGCTGGCCGGGCGGGACACGAAGTCGCCGAGGTCGACGCCGCGGCGCAGGGGTTCGAGGTCGGCCTCAAGCGGCGCGCCCTCCACCTGCGCCCAGTAGGTTTTGGGCAGCTTGTGCTTCGGGTCGGCGATGCGGCTCTGGAGATTTCCGTCATCGGTTAAAATCAGCAGCCCTTCGCTATCAGCGTCCAGCCGCCCGGCCGCATACACGCCGGGCACGCTGAGGTGGTCGCGCAGGCCCTGCCAGCGCCCCTCGGGGGTGAACTGGCTCAGCACGCCGTAGGGTTTGTTGAACAGGATCAATCGCGCCACGCTAGAGACGAACTTCTGAAAAGACGCCCATTTTAACGTTACCCGAGCCTTCCCCATGACTTATCAGCACATCCAGATTCCCGCCGCGGGCCAGAAAATCACCGTCAACGCCGACAACACGCTGAACGTGCCCGACACGCCGATCATCCCCTTCATCGAGGGCGACGGCACCGGCGTCGACATCACCCCGGCGATGCGCCGCGTGGTCGACGCCGCGGTCGCCAAGGCCTACGGCGGCAAAAAAGCCATCGCCTGGATGGAAGTGTTCGCCGGCGAGAAGGCGGTCAAGGTCTACGGCGGCGACCAGTGGCTGCCGGAGGAAACCGTGCAGGCGGTGAAGGATTACGTGATCTCGATCAAGGGCCCGCTCACCACGCCGACCTCGGGCGGCATCCGCTCGCTCAACGTCGCGCTGCGCCAGATGCTCGACCTCTACGTATGCCTGCGCCCGGTGCGCTACTTCACCGGCGTGCCCAGCCCGGTGAAGGCACCGGAGAAGGTCGACATGGTGATCTTCCGCGAGAACACCGAGGACATTTACGCCGGCGTCGAGTGGGAAGCCAATTCGCCGGAGGTGAAGAAGATCATCGAATTCCTGCAGAAGGAAATGGGCGTCAAGAAGATCCGCTTCCCGGAAAGCTCCGCCATCGGCATCAAGCCCGTCTCCATCGAAGGTTCCGAGCGGCTGATCCGCAAAGCCATCCAGTACGCGATCGACAACAAGCGCAAGTCGGTGACCCTGGTGCACAAGGGCAACATCATGAAGTTCACCGAAGGCGGCTTCAAGAAATGGGGCTACGAGCTCGCCGCGCGCGAATTCGGCGCTACCCTAATTGATGAGGGCCCGTGGATGAAGCTGCCGAACGGCATCGTGATCAAGGACGTGATCGCCGACGCCTTCCTGCAGCAGATCCTGCTGCGTCCGGACGAGTACGACGTGATCGCCACGCTGAACCTGAACGGCGACTACATTTCCGACGCGCTGGCGGCGGAAGTCGGCGGCATCGGCATCGCGCCGGGTGCGAACCTGTCCGACACGGTCGCGATGTTCGAGGCCACCCACGGCACCGCGCCGAAGTATGCCGGCAAGGACTACGTTAACCCGGGTTCGCTGATCCTCTCGGCCGAGATGATGCTTCGCCACCTGGGATGGATCGAGGCGGCCGACCTGATCGTCGCCAGTATGGAGAAGGCGATCGCAGCAAAGCGCGTGACCTACGACTTCGCCCGCCTGATGGACGGCGCGACCGAGGTGAAGTGCTCGGCGTTCGCCGAGGCAATGGTCGCGAAGATGGAAGCCGGCATTGGGCAATAAAAAAACCCCGCCGAGGCGGGGCTTTTTATTGCCAGATCAACAACTCAACCCTGCGGCTGGATGTTGGAAGCCTGCTTCCCCTTGGGACCCTGGCTGACTTCGAACGTGACTTTTTGACCTTCTTTCAGGGTCTTGAAGCCGTTGGACTGGATGGCGGAGAAATGTGCGAACACATCCTCACCGCCATCATCGGGGGTGATGAAGCCAAACCCCTTGGCGTCGCTGAACCACTTGACGGTACCTGTTGCCATTCAAACTCCCTCCTTGGCGAGACACGAACATAACCGCGGTGAGCGCAATTGCGTCTGCGGATGACATGACGGCGTGATTTTTTTGCCGTCGGTCTGAATTCAAGCGCGCTACCCGGTAATGCCCCAGCGGTAATGCCAAACCTGTACGGTTCTTGAAACCAAACTGATTGCTTTTTACTCCCGAGAATCGGTTTTTACAAGAGGGAAAGCGTGAATAAACAAGGAGATCAGCCGGGCTGTGGTTTCATTTCAAGCCGGATTTTCCTGAGGTCGATACGGTAGGATGCAGGTCATGCGCACCCGCTGGGACATCTTCTGCACGGTCATCGACAACTACGGCGACATCGGCATCGCCTGGCGCCTGGCGCGCGGGCTGGTGCGCGAACACGGCCTGGAGGTGCGGCTGTGGGTGGACGACTTGCAGGCCTTCCGGCACCTCTGGCCGGCAATCGATCCGGATGCCGGCACGCAGCTTCGCGAGGGCGTGACGGTCTGCGCCTGGCGCACGCCGTTTGCCGCAACCGAACCGGCGCAGGTGGTGATCGACGCCTTTGGCTGCACCCTGCCGGAGACCTACCTGGATGCAATGGGTGCGCAGTCGCCGCCGCCGGCCTGGATCAATCTCGAATACCTCTCCGCCGAGGCATGGGTGGCGGAACACCACGGCTTGCCGTCGCCGCATCCGCGACTGCCGCTGACGCGGTATTTCTTCTTTCCCGGCTATACGGCGGATACCGGCGGCCTGCTGGCCGAGGCCGATCTGGCCACGCGGCGCGCCGCCTTAGTGCAGGCCGGCCGCCCGGCATTCTGGAGCGCGCTGGGGCTGGCGCCGCCACAGGCGGATGAATTGCGGGTGTCGCTGTTCGCCTACGAGAATCCGGCCTTGCCCGACCTGCTCGACGCCTGGGCAGCCGACACGCGGCCCGTCACCTGTCTCGTTCCAGAAGGCCGGGTCATTCCGCAATTGGCGGCGTGGCTGTCGGTGGCCGGCCTGCAGGCGGGCGCCATGTACCAACGCGGCGCGTTGCGGCTGCATGTGCTGCCGTTCCTTGACCAGGACACCTACGACCAGCTGCTGTGGGCCTGCAACCTGAATTTCGTGCGCGGCGAGGATTCCTGCGTCCGTGCCCAATGGGCGGCGCGCCCGATGGTGTGGCAGGCCTATCCGCAGACCGACGCGGCGCACTGGGACAAGACCAATGC
>DAHWJK010000296.1:0-5307 GCA_027344185.1 Thiobacillus sp.
ACGAAGGCGGGGTTTTGTTTTGGGGCGATTTGACTCAGACGGGCCGAGGGTTGGATCGTTGGAGCAATTCGACGGCGAGATCGGGCAAGCGCGTCTGAAACAGTCCAGTCGGCGTCAGAGCGGGTTGCAGGGCGCGTAAAAGTGGGCTGCCGCCCGCGCCAGCAGGCGCGCCATCTTCTTCATGTTCTGACAGGCGCCGGCCAGCAAGGCCTGGGCTCTCACCTTCGCAACCCCGCGGAAGCGGGCATAGCGATGCCCGTGCAACTCCTTCGCATCGGCAAAGCTGCGTTCCACCGTCTCCTTCCTTCGCTGGTACAGATGCTTGCCGGTCTCCGTGAGCCGGTGCGCGTCGACCGCTTCCTTGTGGTCCTCCCACACGTGACGAATGACGACCTTGACCCCGTTGGCGCTCTGCGTGCATCGCAGTGGTTCGGACGGCGGTAGCCGATGACGCCATAGATGTCCCGCTCGTTCAGGCCCTTGCAGATGGCCGGGGTGAAGTAGCCGGCATCGAGGCCGACCGCGCCAACGTCAAAGCTGCCTGAGCAGGAACAGGAGTTTTTCGCCGCCGACTTCGATCACATCGTTGGACGTCAGCGGCCGGGGTTCGGTGCCGATGGATTTTCCGTTCACGCGCGCGGGTTTTTTTCCCTCGACATGGGTGATGAAATAGCCGTGCGGACGGGAGTTGATCACCACAAGCTGTTTTCCGGGAATGCCGAAGGTGTAGAGGACTTGCGACAATTCGACTTCCGCACCCGGCTGGGTGTCCTTGAGCGTCCGGATCAGGCCCAGGTGCATGCCTCGCCTGAAGCGTCGTTCCTGCTTGGCAGTCGCCAGCGCATAGGCGCCCACCGGCTGGGCGGGTGCTTCGCTTTCCAGCGTCGACGGCTGAATGATCATCGTTCGGTCGAAACTCGGGCCATCGATGGCTTTGTGGTTTCGATAGCGAATATGGACATCGCCGATTTGGATGACATCGTCGTTTTGCAAAATATGCCGGGTGATCGGCCGGCCATTCACCCGGGTGCCATTGGTGCTGTCCAGGTCTTCCAGGATGTCGTCGTTGCCGACCGAAGCAATGCGGGCGTGGGCCCTGCTGACCCCCTCGCGGGCAAGGCAGAGGTCATTGTCGGCCCGGCTGCCGATAGTGAACGTGGCTTCTTCGAGGAAGCGGTTCTCGA
Source organism: Thiobacillus sp. (assembly GCA_027344185.1). Taxonomy (GTDB): domain Bacteria; phylum Pseudomonadota; class Gammaproteobacteria; order Burkholderiales; family Thiobacillaceae; genus Thiobacillus. The sequence continues at coordinate 1,185 of DAHWJK010000296.1, forward strand.
TGATGTCGCCGTTTTGACTGACGATCAGTTTTGCCATGGTTTCAGCGTCCGAATAGCCAGGCGAAGAAACCCTTTTTCTTCGCGGTGGGTGAAGCATGCTGCCCGGCTTTGGCCAGGATGACCGAGACGTTGTCTTCCCCGCCGTTATCGTTGGCGATCATCACCAACTGGCTGGCGGCTAGCGGCAAATTGGCCTGGAGGAGATCGAGCACCCGTTCGATATCCGCGTTGTCCACCATGTCGTTCAGGCCGTCCGAGCAGACCAGGTAGAGATCGCCCGGCAGGACCTCATGCTCCACCAGCGAAACCGACACCTCGGGCTGCAGGCCGAGTCCGCGCGTGACCAGGTGGCGGTTGTGCGAAGTGGCGGCCGCCTCGGTGCTGAGGATTCCCTGGTCGATCTGCTCCTGCAACAGGGAATGGTCATGCGTCAACAATTCGAGACTGCCGCCGCGCAGTCGATAGACGCGGGAATCGCCGACATGCGCAATCGTGGCGTGATTGTTCCGCAACAGCACGAGCGCCACGGTCGAACCCATGGCCTGCTCCTGAAGCGAGTCGCTGAGCTGCACGCGCCGCTGGCCTTCCATCAGGATCGCGCGGTTGGCTCTTTCTATGCATGCGCTCACGAGGTCGGCTACCGCGTCCTGGGTGTCAGGCCGCGCCTGCAGGCCATGGGTCATCCCCTCAACGATGATGTGGACGGCCAGACGGCTGGCCACGTCGCCGGACTGGTAGCCGCCCATGCCGTCCGCCAGCACCAGCAAGCCCAGCTCGCCGACGGTGGCGATGCTGTCCTCGTTCAGGGTGCGCAGCAATCCGGGGTCGGAGCGTGCGGCGATTTCGAACGACAAGGGGGGAGCGTACGACGCGTAGGGCAAAACGAAAGCCTCCTATGGGTTTGTTATACTTTTTGCTGCCGAGAATTCTCGCATTCGGAATCCCACCAAAGCAAGCTACCCGTCTCCTCCCACATGGTCAGCCCAACACAATTCGGACGTTATGAAGTGGTCTCTGCGCTTGGTCAGGGTGCTATGGGCGCGGTTTACAAGGCGGTTGACCCGCTGATCGAGCGAACGGTCGCGATCAAGACGATCAATCTCGACCTGTCGAAAGACGAGCGTGCCGAATTCGAAACGCGGTTTTACCGCGAAGCCAAATCTGCGGGACGCCTGAACCATTCCAATATCGTCACCATTTACGACGTGGGCGAGACCGGTGATGTCGCCTACATTGCGATGGAATACGTGGAGGGCGAATCGCTGCGCGAAATGCTCGATTCCGGGGTGGTGTTTCCCCCCGCCCTGATCGGCCGGATCGCGGCGCAAATTGCGGGCGCATTGAATTATGCACATGAGAACCAGGTGGTGCACCGCGATATCAAGCCAGCCAACATCATGATCACGCGGAATCGCGACGTCAAAATCATGGATTTCGGCATTGCGCAGATTCCCACGGGCTCGCGCACGCAGCTTGGCACTGTGCTGGGCTCACCCAAATACATGGCGCCGGAGCAGGTGGCGGGTGAGGCCACGGATGGCCGGACCGATATTTTCGCGCTGGGGGTGGTGCTGTATGAAATGCTGACGGGAGTGACGCCGTTCAATGGCGACAACCTCAGCGCCATCCTGTACAAGATACTGAATGAAGAAGTCGCGCCGCCCAGCACGGTCAATCTTGGCGTACCGCCAGTGTTCGACCGCATCATCGCCCGGGCCATGGCCAAGCGCCCGGAGGATCGCTACCAGACCGCCGGAGAGTTCGCCCGTGATTTGGAGGGGGATGACGCTCCTCTCCCGCAGAAGCCGCGTCCGCCGGCCGTCGGCAGGCGGCCGGGTCAGGCAGGCAGCGCGCCAACGGAGCATGAAGCCACGCTATGCCTAACGCCACAGCAGGCCGGCAGCGTTCGGGGCGTGTCGCAGGCGGGCGGCGGCGGGGGTATCCGGTTAACACCCGCCTCGTTTCTGGGCGGAGCACAAGGGCGCCGCATGCGCCTGCTGCTTGCCATCCCGGTGCTGCTCGTGGTCGGGTGGGCGATGGTTTGGCAGGGGCTCCCATCCAAGCGCGCCGCACTGCCTACAGCGGATGCGCCGGAAATCGAAACAGTACACATTGACACGCCGCCCCCACTTTTGCCCGCCGCCAGCGGGATCGCCACGCCCGACGTGCCGGAAGCGATCGTGCAGGCCAAAGCCACGCTGACGTTGGCAGTTTCACCCTGGGGCGAGGTATTTGTCGATGGCAAGCGTGTCGGCGTGTCGCCACCGCTCGCCAAGCTGCCGCTTGAGCCGGGCAGGCATGTGGTGGAAATACGCAATCAGGGATTCGCTTCCTATCGTGGTACCGTGAATCTGGAGCCGGGGAAGTCGCACAAGATCCGGCACAAGTTCAGGTAAAGGCAGGGAAATGATGATGATGCGAACCGCCGTGCTGCTTCTCGCCACCGTACTGATAACGGCCTGCGCCGCGCCTATCATGCGCGATACCGGCCTCGACAAGCTCGCGCTTCGCAAGGCGGAACAGGATCTGTCAGCGGGCATCCGGGCGTACGAAGACGGCGACTATAGAAATGCGTCCCGGCTGTTGCAAAGCGCGTCCTCCGCAGGATTGCTGCTGAACTCCGACAAGGTCGCGGCGCACAAGTACCTTGCCTTCATGCATTGCGCGCAATCGCGGGAAAAGGCTTGTCGCGACGAATTCCGCAAGGCACTGCAAATCGATCCGAAATTCGAGTTGGCGCCGGCGGAATCCGGCCACCCGGTGTGGGGGCCGGTCTTCAGAAGTCTGAAGACCGACATGGCAAGAAAATCCTAAGCAGCGCCTCTTTTTTTCAAGGAAACTGGGCGCTCTGCCGCGCACCGAGCGCTGTTTACAACGGCCACACCCACATCAGCATCGGCAGGCTGACCCCAATGACGATCACGTCCAGCGGCAGTCCCATCCGCCAGTAATCGCCGAAACGGAAACCGCCCGGACCGAGGATCAGGGTGTTGTTCTGGTGGCCGATCGGCGTCAGAAAGGCGCATGAGGCGCCTACCGCCACCGCCATCAGGAAGGTATCCGGATTCACCCCCAACTGGCTGGCGGCGCCGATCGCGATCGGGCACATCACCGCTGCGGTGGCCGCGTTGTTCATCAGGTCGGTCAGCATCATGGTGACGATCAGCAGCGTCGCCAGGCCGATGACGGCGTGGCCCTGGGCAATGTGGTCCAGCAGGAAGCGGGCGATCAGGTCGGCGGTGCCGGTGCTCTGCATCGCGCCTGCCACCGGGATCAAGGCGCCGAGCAGGATGACGACCGGCCAGTCGATGGCCTCGTAGACCGCGCGCGGCGGCACCGTGCGCAGCACCATCGAGGCGAGTACCCCGGCGGTGAAGGCGACCGCGATCGGCAGCAGCCCCAGCGCCGCGACGACGACCGCCAGCCCCAGGATGAGGCTGGCGGTGACGGCCTTGCGCGTGTCCGGAATGTAGAGCGCGCGCTCGGCCAGCGGCACGCAGCTGGCGGCCGATGCGAATTCGGCGATGGCTTCCGGCGTGCCCTGCATCAAGAGCACGTCGCCGGCCTTGAAGCGGTAGGTGCGAAGCCGGGCCCGGCTGCGCCGGCCCTGGCTCGATACCGCGAGCAGGTTGATGCCGTAACGGCTGCGCAGCTGGATGTCGCTGGGCGTGCGCTCAAGCAGTCCGGAAGACGGCAGGATCGCCAGCTCCACCAGCGCGATTTCATCCGGCGGCGTCGCCTTTTTCCCTTCGTCCGCCTGGACCGCATTTCCGGCTGCGGCCTTGTCCACGTTGGACTGGGACTCCTCCAGCACCAGTCCGAGGCTGGACAGGGCCGTGGCAAGGGTTTCCGCCTCGGCCTCGATGATCAGGATGTCGCCGGCATGCACATAACGGCCGGCATTCGGCGCCGACACCCGCACGTCGTTACGCACCAGACCGACGATCTGCGCGTCCGCGTCTTCCAGCGCCGCCTCGATTTCACGCAGCTTCATGCCGGCCGCCTTGCTGTTCTCGGTCACCCGCGCCTCGGTCAGGTAGGTGCCGGTATCGAACCCATCGGCGTCGGTCTGCTTGCGTGTCGGCACCAGCCGCCAGCCGACGAGGCCGATGAAAAGCACGCC
>DAHWJK010000319.1:0-14227 GCA_027344185.1 Thiobacillus sp.
ACACCAGCGGCGGAACTGTAAACACCAATCCGCAAACCGGCGAGACCGTGTATGGAGGCTGTGAGTTCGACATTCCGTGCCGATTCAACTCTCGCATCGACGTGACCGCTCTGGCCCCCGGCGTGCGCGAATCCAGCCAGATCGTTTCAATCCGCGCCCGGCCGTGAGGCCGGGCGATGCACCACATTTGCAACCAGTTGATTGCTTTGTAGCGTGGAGCGAGTTTGCGCGAACACGGGATCAGGCGCAATTCGTATGCTTAAAAAAGCATCGGACGGTAACTTCTGTTTGTTAAAGAACAAATGGTTACGACACGCGCGAACCTGACGGGTTTGTGACGTAGATGGGGGTTCGCGCGTCATATGATTAGAGGGCCTTCGAAATCGACGGCACGAAAGACGCCGTATTCCTTGACGCGCAGTTCGGTTGGTTCGGTGATGCGGTAAAAGCGCAGGTTGTCACGCTCGGGATCGATCTCGGCTAGCAATTCGCGTTCGAGTTGTTCGTATTGCATTTCATCAACCCGGCATTCGAATACGGATTTTTGCACGCGCTGGCCGCTGCGTTCGCAGGCCTTGGCGACGCGGCGAAGGCGTTTTCGACCGGCTGCGGTTTCGGTGGAAACGTCGTAGGTGACGATGATGAGCATGGCTTATTTGGCCAGATAGGGCAGATAGCTTTCCATTTCGCCTCGCAGGGTGCGGGCGATAAAGCGTGCCTGAATGAAAGGCAGCAGGGCAAGCGGCAGTTTTGATTCGGTGAGTGGGTGGGTGATCTCTTCCTGTTTGCGTTCTTGCCAGGCGGCGACAACGGCGCGGCGACCTTTATCGTTAAGCATGACCGCGCCGCCTTCACGCAAATCGAAATCGGTCGGCCCAAGCTGGCCGCGATTGATAAGGGTGAGCGCCAGACGGTCGCACAGCACGGAGCGGAATTCTTCCTGCAAATCCAGTGCAAGCGCGGCGCGGCCGGGACGCACGGTGTGCAGAAAACCAAGCTGCGGATCGAGCCCGACGGCTTCCAGCGCGGAGCGGCAATCGTTCATGAGCATGGCGTAGAGGAAGGAAATCAGCGCGTTGAATCGATCCAGCGGCGGGCGGCGGGTGCGGCCGTTGAGCTGGAAGTGTTCACGCATGGCGGGTTTGATGACCAGATTGACGGCGGCGAAGTAGCCGCGCGCGGCTTCACCTTCGACGCCGCGCAGTTCGTCCAGCGTGGCTGCAACGGCGGCGGCGCGTAGGGACGCGGCGAGGTTGTCGGTCGCGCGGGTCAGCTTTTGCGCTTCGGCCTCATCTGCCGCTTCACGCGCGCCGCGTTGCACGACACTGCGGCTGTTTTTGAGCTTGCCTGCGACCACGGCACGGGCAAGCTCAAGCGAGAAAGCCGCGTCGCCCGCCTGCCGGTGCTGGGCCTGCCGCAGAAGAATGTTGCCGGATACCGGTCCTTCGAGTCGCGCCTTGAAACGGCCATGATCGTCCAGCAGCACCAACGATTTGCCTTCGTCCGCCAACCGGTGCATGAGCGCGGGCGAGACCATGACGTTGCCGAAGCAGACGAGCCCTCCAACGTGGTGCAGTGGCACCTGAAGTTTCTTCTCGCGCTCGACATCGATGCGGACAGTGGCATTTTCCAGGTGGACATAAGCCTGGGGCGTCATCACGTAGAGCGTGTTCTGGATGGTATGCAACTTATTCCCCGGGATTAAACAGATCGCGTTGATGTTGCCGTTGCCGGGCGCGGTTGGCGATGGCGTCGGGCTGGCAAATTTCCTTCAGCGAACATTCCTTGCAGCGCGAATCGTTCACCGGTGGCGGCAATATCCCCGATGCCAGCATGGCGCGGATCGCCTTGGCGGTATCGATCACCAGCCGCCGCAGTTCAGGCGTGATCGCCACTTCGCGCCGCCGGTGGCTGCTGGCGTGAAAAATCGCCCCTTTGGGCACGGGGCGGCCGAGCATGTTTTCCAGACACATGGCTTGGGCGGCGAGCTGGAGGTCGTCGTGCAGTTTTTGCCGTTTCGCTCCGTGTTTGAATTCCACCGGAAACACCGTGCCGTCCGGATGGAACTCGACCAGATCGGCCTTGCCGATGAGCCCCAGACGATCGCTCCACAAAGGCAGCGCGCGCTCCACCCGTACGCCCGATTTGATCTCGTAGCCCGGCGTATCGACCAGATGGTGGACCGCCTGCCCGCGCGCCGTGTGGATGTTGTCGGCGAACGCCTGTTCCAGATGGATCAGCCCGCACTGACGCGGGCAGTAGATCCAGTGTTGCAGCGCAGAGAGCGGGATCGGGTCTGTTTCGCTCATGCCGCGAGTGCTACCATTTCCACCAAGCAGGATTTACAGGAGCAAATCATGGCAGCCATTTTGAATGAGCTTGAAACACGAGCCTTGCAGCTTTCGCCGCAAGAACGCAGCGAACTCATCCAGCGCTTGATCGTGAGCCTGGAAGGGCCGGTGGAAGACACGCCCGAAGCTATCGCCCAAGCCTGGGATGAGGAAATCGCCCGGCGCGTAGCCGATATGGAAGCCGGGCGCACGCAATGGATTCCGGCAGAAGAAGTCTTCAAGGAAATTGATGCCCTCATCGCCCAACGAGCCCGGTGAATATTTCGTTCAACCCTGCTGCAAGGCAGGAGTTTGCGGAAGCGGCTGGCTGGTATGCCGATAAAGCCGGAGTGCTTCGCGCAACGGACTTCAGAAACGAAGTCATGCGCAGCATGAAGCTAATTGGCGAACACCCGAATCTGGGATCGCCCGCAGGGAGCCAAACGCGCAGCCTTGTCGTCCACCGGTATCCCTACTCCGTCATTTACCGTATCGAAGCAGACAACCTGCGTGTGCTTGCCATCGCAAACCACAGTCGCCGCCCGGGGTATTGGGCGGAACGGCGGTAACGCTCAAACCTTGCGCAGCAGAGATACGCCCATAGGTATGGCTGCCTCGTCCACCGTCACGTCGTAATCCGCAAAGCTGCGCGGCACGTCCGTTTTTTTGGTTGCCCGGATGCGATCGAACAGCGCATGAGCCGGCGCGTTGCCCAGTTCCGAATCGTGTTTGAACACATACAACCCACGCGTAGCCATTTCGCCGCGCGCGGCGGAGCGGTCGTGCTCGAACATTTGTGCGAGCGACTGCCACAGCAGTTCCAAATCGTCTTCCGAAAACCCAGTCTGCTTGGCAAGGAAGCTGGAAACGAAGCCGTGCGCGACGTAGAGACCGTAAGGCACGGTGTGCTTGCGGCCCATGGTGCGCTCTTTTTCCAAATCCTTCTCATTGGTCACCGCCATGCGAGTGATCGAATGTTCTTGAGCAATGATGGGATCAACTGAGCGCGCAAAAGTGAATTGAATTGGGCCACGAACCTGCCCCGCCGTTTTCTTCAGTTTGCTTTCGGAGTCCTCGTCTCCCGTGCTCATAACAGCACCGAAAGTCCGGACATCAAAGAAGTTGTCGCACATCCAATCACGCGCGATGTCCTCATAGTGACGTGCGGGCTTCGGGTTGTTTTTCTTGTCTTTTTGCCATGCTTTCCACGCTTCGACTGCGGCCTGAACTTCAGGGCTTTTTTCATATGCCCGTTCGATCTGCTGATTGAGGACAGATTTCTCCTTCACAAAAATATCGAAGCGAGCTGCATTTCCTTTGACGAGCTGGACGAAGTTGCGCACCTTGCGCTTCAACGACACGTCGGTCACTAGCCCGTGGCCGGTTTCTGAATCCAGGCGCGGCAGGTTGCCGGCATCCGGGTCGCCGTTTGGGTTGCCGTCTTTCACGTCAAACAGCAGCACGAAGTCGTAGCGGTTGGTCAGGCTCATTGTTTTTCCTCCGGTGTGGATGTGGGTTCATGTTTGCTAAAGAAAGCTTGGCGCTGGTGGTAGTAGCCGAGGGCGAAACGCGCCTGGTCGGGCAATGTCAGATGGCGCGGCGGAAAAGTGGCCGGATCGAAGCCTTCCATTATTTCGCCTATGAGCTTCTCTCGCACGATGGCAAGACCTTGCGGCAGCTTGCCGAGATGGTGTTTTTCCAGACGTAACAGGGTGGGAAACACGGCAGCTGGAGTGCTCGACGCTGCGCCGTAATAGCGGTCGCGGATGGTGGCGTTGAGTTTTCCAGGGCCACCTGCCGCATCTTCCTGAATTCGCTCCAGCGTGGAGAACAGTCTTCCCAGCCGATAGGCCGGGTTGGGGTTGGATGGATCAAGCATGGGTAGATACTCCCTTTCGTTGGTATTGCGATAACGGATGAAACGATTGAGACAAGCCTTGATGATGGCGGCACGGGGATAGCTCACATTGGGCACCGACTTGCCGTTCTGGTCTTTCCTGGCCTGTTCGGCGCGGCAGCGCGAAACGGCGAGGTTCAACATGACCGCCGGGTAGGGCAGGCCTTCTAGGATCGCTCGCATGACTTCGCCGCCCAGATTGGGCGGAATGTTGTCGGCCTTGTTAAGTAGGGCCAGCCCGGTGAGCAGGCGGAATAGCGAAAGGTGCTCAGGCTCGTAGTCGGCATGGGCGACAGCCAGGTCGTCGAAGTGCTGTTTAATGCGGTAAGCCAATTCGGCGGCGGTGGCGGTTTCCCAGAAACGAATACTGATACGGGCGGCATTGGGGGCGAGCCCCAGAACATGGAAGCGTGTGTCCGGCCCGCCGACGCTGAACTTGCCAGATTCGACAGCGGAATACAGTGCCTTCACCGCTTCGATGTTTTGATCCGGTTTGTCCTTGGGCGGGTCGCCGAACAGATCGACCATGGCGTTTTCGAGGTCGTGTGGCTCTTCGGCCCAGAACACGGTTGAGGTGTCGCCGACCTGGATGCGCTGGCGTGAGTCGCGCGCCAGCAGATGATTGAGTGCAGTGGTGTAAGAAAACACGGCGGCCTTGCTCAGTGGTGCGTTTGCACCCTGTGCCTTGCCGTAGGAATTGAAAGCGTCGAGGTTGAATGAAACGATGTTCGCGCCAGCGGTCTGTGCGTTCCACACGCCCTTGATCACCGGATGCAGACGCTCGATGGCGGTAGGCTGACCGCTGACCAGACACACGCCGTCGGGTGCCACCTCGCCTTGCACCGCAGTGGCCGCGACCACGGCCGGGCGTTGGCAGACCAGTCCGAGATCGCCATGTAGACGAAAGCTCAGGATGGGGTTGCCCGCTTTGATGTCGTTCAGCGCGGCAAAGCCCGCGAGCGTATCCGGGGTGAGGCCATCGAGAAAAGCCAGCACTGCGCGGATGCCGGCATCCGCCTGCACCAGGTCGGGCAAAGCTGCGATTTCGCCACGGAATTTCTGCTGCATTTTCTGCAGGCGCTCCAGATACTCTGCTTCCTTGTTTTTCTTCCGGTTTTCGTCGAGCTTCTTGCTGTCTGGAATGCCGAGCACATATTCGGCGTTGTCCCATAGCAAGTTCGCCTTTACGTCCGAGGTTTTCTTGAGGCCTTGCGGCACCAGAAAGCGCTGGCCGATTTTCTTCTTCCCGTCGCCACTGCGGGTGTCGGCGATCTGCACCAGCGCCCCGTCGGCGTCGATTTCCAGCACGAAAGCGATTTCCTTGTCTTCCAGCCCGAAGGCGGGCAGGCGTTTGGCCGGGTCGGGGTCGGCCTGTTTACGGCGGTAGTAGGCGTCGAGCGCTTGCAGAATCATCCCCGCACCTCCGCGCTGTCCCAAGTGGGGACTTGCACCGCGCCGTTTTCCAGTTGCGCGCGGAAAAATCTCGGCTGTGGATCGGCGGGTTGGGAAAAATCCAGATCATGCAACATGAAGCCGAGGTCGCGCGTTTCGTTAATCGGTGTGGGTTCAGTAGCCGGGTCGGATACCAGTCGGAAGGCGGCGGCGAATTCGCGACAGCCGAGGTAGGGCTGGTTGACGCACTGGCCTTTGGTTGCACGGCGTTCGAACATTTCGTAATACTTGGCGGCGCTTGCATCGGGGTCGCGCGCAGATAAAAACTCCAGATCCGCATGTACGCGATACGCCACGTCGCGCAGGAACAGTCCGGCACGTTGCTGACGGTCTTCTTCGATGTAGAGACCCAAATCACCCGTCCCATTTCGCATCGCCGTTTCGACATTGCGGGTCGAGACCACGCTTGCCACCTCGTTGCGCCGCAGGTTGATCCAGCGGATGGGGCGAAGAACCTCGATCTTGCGCACCTGCCAGCGAATTGCCGGTTTCCACAGAATTGCCTCAAAGCAGGCGCGCGCGGCGGATGGCGTCATGACGTCGTAGCTCACCCGCTCGACCTTCATTTCTGGGCGGGTGAAGCAGGCGTAGGGGCCGGAGAGTTCCAAACAGAATGTCTTCATGTTCTCCCTTCAAATGATCGAACTGGCCGGACTGGACGGCGTGCCATCCGGGTTTAAACCCAACTCGGGATGGTAGAGCCAGTCGCTTATCTGCACGAACAGCCCTGGCATGATTTCTTCAATGTCGCCTTGCCTGAGCAATTGCATGGCCTGTGCGCGATGCAGGTTGACGGTGTAGCGCTGGAGCTTGCGCATGAGCCAGCGTTGCGGTTTTTCCTTGCGCAAGCTTGCGATCCATTTGTCGATGCTGTCGTCTCGTCCATCCACGCCCCGGTAGAGCACGACGATGGGTGAGCTGTCCTCATCCGCAATGAGTTTGAATTTCTCAGCCGCGCTGCGGAAGTTGACGGCCAGTTCCCTGCCATCCAGTTTGTCATGCGCCATGAATAGGTCTTCACAAATGTCTTTCGCGTCGAGTTCGCAAGCGCGAAACAGGCGCTCGAAGTACGCAGCGAAACGCACTCGTGCCAGCGGCTGTTTGGTCACGCCATGCAATACGCTTCTGCAAGCATCTTCGCCTTTTCGCAGCAAGCCCGGCGGCGCGGGCTTGGGCGGGACAAAGACTACGACTTTGCCTTTTCCATTCTGTCGCCCTTCGCGGTTACAGCGGCCCGCAGCCTGGGCAATAGAATCCAGCCCGGCAAGCGCGCGATAGACCACGGGGAAATCCACGTCCACTCCCGCTTCGATCAATTGAGTGCTGACGACGCGCGTGGACACGCCATCTTTCAGGCGCAACTTGATCTCGGCAATGATCTGCGAGCGGTGCGCGCCACACATCAGCGCGGACAGATGGAGCGTGCCTTGCGGCATCTGCTCCCACAGTGCGCGGGCATCCTTGCGCGTGTTGACGATGGCGAGCACGGAGTCGTGCGCAGCCAGTTCCGCCGCGAGGTTCGGCCAGTCGGTTGGCGTGTGCCAATCGGCGGGCAGGCGCACTTGCACGCGCTCCAGCGCGGTGTAGAGCGCGTCGGGGTCGCTGACGATTTCCCGTACGTTGTCGAGGCCGCGCAGGTTCTGGCGGGCGTCGAAGTAATCGCGAGTGCTCAGAGCGGGCTGGGTGGCGGTGGACAGCACCACGGTCACACCGTAGTGGCTGCTCAGGAGATTGAGCACGTCGAGAATGGGTTGCAGGAATTCTGGCGGTAGCAGTTGCGCTTCGTCGAGAATCACCACGCTATCAACCAGATTGTGCAGCTTGCGGCAGCGCGAAGTGCGTGCGGCGAACAGGGACTCGAAGAACTGCACGTTGGTGGTGACGATGATCGGCGCGTCCCAGTTCTCGCACGCCAGTCGCGAGGCGGAGGTTTCCTGCCCCGGTTCGGACTCGGCGTTGCTGTGGTGTTCGATTACAGCCTCGCCAAAAATGCTGCGGAAGATGTCGGCAGTCTGCTCGATGATGCTGGTGTAGGGGATGACGTGAATCACCCGGCGCTTGCCATGCGCGCGGGCGTGTTCGAGTGCAAAGGCCATGGCGGAAAGCGTTTTGCCTCCGCCGGTCGGAACGGTGAGCGAGAACAGGCCGGGTTCCCGTCTTGCAGTCGCGCGGCACTCGGCGAGGATACCTGCGCGTAAAACGTTGACCGGCGTGGGTTGAGTCTTGGCAGCAAGATCGGCCATATGCTTGTCGAACAGCGGTGCAAGCTCTACGAGTGTTGGCCAGGTATTACGCTGCGCGAACTTGTCGGGGTTCATGTAGCGTTCGGTGTCGAGAAAGTCCGCATCGACCAATGCCGAGAACAGCATTCGCACCCACAGTGCGAAGCCGTTCTTACCGCCAGGAATGGCACGTAAATCGGGTTTGAAGTTGCCTGCATCGAGCAGCTCGGCAGGTGGATTTTCGGCCAGTGCCTCATTGAGTTCGTCGTGGCTAGCGGGCAAATCAAGACGCGGGTTAAGTCCATCGAACCAGTTTGCCAACCCGGCATGGTGCCCGGCGATCAAATACGCCAGGACACGTCCTGCATTGCCGAAGCCAACCTTTTCAAAATGTTCGCAGGCCAGCACGGCACCCGCCGTTGAGTGTGGCGCCCTGCCGGATTCGCCCTTGATGTGTGCGTCGGCTTCAAAGCCGCTGACTAATCGAATGTATTTTTGAAAGCGCGGGCGGTATTTACCCAGATCGTGCCAGCGTCCAGCGAGCCGCGCCCAGTCCTTGCCGAAGTGCTGCGCGAAATCAGCCGCCAGTTCGCCGACTTCGTGCAAGTGCTCAGATAGGGCGTGCGGTTCGCGCCAGTTGCCGTCGTCTCCTTGGGCGGCATGTGCGATGGGGACGGGTTTTTCCATGTGTGTGATGCTACTCGCCACTAGGCTCAGAATCTGAGCCCGGCGTTTTCCCGCACCCATACTGGTTCGCCGCCATATCAAGCGATTTTTTGACGGCTTCACGCAGCGTTTCTGGCTCGGCGACTTCAACGTCCGCGCCGTATTTCAATATATCCATCAGCAGTTCGCGGTCGTCGGAATACGGCAGCCGCAATTCGTAGCGGCCGTCTTCGAGCCATCGGCTTTTCTGCTCGGAGTGCCAGATTTCCTCGGCCACCCAGCGGGCGCGTTGGGCAGTGAAGACGAGGACGGCGGTGGCGCAGGGTTTGCCTGCAAAGATGCCGTAGCTGCTGCCGAGTTCGCGGTTGAGGGTGGATTCGGCGATGGCTTTGGCGGGCTTGGCAAGCGGTTCTACCGCACGGATGCATTCGACGGCGAAGATGCGCAGGCCTTTCTTTTCGTGGCACCAGGCGTCCAGATACCAGTTGTCGCGGTAGTGGGCGAGGCGCTGCGGGGAGATTTCGCGGTCGCTGATCTGATCGCGGTCGCGGGCGTAGTAGCTGATTCGTAGTCGATGGCGTTGCAGGACGGTGCCGGCGACGATCTGGAAATGACGCGGGTTTTTGCGTCGCGCGGCCATGCTGAGCAGGCGGATGCGGCTGTTGGCTTCGCTCGCGCCGAGGTGGCGGCTGGCGAGCAGTTGGTCGATGCGGCTGTGGAGCGGGCGCAGATGGTCGTCGAGCAGGCCGGGTTCCAGATGGGCGAGCAGGTGTTTCAGGGTGACGAGGGCAAGCAGTTCGTCGGCGCTGAACCACAAGCCGGGAAGGGGGTGGCGGCCATCGGCGGTATCGTAGCGATAACCGCCGCGTTCGGGGTCGTGGATGAGCGGTGCGTTGAGTTTGTCGCGCAGGTCGGCGATCAGGCGGGCGAGGGTGGAACGCGAAAAGCCGTGCTCAGTGATAAGCGCGGCGCGGGGGAGCCCGGTGCGTCGTCCATCCAGCAGACGGTGGAGGCGATAGAGTTCGTCGAGTTTGCTCAAGAGTTCCGGTTCGCTTGTTCATTTGTGTTTTTTTGCGCCGATTGTTTTTGGTGTTTGCTGAAGTGTGCTGTATGCGCTCAGCATGCGCAAGCCCGAAGGCAGTGCGTGTGCTTAAGGGTCGTTGCAGGCCAATCCGTTTGACCGGCAGAACATTTTTAAGACAGCCGCCGGGAGGCGGTTCGCTGCGAAGAGCTGCAATCAATTGTGCGGCCGGCACGATTCCGGTGGCCTCGGGTCTTCTTAATTCGATTTATTCGAACGTCTTGCCCTCTGTGTGCAAAGCGCTACCGGCTAGCCGGGGTGCTGCCTCGCCTGTGCCGTTCAGACCGGGCAGCTCTGCCCACCCTGCTTGTCGGGCGCCCAGAAATCGTAGCCCTTGCTGAGAAATTCGTCCCATGGCAGGTAGTGCGAGCCGTCGCACGAGAAGGTGAGGCCGACCATGCCGTTGAAGATGTTGAGCGAGCCCGAGCGCAGGTAAAAGGTCTCGTCCATGAAGCGTAGCGCGCGCAGCGCGTCGAGCACCGGGCGGATCTTGTCCTTCGGCACCAGGGCGTTGGCCGGATAGTCGACGTGCGGGTAGATCAGGCAGGTGTCGGGGTCGGTCAGCGCCTGGATATCGAGCAGCCGGTAGCGATAGGGATCGTCGACCAGCCACACGGTGGCGCGGCTGCTGGAAAAATGCAGCTTGCCGTGGAAGACGCCGTGGTCGGTCATCAGTTCTTCCATCACCCCGATGACGGTGTCGAGGTTGAGATCCATCTGACTGTCGATGCGGGTCTGGTGGAACACTGCACTGCGGATCGCCGGATCGCCCTTGATCTGGCGCCAGTAGGTGGGCTCGTCGTACAGCTTGGCGGTGATCGGCAGGTCGCGCAGGTCGAAGTCGGCGCCGACGAAGCCGAGCACCTGGCCGTCGTCGTTGCGCACGATCTGGATCGCGGTCAGTGAGGGCCGCTTGGCGCGCAGGCTGATGTAGGCCTGGGACAGCAGGAAGCCCTGGTTCGGCACCGCCTCGTTCATATAGGGGCGGTCCGAGCGGTCGCGACCGTAGTCGGTCTCGATCAGGCCTTCGCGGCTGATGTTGTCGGACAGCTGGATCGCGTGGGTGTCCAGTGCGTACAGGTATTTGCACGCGGGCATCGTCGTCAGCGCATGCGTCAGCGCGGCATTGAGTCCGCCGCGGCTCGGCCACGCGAGGCTGCAGGCCTCGGCCGCCTGCGCCAGCGGTTCACGCAGCAGGTTGGCCAGCGCTTCGCGCTGTTGGGCGACGCTTTCGGCAAGGGTGGTGGAGGCGGACATGGCGGGACGGTCTGTGGCAGCAGTCAGGGGCGGTTCACAATCAGGCGCGCAGCGAAATCACCGGCCAGCCATGCGCTTCGGCATGGGCGCGCAGCGTGGGGTCGGGGTCGACGGCAACCGGATGCTGCACTTTTTCCAGCAGCGGCAGGTCGTTGTGCGAATCGCTGTAGAACCAGCTGGTATCGAGGCAGTCGAGCCGGGTGCCGTGGGCTTCGAGGAAGTGCTCGAGGCGCACCACCTTGCCTTCGCGGAAGCAGGGGGTGCCGGCGACTTCGCCGGTGAAGCGGCCGTCGATTTCCTCGGGGTCGGTGGCGATCAGGTGGGCAATGCCGAATTCTTTCGCGATCGGTCCGGTGACGAAGCTGTTGGTGGCGGTGATGACGGCAACCAGGTCGGCTTCGTCGAGGTGCCTGTTGACCAGGTCGCGCGCGGCCTGGGGGATCATCGGCCGGATGCGCGTTTCCACGTATTCGGCGCGCCAGGCGTCGAGCTGCGCGCGCGGGTGGGTGGCGAGCGGACGCAGCGCAAACGCAAGGAAGGCGTAGATGTCGAGCCGCCCCGCCTTGTAGTCCTCGTAGAACGCCTGGTTCTTGGCTTCGTAGTGGGGACCGTCGACCGCGCCCTTGGCAATGAGGAACTGCCCCCACTCGTAGTCGGAGTCGCCGGCGAGCAGGGTGTTGTCGAGATCGAAGAGGACGAGTTTCATAGCGGGATGCAGGTTACAAGATGCACATTACAAATCATCAGTGGCGCGACGCCTGGCCACGGTCGAGCCAGAATTCGCGCAGCTCGTAGGCGCCCCACAGGGCCAGCGCGAGGTGATCTTCGCGGCGGGTGTCACGTTCTTCCGGGGTGAGTTCGTCGAGCGGCGCCGCCAGCACATAGAAGGGGTCGAGCACCTCGTCGACGAAGGCTTCGTCCTTGCTGTCGGCGGGCAGGTTCCATTCGTCCTCCCAATATTCCACTGCCAGCAGGAAGCCGCCGGCCCATAGCTGGGCATAGGGCGGGATGCCGGCGTCCTTCAGTTGCGCGGCCTCGCCCGGCGGCAGCTCGGCCAAGAGGCCGTCCCAGTCCATCACCAGGGGCGACAGTGCCTTGGGGTCGGCCAGGTTCTCGATCGGCGCGGCGAGCGCACGGGCGATCTCGTTGCGGCGGCGCTCGAACAGCGCCAGAAAACGCGCCTCGTCTGCTGCATCCTCGAAGATCGTCGTCAGCCCGTCGGTGCGGTCGAGCAGCACCGGAAAGAATTCGTCCGCCGGAATGGCACGCGGGCTGCACACCAGCGCGGTCAGAAAGCCGTCGAGCCCTTCCAGCGAAAGCGGCACGTCGATGCGCTCATCGATCAGGTCGACCAGCTCGGCCAGTTGATCGATTTCCTCGTCGCGGAGCGGGGCTTGAGCGGATTTTGCAGCGGACATGGCGTGGGCTCGCTTACATTCGATTTAAGGGTGCGGACCGGCGCATCGCGTAAAATCCGCCCATGAATTTTACCGCGCCGGGGCTGGCTGCATCCGTCCTGCCCGAATCCTTTTATCTGATCGGCTGGTTGGGGCTGGCCTTCCTGGCCTGGCGCTGGCTGATGTCGGGCGACTGGCGCCGCCTGGCCGAACCCTCAAAGCTGAACCTGTTTCTGGCCGCCACCGTGGCGCTGCTGGCGCTGTGGCAGATCCGCACAGGCATCCAGCCGGGGCTCGCGTTTCATCTGTATGGCATGGCGGCGCTGACGCTGATGTTCGGCTTCTGGCGCGCCTCCTTTGCCGGCGTATTGATTCTGCTGGCGAACGCGGCCTTCGGGCGCGGCAGCTGGAATGCGCTGGGCGTCGACGCCCTGCTGGCGGCCGCGCTGCCGGCGGCGGTGAGCTGGAGCGTGTACCGCGTGCTGGAATGGAAGCTGCCGAATCATTTTTTCGTCTACGTGCTGGGCAACGGCTTTTTCGGTGCGGCCCTGTCGGTCGCCGCCATCGGCCTTGTCACCACGGCGCTGATGTCCGTCGCCGGCGTGTATTCGCTCGATTACCTGCTCACCCACTACACCCCGTATGCCACCCTGCTGATCAGCTGGGCCGAAGCATTTTCCACCGGCATGGCCATCACCGTGATGGCCGTGTACCGGCCGGCCTGGCTCGAAACCTTCGATGACGTCAAATACATCCGGAACAAGTAGTCCCTTGCACATGGCCTATCCCGACCTGCCGGGCCGGATTGCTTATCCCGACCTTCCGGTCAGTGCCCGCCGCGACGACATCCTCGCCGCGTTGCAGAAGCACCGGGTGCTGATCCTGTGCGGCGAGACCGGTTCCGGCAAGACCACGCAGATTCCGAAGATGTGCCTGGAGGCGCAGTCTGCATCCGGGACGGCGAAACCCGGCAAACTGATCGGCTGTACCCAGCCGCGCCGCATCGCTGCGCGCTCGGTGGCGGCGCGCATCGCGCAGGAGCTCGGCGGCGAACTTGGCGCCCGTGTCGGCTACAAGGTGCGTTTCACCGACACCGTGCGCCATGACACCGCGATCAAGGTGATGACCGACGGCATCCTGCTGGCAGAAAGCCAGGGCGATCCGCTGCTCTCGCGCTACGACACCATCATCATCGACGAGGCACACGAGCGCAGTCTCAACATCGACTTCCTGCTCGGCTACCTGAAGACGCTGATGGAAAAGCGCGACGACCTGCGCGTGGTGATCACCTCGGCCACCATCGACGCCGAGCGCTTTTCAAAGCACTTCAGCGACGCGCCTGTGATCGAGGTGTCGGGACGCACCTATCCGGTGGAAATCCGCTGGCGCCCGATCGAGCGGGAGGAGCCCGCGACCCCGGCGAAGGGCGAACGCGAGAAGAAGGAGCGCGACGCACCCGACCAGATCGCCGCCATTCTCGACGCCACCGATGAACTGGCGCGCGTGGGCCCCGGCGACATCCTGGTGTTCCTGCCGGGCGAGCGGGAGATCCGCGACACCGCCGAAGCGCTCAGGAAGCACCATCCGCCCGGCACCGAGATCCTGCCGCTGTTCTCGCGCCTGTCGGTTGCCGAGCAGGACGCGATCTTCAAGCCCACGAATGCGCTGCGGCGCATCGTGCTCGCCACCAACGTGGCGGAAACCTCGCTCACCGTGCCCGGCATCCGCTACGTGATCGACCCCGGCACCGCTCGGGTGAAGCGCTATTCGGCGCGCAACAAGGTCGAGCAGCTGCTGATCGAGAAGGTGTCGCAGGCCTCGGCCAACCAGCGCGCCGGCCGCTGCGGGCGGGTGGCCGACGGCGTCTGCGTCCGCCTCTACGACGAGACCGATTTCGGCAACCGCCCGCGCTTCACCGATCCCGA
>DAHWJK010000328.1:0-15237 GCA_027344185.1 Thiobacillus sp.
CATCTGCCGCGAGGCGAATGTGAACGTCGACACCGCCGCCTTCGACGCCGCCATGCAGCGACAGAAGGCGCAGGCGCGCGCCGCCGGCAAGTTCAAGCTCGGCGCCGGGCTGGAGTATGCGGGCGAGGCGACCACCTTCCACGGCTACGACACCCTGACCCGCGACGCCACCGTGCTCGCGCTGTACAAGGACGGCGCCGCCGTCAGCGAACTCAGGGAAGGCGAACTCGGCGTGGTCGTGCTCGACCACACGCCCTTCTACGCCGAATCCGGCGGCCAGGTCGGCGATCGCGGCGCACTGCAGAGCACCAACGGCGTGTTCGACGTCGAGGACACGCTGAAAATCCAGGCGCAGGTCTTCGGCCATCACGGCGTGGTAAAGACCGGCACGCTGGCGGTCGGCGACGCCGTGCTTGCACGCGTTGACGAAGACGCGCGTGCCCGAATCATGCGCAACCACTCGGTCACGCATCTGATGCACAAGGCGCTGCGCGAGGTGCTGGGCGAACACGTGCAGCAGAAGGGTTCTCTGGTCGACAGCGAGAAAACCCGCTTCGACTTCGTGCAGCCCACGCCAATGACCGCCGCGCAGATTCGCGAGGTGGAGGCGCGCGTCAACGCCGAGATCCTCGCCAACACGGCGACCCAGGCGCGCGTGATGCCGATCGACGAGGCGCAGAAAACCGGCGCGATGATGCTATTCGGAGAGAAATACGGCGACGAGGTGCGGGTGCTCGACATCGGCAGTTCGCGCGAACTGTGCGGCGGCACCCATGTGGCGCGCACCGGCGACATCGGCGCGTTCAAGATCCTGCTGGAAACCGGCGTCGCCGCCGGCATACGCCGGGTCGAGGCAACCACCGGCACCGGCGTGCTGGCCTATGTCGGCGAAACCGAAAAAAACCTCGGTGCGATCGCGCAACTGGTCAAGGCTACCCCGGCCGAAGCGGCCGAACGCGTGTCCCAATTGATGGAACACAGCCGTGCGCTGGAAAAGGAACTCGAGCGCCTGAAGTCCAAACTGGCAGCAAGCCAGGGCGACGATCTGGTGCAGCAGTCGGTCGACGTCAGCGGTGTGCGCGTGCTAGCGGCGCAACTCCACGGCGTCGACGCCAAAGGGCTGCGCGAAACCGCCGACAAACTGCGCGACAAGTTGAAATCGTGCGCGCTGGTATTGGGTACGGTGGCCGACGGCAAGGTCAGCCTGATCGCCGCGGTGACGTCCGACTTGACCGGCCGCATCAAGGCCGGCGACCTGGTCAACCATGTTGCCACCCAGGTCGGCGGCAAGGGCGGCGGCAAACCGGACATGGCGATGGCCGGCGGCAATGCGCCGGACGCCTTGCCGGCGGCCCTCGCCTCGGTGCCCGCCTGGGTGCAGGGCAGGCTGTCTTGACCTGCTGGACTGGAACAGTTTTTGCTCGATCATCCATGTGAGCGTATGCATGCATCCCGATCCCTGCAATCGATAGACTGAGACGATGAGTTCACTGGCCGCCAAACTTGCTTCGCACCTTTCCCGACTCGTGCCTTTCGGCACCGGAGGCGACAATCCCCAGGCCAGTCCGCGGGCGGCGATACGCTGGATCGAGAATCTGCCGGTCGGCGACGCCTTCAAGGCCCAGCAGGCCATCGGTCAGGAACTCAAGCGCTTCAATGCGGAAAAATCGTCACAGTACACGCGCGATCGCCTGATGATCTTCATGTTGCTCGACGAAAAGGCGAGCGACCTGCAGGACACCCTGGTGCGCCAGTACCTGCGCAACCCGCGCATGTCGCGCGCGCTGGAAAGCCAGCTCTGGCACGCCGTGTATGGGCACTACTGGGAAGTGGCGCGTGGCTACCACGCCTTTGTGCTGCATCTCAGCCACGAAGCAGGCAAGACACCACAGGACACCGACATCCAGTTGATCACCCTGCGCGCGATCCGCGCCATGGGCCAGCTGCTGAAGTGGCGCGCGATCCGCTACCTGCCGGCAAGCGAAAAACTGTGGCTGCGCCTGCACAATCTGTATCGCATCGCCGAAACCGGGCAGTTTCACCGGCTGCCGCAGCGGGTATACCCCGAGGACGCGGCGACATGCACCTGCGAAACCGCCTATCTGCATATCCTGATGGTCGACCTGGCCAACTCCGGCACGCTCTATCCGCGACAGCTCGACCTGCTCGATCGCTGGCTGTGCGGCTGGCACGACTCGCTGCGCCTGGATGCCGCTTTCGCGCCCGACACCCACACCTTCTACATCGATCTGTCGGCCGACCACGGGCCGCGCCATGTCCGCAAGCCGGACGACGCCAAGCCCTTGCGCTACTGGAGCACGGCCGGCCTGCTGCAGAAGCTGGACAAACTGCAGGCCGCGTTGCGCGCGGGGCACATCGCGCCTGCGGAACTGGGCCTGACCAGCAGCGCACGCACCAGCGAAAGCCTCGAACTTCTGCACCACCTGCAGCACCAGTGGGCACCGCTCGCCACACGCGAGCAACGCCGCGCACCGCGCGAGGCAAGCAAGCGCCTGGTCGACGTCGCACACGGCATCAACGCCATCGTCAACCAGCTCAAGGCGAGCGACAGCGGGGCCGTATCGCCCTACGGCATGGGACTCAGCTACAGCGAAGTCGACGACGTACAGGTGTATGGCTTCATCACCGACCGCACCCGCGAACGCGTCTCGCACCTGCATGTTCCGACCGTCGCGGTCTCGCCCGACGTCGAACGCTGGGTCATGCACGACGAAAGCGAATGCGGCTACGGCGCCATTGTGGAATCGCGCGACCGGGACTGGCTGCGCGTCGGCGCCCTGATCGGCATCAAGCCGCACGACGCCCGGACCTGGGCAATCGGCATCGTGCGCCGCATTTCGCGCATCAACGACGATACCAGTGCGATCGGCGTCGAAACCCTGCGTGAGTTGCCCGCCCTGATCACGCTCTACGAAATCTCGCCGTCGGGTTATCTGGTGGACGGTTTCGACAGCACCGGCGGGGGACTGCCGCACGCGAGCCTGTTGCTGGCCAGCAACGACGGCACCCCCGACAGCCTCATCCTCGACCCCGTGCATTTCATGCCGGGCAAAATCGTCGAACTGCGCGGCATGGGTCAGCCCCGGCTCATCACGCTGGGCAGTCCGATCGAGCACAGCGAGGGCTGGATGCGCGTCACGGTGGTTCCCCAGCCCGGCTGACGCCGCCGGCGCCACGGGCTGGTTTAACTTTCAGCGTTCCTCTGGCACAATCGTCGAAAATCCGACACGCGCACAACAATCCCCTCCTCCCGAGAGCAGACGCGGTCGCGACACCATATTGGACCTGGAGGATATGTGTCCCAAACCAACAAACCGAGCCTGCTGATCGTCGACGACGACCCGCTGATTTCCGACACGCTCACCTACGTGCTCGGCAAGGACTTCGAAATTTCGGCCGCCGAGTCGCGGGCTCAGGTCAAGAGCCTGATGATGCAGCTGGACGAACCGCCGCAACTGGCGCTGGTCGACCTCGGCCTGCCGCCCCAGCCGCACAAGCCGGACGAGGGCTTTGCCCTGATCGCCGACCTGCTCGGTATCTCCCCCAGCATCAAGATCCTGGTGCTGTCGGGCCAGAGCGACGAAGCCAACGCACGCCACGCGCGCGCGCTCGGCGCGATCGATTTCGTCGCCAAGCCATGCGAACCCGAGCGGCTCAAGTCGCTGCTGTTCAATGCCCTGCTGGTGCAGGATGCGGAGCGCAGCGCCGACAAGGCGCCCGCCCCGGTCAAGGATTCCGGCATCGTCGGCGAAAGCCCGGCAATGGACAAGCTGCGCCAGCAGATCAAGCAATACGCCGCAGCGCCCTTCCCGGTACTGATCGAGGGCGAATCCGGCAGCGGCAAGGAGCGCGTCGCCTCCAGCCTGCACCAGTTGTCGCCGCGCGCGGCCAAGCCCTATCTGGCGTTGAACTGCGCCGCGATTTCGCCAACGCTGGTCGAGCCGACCCTGTTTGGCTACGCCAAGGGCGCCTTCACCGGCGCCACCAGCGCGCGCGCCGGCTATTTCGAGGAAGCCGAAAACGGCACCCTGTTCCTCGACGAGATCGGCGAGTTGCCGCTCGAACTGCAGGCCAAACTGCTGCGCGTGCTGGAAAACGGCGAATACCAGCGCGTCGGCGAAACCCAGCCGCGCTTTTCCAACGCCCGCGTGGTCACCGCGACCAACCGCGACCTGCGCGCCGAAATCAAGGCCGGTCGCTTCCGCGCCGACCTCTACCACCGGCTGTCGGTATTTTCCATCGCGGTGCCGCCGCTCCGTGAAATGGGTGCGGACAAGCTCACCCTGCTCGACCACTTCCGCGATTTCTACGCGCGCGAAGCCAAGAGCCAGCCGTTCACGCTCGATGCGCGCGCCCAGCAGCTGTGGGCGGACTACCACTTCCCCGGCAACGTACGCGAACTGCGCAACATCGCCATCCGCCTCACCACCAAATATCCCGGCATGGCGGTCGACGTCCAGCAGTTGGAAACCGAACTCGATACCGACCAGGCCTATCCACAGGAAATCCCGCTCGCCAGCGACAGCAAGGCGCTGATCGACATGGCGCGCAAGCAGTTGCAGACGCTGGCCAACTTCAACCTCGACGCCACCCTGCGGCAATGGGAAAAGGCCTACGTCGAGGCCGCGCTCACCATGACCCACGGCAATCTGTCGCAGGCGGCCAAGCTCCTGGGGATCAACCGCACCACGCTCTATAGCCGTATGCAGACGTACGGAACTGAGTAGGGCGTGTTAACACCAATTTCACGCCTGCGACGGGTTCGATTCGGGATGGCTCGCGTAGCGCGGCGCCTGCGAAGCTGGGCAGCGAAGCGAGCCGTCGCAGCGCAGCTCACGTCCGACGCGAGCCGGTGTTCGCCTGCGCTGCCCACGTTCCGAGGGGCGACGCTCTGGCGCTGCTCCGCGAAACGGGCCGCGCCGCAGTGCAATCACTGCAAGCGGCGCGTGACAAAGGAATGCGCCCGAATCGAACCCGTCCCTCCGGGTTGCAGCGAGAAAGCGCGTCTGCTGTGTTGCGGCGCTTGGCAAGGGATGGCCCTTGCCTTCTCACCGCGCCTTGCATCCATCGCTTTCTCGCTGCAACGCAGGCGCGAAATTGGTGTTAACACGCCCTAAGCTTCCGTGTACCTCGAATTTTTCGGTCTGAAAGAAGCCCCCTTCCGCATCACGCCGAACACCGAGTACTGGCATGCGGGCGGCCAGCGCGGCGAAATCCTCGCAGCGCTGCAATACGCGATCGGACAGGGCGAGGGCATCATCAAGGTGGTGGGGGAAGTCGGCAGCGGCAAGACCATGCTGTGCCGCAAGCTGGCGGCGCAACTGCCCGACACGATCGACAGCGTCTATCTCGGCAATCCGACGCTCGACCCCGACGACATGCTGGCGGCGATCCTGGCCGATCTCGGGGAGGCGCCCGCCGACGGCCGGCAGGCCCGGCTGGCGCAGCTCAACGCCTGCCTGCTGGCACGTCACCAGGCGGGACGCCGGGTGGTGGTGTTCGTCGAGGAGGCGCAGGGCATTGCGCTCGACCATCTCGAGTTCCTGCGCCTGCTGACCAATCTGGAAACCGCCACCGACAAGCTGCTGCAGATCGTGCTGTTCGGCCAGCCCGAGCTCGATGCGCATCTGGCCGAACCGCGCATCCGCCAGTTGAAGGACCGCATCACGCTGAGCCTCAACCTGTCGCCGCTGACCGAAGCCGAAATCGCCGATTATCTGCGCGCGCGGCTGGCGGTGGCCGGCTATCGCGGACCCGACCTGTTTCCGCCGCCGCTGATCGCGCGCATGGCGCAGCTTTCGGGCGGCCTGTCGCGCCGCATCAACGTGCTGGCCGACAAAACCCTGCTGGCAGCCTACGCCGGACAAACCCACAGCCTCGCCCCGGCGCACCTGGAAGCCGCCGCCGGCGATGCCGA
Source organism: Thiobacillus sp. (assembly GCA_027344185.1). Lineage (GTDB taxonomy): Bacteria > Pseudomonadota > Gammaproteobacteria > Burkholderiales > Thiobacillaceae > Thiobacillus. The sequence continues at coordinate 5,939 of DAHWJK010000328.1, forward strand.
AATGCCCCTGGCACGCATGCACGCGCCGGCACGGCGGCGCCTGTGGATGGCGGCCGGGGGAATCGCGGCGGCCGCCGCGCTGGGCCTGCTGGCATGGCTCGCCTGGGCTACGCTGTCGCCCGGCATGCCGCAGCCCGTCGCCCCGGCCGCCGCAGTGTCACCGGCAGCGCCGGCGCCCGTCGCCGAACCGACGCTGGCCGAGCGGGCGCTGCAAACCCGGCGCTGGCTGGCCAGCGCAGCGCCGGGTACCCATGTCATCCAGCTGGCTTCGACTAAAGATGCCGCCCGCGCAGCCGTATTATTGAAAAGTCTCGATGCCGCCACCCCGCAGCCTGTCCGGGTGCTGCACGGTCTGAGCCAGGGCAATCCCGCCTGGATGATCCTGGCCGGCGAGTTTCCCGATCGCGAGGCGGCGCTGGCGGTTCTGCGCACGCTCCCGCCCTCGCCCGTCGGCGACCCGTTTCTGCGCACGGTCGGCAAAATGCGCACTGTAGTCTTGCCAACAGGATAAGGGCTCGTTGATGAATGCTGTGTTGAAACGCTCCGGATGGACAGGACTGCCGCTGGCCGGCCTGCTGCTGATCGGGGGCTGCGTGCCGCCGAAGGCTTTCGACACGTCGGCCGGCCACATCAGCCAGCCCAGCCAGCCCGCCGAACTGGCACCGCCGCCCGCCCCGGTGCGCGCCGCCCCCGCCCTGCCGCCGCCGCGGCCGAGCGTGCCGGTGCCGACCTACACCGTGGTGGTCAACGACGTGCCGGTCAAGGACCTGCTGTTTTCGATCGCACGCGACACCCAGTACAACATCGACCTGCATCCGGGCATTGCCGGCAACGTCTCGCTCAACGCCGTGCAGGAACCCTTGCCCGCGATCCTCGAGCGCATCGCGCGGCAGGCCAACCTGCGCTACGAAATGAACGGCCGCACCGTGTCGATCATGCCCGACACGCCCTACGTCAAGACCTATGCCGTCAACTACGTCAACGTGGCGCGCAACACCACCTCCAGCGTCGGCGTGGCCGCCCAGATCGCCAGCACCGGCGGGGGGGGCATCGGCACCGGCACCGGGGGGACCGGCGGTTCCGGCAGTTCGGCCAGCGGAAACTCCTCCACCACCACGGTGTCCAGCGAATCGAAAAACGACCTGTGGACGGTGCTCGCCGACAACATCCGCACCCTTCTCGCCGGCACCCGCGCGGTCACCCAGAACACCGAGGAACGCGCCGCCCGGCTGGATGCCGAAAAACGCGCGCGAGCCGAGCGCGTGTCGCAGGCCGAGGCCGTCAGCAAGGCCGGCGCCGGGGCCGCCAGCCTGTTTACCGCGGCGTTTGCCGACCAGCCTGCAGGCGACGGCAAGAACGACGTCGCGGCCAATCCGGTGGCGGGTACCGTCAGCGTGCTGGGCACCGCCAGGCAGCACGAACTGGTGCAGCAGTATCTCGACCGCGTGATGCAGTCCGCGCAGCGCCAGGTGCTGATCGAGGCCACCATCGTCGAAGTCAGCCTGAAGGACCAATACCGCGCCGGTATCGACTGGTCGAAAGCGCTGCAAGGTGCGACGGGCTGGTCCATCAACACCCTCGGCGGCGGCACCAATGCGCTGGCCGCCACGCTGACGCCTTTCATCCAGGCCACCTATACCAAGTCGGGCAGCAACGGCTTCACCGCCGCGATCGACCTGCTGGAGTCCTTCGGCAATACCAAGGTGCTGTCGAGCCCCAAGCTGATGGCGCTGAACAACCAGACCGCGCTGCTCAAGGTGGTCGACAACCTGGTCTACTTCAACGTCAAGGCCGACACCACGACCACCGCGAATGTCGGCACGACCACCACCTTCACCACCACGCCGCAAACCGTGCCGGTCGGCATCGTGATGACGATGACGCCGCAGATCAACGAGAACGGCATGGTCTCGCTGACCGTGCGCCCGACGATTTCGCGCAACGTCGGCTTCGTCCGCGATCCCAACCCCAGCATTCCCGTCGGCATTCCCAATCAGGTGCCGATCATCCAGGTGCGCGAAATGGAATCGCTGCTGCAAATCCGCAGCGGCCAGACCGTGATCCTCGGCGGCCTGATCCAGGACGACCGCAACAACGCGCGCGACGGCCTGCCGGGCCTGTCGCGTCCGGAGGGCATCGGCGCCGTATTCGGCCAGCACGAGCGCATCAACAGCCAGACCGAACTGGTGATTTTCCTGCGCCCTATCGTCGTCTCCAACCCCACGCTGGAAAGCGAGGAGCTGCGCCAGTTTCAGCGCCTGCTGCCCAGCGCGCGGAGCGCGCAATGAAGACGGCCTGCCCCGCGCAGCGTACCGTGAAGCCAGCCCGGCACACAGCGCACGCGCGGGTGAAAGCCCGCGCGCGGAGCTCGCCGTGAGCCTGCTGCTCAAGGCCTTGAAGCAGGCCGAGGCCGCCCAGGGCGGGCGTGCCGGCAAGGGACCTGATGGACAGGCCGACGGCGACCTGGAACTCGAGCCGCTTGCGCCCGGCGCGGACCAGGCGCGCGAGTGGGTGGAACCGCCCGGGCTACTGTTCGGCAGCAACGGGCTTGCATCCGATGCGCCGCGCCGCGCGCGCAGCTTCCGCTGGCCGCAGTTTCGGCTGGTCCCGTTCGTCGCGTTGCTGGCCGCCCTGGTGGCGCTGGGCTACGGCATCTACCTCTATTTCGCGCTGCAGCCGCCCGCTGCCGTCGCAGTTGCTCCGCCGGTCGACAGCATGCCCGCTGTCGCCCCCACTCCTGCACCGGTCCTGATCGCGCCGGCCACCCCTGCTGTCGCGATCGAGCCTGCGCCGACGCCGCACGCTGCGCCGCCTGCACCCGAGCAACCGGCAGCAGCCAGCCCGCCAAGCGAGCCCGCACCGGTGATGGCCCCGCCTGTCCGCAGCGCGTCGCCGGCGCGCAGCCCCGCACCCGCCGCACCGCTGCTGTTGCAGGCCGATGCGCACAGCAATGTGCTCAACCAGGCCTATGCGGCCTACCAGCGCGGCGCGCTGGCCGAAGCCGAGCGGCTCTACACCCAGGCCGCCGCTCGCAGCCGCAGCGTCGATGCGCTGCTGGGACTGGCCACGATCGCCAGCGTGCAGAACCGCGACGCCGAAGCGCAGCGGCTGTACCGCGAAGTCCTTGAACGCGATCCGCGCAATGCCACCGCGCAGGGGGCGCTGCTCGACCTGCTCGGCAACACCGACAGCCAGGCCGCCGAAAGCCGGTTAAAGCTTTTGATCGAGCGCGACCCCAGCCCGCATCTCTACCAGACGCTGGGCAACCTGTACGCCGAGCAGGGGCGCTGGAACGATGCGCAATCCGCCTATTTCGAAGCCTGGCGCGGCGCGCCGGGCAATGCCGATTACGCGTTCAATCTGGCGGTCAGCCTCGACCAGCTGCGCCAGTATCCGGCCGCGCTGACGTATTACGAAAAAGCGCTCGCCGGCGGCGGCGCGCACCGATTCGACCGGGCGCAGGCCGAAGCGCGCGTGCGGCAGCTGAAGTCGGTTCGTTAAGCGCAATCGTATGGAGCGCAGAAAAAAACTCCGCATGGGCGAAACCCTGGTCTCGCAGGGTCTGATCACCCTCGACCAGCTGCGCATCGGCCTGAAAGAGCAGAAAACCACCGGCCTGCCGATCGGTCGCCAGCTGGTGGCGCTGGGCTTCATGACCGAGGCGGTGCTGCGCGACCAGCTCGCCAACGCGCTCGGCAGCCAGGGCATCGACCTCTCCCAGGTGGTGGCCGACCCCGAGGCGCTGCAGCTGGTGCCCGAGGAATTCGCCCGCCGCCACCCTGTGCTGCCGATCGCCCACGATGCCGCGCGCAACGTGCTGACGCTGGCGACCACCGACATGTTCAACGTCGTGGCGCTCGACCAGCTGAAGGCCGCGCTCGGCGGCCAGCTCGAAATCGACACCCTGCTGGCGAGCGAAGCGCAACTCCTCGAATGCATCGACAAGTTCTACGGCTTCGATCTCTCGCTCGACGGCATCCTGCGCGAAATCGAAACCGGCGAAGTCGACTACGCCAGCCTCAACCCCGAGACCGAGGAATACACCCAGCCGGTGGTGCGGCTGGTCGGCGCGCTGTTGACCGACGCGGTGAAGCGCGAATCGTCCGACATCCACTTCGAGCCCGAGCACGCCTTCCTGCGCATCCGCTACCGCATCGACGGCGTGCTGGAACAGATCCGCAGCCTGCACAAGACCTACTGGCCGGGCATCCTGGTGCGGCTGAAGGTGCTGTCCGGGATGAACATCGCCGAGACGCGCGCGCCGCAGGACGGCCGCATGTCCCTGACGCTGAACGGCCGCCCGATCGATTTCCGCGTGTCGAGCCAGCCCGGCATCCACGGCGAGAACCTGGTGCTGCGCATCCTCGACCGCGAGAAATCCATCATGCCGCTGGAGCAGATGGGTTTCACCACCGATGCGCTGCGCGAACTTCAGCTGATGATGGCGCGCCCCGAAGGCATCCTGGTCGTCACCGGCCCGACCGGTTCCGGCAAGACCACGACGCTGTACTCGATGCTCTCGCACCTGAACAACGAGACCGTCAACATCATGACGCTGGAAGACCCGGTCGAATACCCGGTCACCCTGATGCGCCAGAGTTCGGTCAACGAAACGCTGAAGCTCGACTTCGCCAACGGCATCCGCTCCATCATGCGGCAGGACCCGGATATCATCCTGGTCGGCGAAATCCGCGACAAGGACACTGCCGAAATGGCCTTCCGCGCCGCGATGACCGGCCACCAGGTGTTCACCACCCTGCACACCAACTCTGCGCTCGGCGTGTTTCCGCGCCTGATGGACATCGGCATCCAGCCCGGCATCCTGTCCGGCAACATCATCGGCGTCGTCGCGCAACGGCTGGTGCGCAAGCTGTGCTCGCACTGCAAGGAAGCCTACACGCCGGACGCAGACGAAGCGCGCATCCTCGGCATCGATCCGGGACAACCGCAGCAGATCTATCATCCCGTCGGCTGCCCGCGCTGCAGCAACAAGGGCTACCGGGGGCGCCTCGCACTGATCGAACTGCTGCGGATGGACCCCGAGCTCGACGAGCTGGTAGCCAACCACGCCCCCCTGCACGAAATCCGCCGCGCCGCGCTCGCGCATGGCTACCACCCGCTGGCCGAGGATGGCGTCAAGCGCGTGCTGGATGGCATCACTTCGTTGGCGGAAGTGGCACGGGTGGTGGATATGACGGGGCGGGTGTGATGAGGGGTCAGGGATCAGGATTCAGGGGTCAGGGAACGCGCGGCTTTGCCGCGACCAATGAATTCATACAGCGCGGCGAAGCCGCACAAGGCCCCCTTAAGCCCTGAATCCTGACCCCTGAATCCTGAATCCTAACACCATGCCCTTCTTCGACTACCGCGCCATCGACCAAACCGGCCGCAGCGTCAAAGGCACGCTGTCGGCGGTCAACGACGTCGACCTCGAATTGCGGCTGAAGCGGATGGGGCTCGACCTCATCACGCTCGCCGAACTGTCGCGGCAGTACGCGCCGAGCGGACGCGAGCGCGTGACGCGGCGCGACCTGGTGACGTTCTGCATCCACATGCGCTACATCACCCGCGCCGGCATTCCGCTGCTGGAAGGCTTGCGCGACCTGCGCGACAGCATGGAAAAACCCGGCTTTCGCGATGTGCTGACCGCGCTGCTGGAAGACCTGGAAGGCGGCAAGGTGCTGTCGCAGGCGCTGGCCGCGCATCCCGCGGTGTTCGGTGCGGTGTTCGTGCACAGCGTGCGGGCGGGCGAACAGACCGGTCTCTTGGACGCGGTGTTCGATCGGCTGGCCGAATCGCTGAAGTGGCAGGAAGAGGTCGCCTCCAAGGCCAAGCGCCTGATGATTTATCCGGCCATGGTGCTGACCGTCGTCGGCGCCGCCATCATTTTCCTGCTGGTCTATCTGGTGCCGCAGGTGCTCTCGCTGGTGGAAACCATGGGCGTGGTGCTGCCGCTGCCGACGCTGATCCTGATGGCGATATCGAACGCGCTGCGTTCGTACTGGCTGGTCGTTCTGCTGCTGATCCTGATCCCGGCCATCGGCCTGCCGCTGTGGGTGCGGCAGAGCGAGGCCGGGCGCGAATGGTGGGATCGCACCCAGTTGCGGCTGCCCATCATCGGGCCTGTGGTACAGAAGATCGCGCTGTCGCGTTTCACCAGCACGCTGGCGATGATGTACCGCTCGGGCGTCACCGTGCTCGATGCGCTACGCGCGGGCGAAATGGTCGCCGGCAACCGGGTGATCGCCGGGGGCATCCGCCGCGCGGCGCAGCAGATTGCCGACGGCCGCGGCCTGTCCGAAAGTTTTCAGTCGGTGGCGCTGTTTCCCCCTCTGGTGCTGCGCATGCTGCGCGTGGGCGAAACCACCGGCGCGCTCGACGAGGCGCTCGACAACGTGACCTATTTTTACAATCGCGAAGTGCTCGATTCCATCGAGAACGGCCTCCGGGTGCTCGAACCCCTGCTCACCGCCATCCTCGGCCTGCTGCTCGGCGGCATCCTGGTGTCGGTGCTGCTGCCCATTTACGATCTGATCGGGAATCTGCCATTGTGATCATGGAAACCACAGTAGGACGCGTCCGATGGGTCGACCGGTCGGGTGGCTGTCGCGAAGCAACGAGGCGGCAGGCTCGTGCCTGCAACGAGGCGCGACAAAGGCAGGCGCATGAGCGGGCGTTCCAGCGGATGCGTAGCGGATTCAATTTCCCGGCAAACACTGCCGAAGGTAAAGCATCTAACTTCCATACGGGCGTACCGAAGTCCATGAGCGGTCTACTGCGGTTTTCATGATCATGTTCGACCACCGCCTGATCCTGCTTGCCACACCGCGTCAGATCGGCGTACTCGACTGGCGCCCCGGGCAGATGCACTGGCTGGGCGAGTTCGCCAACGACGCGGCCGGCCTCGCAGCCTTCCGCCAGATGGTGGTCCGCCATGCTCAGCTTCCGGTGCTGCTGGTGGTCGACACCGTCGACGAGGACTACCGCAGCGAAGTGCTGCCGCATGTGCAGGGTCGTGCGCGTGCGGAACTGCTGGCGCGCAAGCTCAGGCAGGTGTTCCGCAATGCGCGTTTCACCGGTGCCTGGCGGCAGGCGCGCGAGACGGCCGGCCGCCGCGACGACCGCTACCTGCTGGCCGCGCTGCCCGATGCCGACTGGCTGATGCCCTGGCTCAGCGTGCTGCATCGCGAGCAGGTGCCGCTGGCCGGCATCACGCCGCTGGCCGTGGCCTACCAGCACCTGCTGTCCAGGCTGCGCGCGCAGGAGCCGCACGTGCTGCTGGCCTGCCGCCTCAACAACAGCCTGCGGCTGTCCTACTATCAAAACGGCCTGCTGCGCTTTTCGCGCTTGATCGGCAGCGACACGCCGAGCCAGTTTCCCGGCAACGCAGCCGACGAAATCGCCAAGACGCAGCTCTACCTCACCGGCCAGCGCATCCTGCCGCGCGAGGCGCGCCTGCAGGTGCTGCTGCTCGACCCCAGCGGCCAGCTCGACAGCGCGCAGGCGCCGCTCAATGCCGACCCCGCGTTTCGGGTCCAGATGATCGACATGGCCAGCCTCGCGCGCGCGCTGCGCATTCCCGATGCCTACCTCGCCGCCACGCCGGAAGTTGCGCCGCTGGCCGCGATTGCGGGCGAGGCCCTGGTGCTGAATCTGGCGCCGCCCGAATTGCTGCAGCGTCACACCGAGTTCCGCTGGCGACGCGGGCTGCACTGGGCGGCCGGGCTGGTTGCCGCAGCCGGCCTCACGCTGACGGCCAGTTACTGGTTGCATGCGCAGGACCTGCTCAACGAGGCGCAGAAAATCGGAGGCGAGGCACAACGCGGCGATGCCCGCCATGCCGCCATCGTCAAGAATTTCCCCGCGCTCGCCACCCGCCCCGACCAACTCGGCCACACCCTGGCGCTGGCGCAGCAGATCGAGCAGCCGCCGTTCGATCTCAACGCGCTGTATGTGCCGCTGGGGCAGGCGCTATCGGCCCACCCCGAGGTGGTGCTCAAGGCACTGACGCTGGCGCAGCTGGCCGACCGCAGCGCGGACATCACGCTCGATGCGCAACTGGCCGATTTCGACGGCAACTACCGCGCCGCCATGCAGCGCATCGACGGCTTCGTCGCCACGCTGGCCAGCGCGCCCGGCGTGCAGTCGGTCGAGCGCGTGAGCAGCCCGATCAATACCGCCTCCACCGCCACGCTGAGCGGCCAGACCACAGGCAACACGGCGCCCGGGGAAACCCGCTTCAGCGTGAACCTGCAGGTGCGCCCATGATGACCCGGCCGCCCTTCGCCTCGCTCAAGACCAGCATCGCGCTGCTGCTCGTCGCCGCGACGCTGTCCGCCCTGGGCATCGTCTGGAGCAGCATGCAGCGCAGCGAAGCGCGTGCCGAACTGCAGCGCCAGCAGGCCTCGCTCGACGCCACGCATGCGCGTCAGGCGCAGGGCGAGGCCGAGGCGCGCATGATCGAACAACACCTGGACGCTTACCATGCGCTGATTGCGCGCGGATTCGTCGGCGAGGAAAACCGCCTTGCCTGGATCGAGGCCGCGCAGCTCGCCAACCGGGATGCGCGTCTGTACGGGCTCACCTATACGCTGTCGCCGCGCAGCGTCGCGCCGGCCGCGCTGGCCGGCGGCCTGCCGCTGAAGCAGACCCGCATGGTGCTCAAGATGCCGCTGCTGGTGGAGACCGACCTGCCGCGCTTTCTCGATGCCCTGCGCGCCCGTTCGGCAGGCCTGTTCCGCGTCGATCGCTGCCGCCTGACGCGCAGCAGCGAGACCGCGCCGCAGCCGCTCAACCGCCCCGAGCTCGACGCCGAATGCGAGCTGCTGTGGTATACCGTGATGGCTGATACGCCGGAGAAAAAATGAGCCTGCGCCCCCATCGTCTCGCTGTGCTGTCCGTATGTCTGCTGGCCCTGGCCGGCAGCGGCGTCAGCCGCGCTGCCGACCCCGGGCGCCTGTTCTATACGCCCGCCCAGCGCGCGCAACTGGAAGCGGCGCGCGCCCGCAACGTCACCCGGGTCGAAACCCGCGCGCCCGCGTTCAGCGCGCCGCCGGTGCGCTTCGACGGCGTGGTCATCCGCTCCGACGGCCAGGGCACCGCCTGGGTCGACGGCCGGCCGCAGACCGGCACCGCCGGCGTGCCCGGCCTCAAGCCCGGCCAGATCCGCGCCGACGACCGGGTGTACGAGCCCTACCAGGTGCTGCGCCCCGCGCCCGCCGCGCCTGCCGTCAAGGCGCCGACCCCATGAAGCGGACACGCGGCTTTTCCCTGATCGAACTGGCCATCGTGCTGGTCAT
>DAHWJK010000170.1:0-5252 GCA_027344185.1 Thiobacillus sp.
GAAATCGTTGCCGACGCGCTTGCTGCAATTCAGGCCAGCCCGGACCTGCCGGCGCTGGATCAGGTCAAGGCGGCGTATCTGGGCAAAAGCGGCCATCTCACCGAACTGCTGAAAAGCCTGGGCGCGATGCCCGCCGAGGAACGCAAGACGGCTGGCGCCCGCATCAACGAGGCCAAGCAGGCAGTCGAGGCGGCGCTCAAGGGCCGGCGCGATGCGCTGCAGCAGGCCGAACTGGACCGCCAGCTGGCGGCCGAGACGCTGGACGTGACGCTGCCGGGGCGGGGCGCAGGGTGCGGCGGCCTGCATCCGGTGTCGAAGACGCTGTCGCGGATCCAGGCGCTGTTCCGCTCGATCGGCTTCGAGGTGGCGACCGGCCCGGAGATCGAAACCGACTTCTACAACTTCACCGCGCTCAACATTCCGGAAGACCATCCGGCACGCGCGATGCACGATACCTTCTACCTGCAGACCGGCGAACTGCTGCGCACCCACACCTCGCCGGTACAGGTGCGCTACATGGAAACCCACCAGCCGCCGCTGCGCATCATCGCGCCGGGCCGGGTGTACCGCTGCGACTCCGACGTGACGCACACGCCGATGTTCCACCAGATAGAAGGCCTGTGGGTCGACGAGAACGTGTCGTTTGCCGATCTCAAGGGCGTGCTGGCCGACTTCATGCGCAACTTCTTCGAGCGCGACGACCTGCCGGTGCGCTTCCGCCCCTCGTTCTTCCCCTTCACCGAGCCGTCGGCCGAAATGGACATCGGCTGCGTGATGTGCGGCGGCGAGGGCTGTCGGGTCTGCTCGCACACCGGCTGGCTGGAAGTGCTGGGCTGCGGCATGGTGCATCCCAACGTGTTCAGGCACGTGAATATCGACACCGAACGCTTTGTCGGCTTCGCCTTCGGCCTCGGCGTCGAGCGTCTGGCGATGCTGCGCTACGGCGTCGACGATCTGCGGCTGTTCTTCGAGAACGATTTACGTTTCCTGAAACAATTCAATTAATTAAATCGCATATATCATGCAATTTCCAGAATCATGGCTGCGTAATCTCGTTGACCCCGGGCTCGATACCGCCCAGCTCGCGCATGTCCTTACCATGGCCGGCCTGGAAGTGGAGGCGCTGGCGCCGGCCGCGCCGCCGTTCAACAACGTGGTGGTGGCGCGGATCCTGTCGACCGAGCCGCATCCCGACGCCGACCGCCTGCGTGTCTGCCGGGTCGACGTCGGCGAGCCGGCGCCGGTCACCATCGTGTGCGGTGCGCCCAATGCGGCGGCCGGCCTCAAGGTGCCGTGCGCGCGTCCCGGCGCGGTGCTGCCTGGCTTCGAGATCAAGGTGGCCAAGGTGCGCGGCGTCGAATCCTTCGGCATGCTGTGCTCGACCCAGGAGCTGGGGCTGGACGGCGCGGCCGACGGCCTGATGGTGCTGGACGACGATGCGCCGGTGGGTATGGATTTCCGCAGCTGGCGCAATCTGGACGACACGCTCATTACCCTGAAACTGACGCCTAACCGCGCGGACTGCCTTTCGCTGCAGGGCCTGGCGCGCGAGGTCGGCGCGCTCACCGGCGCCGCGGTGCGGTTTCCGCAGGTGGGCGAAGTCGCCAACCAGATCGCCGATGCGGTGCCGGTCAGCGTGGCCGTGCCCGCGGCCTGTCCGCTCTACCTCGGGCGCGTGGTGCGCGGCATCAATGCGCAGGCGACCACGCCGCGCTGGATGGCCGAACGGCTGGAGCGCTGCGGCATCCGCCCGCTGCTGGCGCCGGTCGACATCACCAATTACGTCCTGCTCGAGCTGGGCCAGCCGATGCACGCGTTCGCCCTGTCGCGGCTGAACGGCGGCATCGAGGTGCGGCTGGCACGCGCGGGCGAAACGCTCGAACTGCTGAACGGCCAGACCGCCGAACTCGCACCCGACATGCTGGTGATCGCCGATGCCAGCGGGCCGGTGGCGCTCGCCGGCATCATGGGCGGGCAGCCGACCAGCGTGACCTCGGCCACTGTCGACGTCATGCTGGAGGCCGCGTTCTTCGCGCCGACGGCGATCGCCGGACGGGCGCGGCGGCTGGGCCTGTCCACCGATTCGTCGCACCGCTTCGAGCGCGGCGTCGATTTCGGCGCCACGCTGCAGGCGATGGAGCGCGCCACCCAGTTGCTGGTCGACATTTGCGGCGGTCAGGTCGGGCCCATCCGCGAAGCCGTCGCCGAGTTACCGAGTCGCCCGCCGATCACGCTGCGGCTGGCGCGTCTCGCGCGGGTGGCGGGCATTGCGTTCGATGCCGACCAGGTGACGCGCGGCCTGGCCGCGCTCGGCGCCCGGGTGGAACGCCAGGGCGACAGCCTGATCGTCAATCCGCCCAGCTTCCGTTTCGACCTCGCGATCGAGGAAGATCTGATCGAAGAGGCGGTGCGCCTGTTCGGCTACGACAACATTCCGGCGCAGCCGCCGGCCGCGCCTTCGCGCATGCTTCCGCAGGACGAAACGCTGCGGACCGACGACAGCCTGCGACAGACGCTGGTCGACCTCGATTACCAGGAAGTCATCACCTACAGCTTCGTCGACCCGGCGTGGGAAACCGCGCTCGACGCCGACGCGCGGCCGCTGCCGCTCGCCAATCCGCTCGCCAGCCACCTGTCGGCGATGCGCACCACGCTGTGGGGCGGCGTGATCGACACGCTGCGCCACAACCTCAACCGCCAGCAGACGCGCGTGCGCATTTTCGAGCTGGGGCGGGTCTACGCGTCGCTCGCCGCGCAGCCGATGAAGCTGGGCGGGCTCGTCTATGGCGACCTGCTGCCGGAGCAGTGGGGCGCGCCGGCACGGCGCGTCGACTTCTTCGATCTCAAGGGCGACCTCGAACAACTGGCCGGCCACGCGCTCGATACGCGGCGCGGCGTGCATCCCGCGCTGCATCCGGGGCAGAGTGCCGAGGTGTGGGTCGACGGCCGCGCCATCGGCTGGATCGGCACGCTGCACCCGCGTCTGGTGCAGGCCCTCGACCTGGCGTCCGCGCCGGTGCTGTTCGAGCTCGACAGCAGCGCGCTCGCGCAGCGGGCCCTGCCGCGCCACGGCGGGCTGTCGCGGTTCCCGCAGGTGCGGCGCGACCTGGCCTTTGTGCTGGACGTGCACACCCCGGCCGGCGAACTGCTGGCAGTGCTACACGAGGCGGCACCGGGCCCGGTTCGCTCGATCGACGTATTCGACGATTACCGCGGAAAAGGTCTGGGCGAAAACCAAAAAAGCCTTGCAGTTCGGGTAGTTATGCAAGATACTGAACGCACATTGACGGATCAGGAAGTGGACGGGGCCGTGCAGAAACTGGTCGATGCCGCGCTTCGTCAGTGCAATGCCAGCCTGCGTACGTGATTGAAAAAGCCGTTTTCCGGCTCGACCCTAACCTTTATTTATTACCAGCCATCCTGCTCACACGACCATGACCACCCTCACCAAAGCTGATCTGGCCGAACTGCTGTTCGAGAAAGTGGGTTTGAACAAGCGCGAGGCCAAGGACGTCGTCGAGTCCTTCTTCGACGAAATCCGTTCAGCCCTCGAAAAAGGCGACATCGTCAAATTGTCCGGCTTCGGCAATTTCCAGTGCCGCGAAAAGCCGCAGCGGCCGGGCCGCAATCCCAAAACCGGCGAGGAAATGCCGATCTCCGCGCGGCGCGTGGTGACTTTCCACGCCAGTCAGAAACTCAAATCGCAGGTTGAAGGCGCCCAAATTGGAACGCCCAGCGAAGAGTGAACTGCCGCCGATTCCGGCGAAACGCTATTTCACCATCGGTGAAGTGTCTGAACTGTGCGCCGTCAAGGCGCACGTGCTGCGTTACTGGGAGCAGGAATTCACCCAGCTGCGCCCGGTCAAGCGACGCGGCAACCGCCGCTACTACCAGCACCACGAAGTCCTGCTGATCCGCCGCATCCGCGAACTGCTGTACGAAGAAGGCTTTACCATCAGCGGCGCGCGCCAGCGCCTGGAACACGACGCCGACGCCCCGGCCGAGCCCGCAGCCGCGCCGGCCAGCGGCACCGTGGATGTCGTCAGGCTGCGCGCCGAAATCGCCGCCATTCTCAAAATATTGAGTTAGGGCCTGTTCAGGCCTTCCGCCGAACACCGCACCTCTGTTAGAATCTCGGGCTTCGTCGGGGCGTAGCGCAGCCTGGTAGCGCACCTGCATGGGGTGCAGGGGGTCGGAAGTTCGAATCTTCTCGCCCCGACCATTATTCCGTTGAACGTGCTGCATTCGGGCACGTCACACCCTCAGCCGGACAGAACATCTCGTCCGGTTTAAACAAGCCGCAGTCGATGCCCACATGGGCACTCCATCCAGATGGGCTTTCGGCACGCTTGTCCCCGTTCAAGCGCAACTGCATCAGGCTGTCACGCTTGCGCGGCACACTGTATTGATTTCTGTTTGTTCAATTTCTGGAGAGAGTCATGGAACACACCCTGCCCGCACTGCCTTTTGCCATGGACGCGCTCGCGCCGCACATGTCCAAGGAAACCTTCGAATACCACTACGCCAAGCACCACCAGGCCTACGTCACCAACCTCAACAACCTGATCAAGGGCACCGACTTCGAAAGCAAGTCGCTCGAGGACATCGTCAAGTCCGCGCCCGCCGGCGGCGTCTACAACAATGCCGCCCAGGTGTGGAGCCATACCTTCTTCTGGAACTGCCTCGCCCCCAACGGCGGCGGCGCACCCAGTGGCGCGCTGGCCGACGCGATCAACAAGAAATGGGGCAGCTACGACGACTTCAAGAAAGCCTTCCAGACCAGCGCCGTCGGCAACTTCGGCTCCGGCTGGACCTGGCTGGTGAAAAAGGCCGACGGCTCGGTCGACATCGTCAACATGGGCGCCGCCGGCACCCCGCTGACCACGGGCGACACCGCGCTGCTGTGCATCGACGTGTGGGAGCATGCCTACTACATCGACTACCGCAACCTGCGTCCCAAGTTCGTCGAGACCTTCCTCGACAAGCTGGTGAACTGGAAGTTTGCCGAAGCGAATTTCGCCTGATCCCAGAACGGGAGCCTAGGGCGTGTTAACACTAATTTCACGCCCGCGACGAGGCCGATTCGGGATGCAGGCCGCGAAGCGAGGTGTGCCGCAGTGTCGTTCACTGCAAGCGGCTTGCGACAAAGGAGTGCGCCCGAATCGACCCGTCCCTTCGGGTTGCCGCGAGAAAGCGCGTCTGCGGCGTTGCGCCGCTTGGCAAGGGAGGGCCCTTGCCGGCGCGCCGCGCCT
>DAHWJK010000343.1:0-9581 GCA_027344185.1 Thiobacillus sp.
GCCGACGGCAAGCCGGTGCGGGTGGCGGTCAAGACCGGCATCAGCGACAAGGCCTGGACCGAGATTGTCTCCGGCGACCTGAAGCCGGGCGATGCAGTAATCGTAGCGGACCTGGCGGCGAAAAAAGACAGCGGCGGCGGCATCCCGCGCGGGCGCCTCTTTTGATGGCCGTACCGGGCAAGCCGCTAATCGAGGTGGAGCGCCTCGAAAAGGACTACCCCACCGGCGCCGGCGTGTTCCGGGCGCTACGCGGGGTGAGCCTCAGCATTGCCGCGGGCGAGTTCGTCGCGATCATGGGCGCGTCGGGCTCGGGCAAGAGCACCTTCATGAACCTGCTTGGCTGTCTCGATCGCCCCACGCGCGGCAGCTATCGCCTCGACGGCATCGACGTCAGCCGCATGTCGTCGGATCAGTTGGCGGCGCTGCGCAACCGCGAAATCGGCTTCGTGTTCCAGGGCTTCAACCTGCTGGCCAAGCTGACTTCACTCGATAACGTCGCCTTGCCGCTGATGTACGCCGGCATGGGCCGCCAGGCGAGGCGGCGGCAGGCGCAGGCGGTGCTCGACCGGGTCGGGCTGGGCGATCGCTCGCACCACACCCCGCTGCAGCTGTCGGGCGGACAGCAGCAGCGGGTGGCGATCGCGCGCGCACTGGTGAGCCGTCCGCGCATCATTTTTGCCGACGAACCGACCGGCAACCTCGATAGCGAAACCAGCCACCAGGTGATGGGCTTCTTCAGCCAGCTCAACCGCGACGAAGGCATCACGCTGGTGCTCGTCACCCACGAAGCCGACATCGCCGCTTATGCGGGGCGGCGCATCCGCTTCCAGGACGGCCGCGTGATCGAGGACGTGGCCGTGGTCACGGCGGCCGCATGATCTTCACCAGCCTGTTCGAGACCGCCTGGCATGCGCTCGCCACCCACCGGATGCGCAGCTTTCTCACCATGCTCGGCATGATGATCGGGGTGGCGGCGGTGATCCTCATGCTGGCGATCGGCCAAGGCGCGCAGGCCATGGTGCGCGGCGCGATCGAGTCGATGGGCAGCAATCTCTTCATCATCATGTCGGGCGCCACCACCACCGGCGGCGCGCGGGTGGCGATGGGCAGCGCGCCCACGCTCACCTTCGACGACGCCGACGCCATCCGCGACCTGCCGGACGTGCTGGCGGCGTCGCCGGTGACGCCCGGCAACGCCCAGCTGATCTATGGCGGCGTCAACTGGAGTTCCTCGGTGTTCGGCACCTCGCCCGACTACGCCGTGGTGCGCGACTGGCCGATGGACTCGGGCGGATTCTTCAGCGAGAGCGACGTGCGCAGCGGCGCGCGGGTGGCGGTGATCGGCCAGGTGGTGGCGCGCGAACTGTTCGGCGACGAGGACCCGGTCGGCAAGGTCATCCGCATCCGCCAGGCGCCGTTCGAGGTGATCGGCGTGCTCGCCGCCAAAGGCCAGAGCCTGGACGGGCGCGACCAGGACGACCTGGTGATCGTGCCGATCACCAGCGCGCAGCAGAAGATTTTCAGCGGCGGCCTGCGCAACCGCGCCCGCTTCATCATGGCGCAGGCGACCTCGGAAAAAACCATGGACGCTGCCGAATCCGCGATCAACGAACTGCTGCGCAACCGCCATCGCATCGGCGTCGGGCAGGAAGACGATTTCACCGTGCGCAACCTCACCGCGATCGCCGAGGCCGCCGCGTCGACCACCCGCATCATGAGCCTGCTGCTTGGTGCCATTGCCGCCATCTCGCTGGTGGTCGGCGGCATCGGCATCATGAACATCATGCTGGTGTCGGTGACCGAACGCACCCGCGAAATCGGCATCCGGATGGCGATCGGCGCGCGCCGCCGCGACGTGCTGTGGCAGTTCCTGATCGAGGCGCTGACGCTGTCGCTGTTCGGTTGCGCCATCGGACTGGCGCTGGGCGTCGGCGGTGCCTGGCTGGTCGCCCAGTTTGCCGGCCTGCCGGTCGAGGTGACGCCGGCTTCGGTGCTGATGGCGGTGGGGGTGTCCTTCCTGATCGGCGTGTTTTTCGGCTTTTATCCGGCGCGGCGCGCCGCCAGCCTCGATCCGATCGAGGCTTTGCGCACTCAATGACAGGGCCGGCCGAGTGAACCTTGCTTGCAGGCGCGCATCGAACGCTTAGAATCGTGCCAGGCACTCCCTTTTTAAGGCTTCAACATGGCTCAATTTAAAATCCTTCCCCTGTGCGCAGCCTTGCTGACCGCAACGGCGTGCAGCCAGACCGGAATCAAGGCCTCGCAGCCGGCCGGCGTGCCATCGCAGCCGGCGGCAGACGCGCAGGCGGCGCGCAGCGCCGATGCGGCGGCCGAGCCTGCCGTCGATCACGAAGCGCTGGCAGAGGCCAGGGCGCAGGCCGCGTTGCCCAAACAGCCGCTCACCCCCGATCTGCTGTTCAAATTCCTGGTGGCCGAAGTTGCCGGCCAGCGCGGCGCCATCGGCGTTGCCCAGTCGACCTATCTCGATCTCGCGCGGCAGACGCAGGACCCGCGCGTGGCGCGGCGGGCGGTCGAGGTGTCGATGTTCGCGCGCAATCAGCCCGGCGCGCTGGAAGCCGCCCGGCTCTGGGCCGCGTCCGAAACGGATTCCGAACGCGCGCAGCAGACCCTGGCCGCCTTGCTGCTCAGCGAAGGCCAGATGGACGAAGTCGAGCCGATTCTGCGGAACCTGCTGAAAAACGACACGGCCAACGGGTTTTTGCACCTGTCGGCCCTGATGGGCAAGCTGCGCGACACCCAGGCCGCGCTGGCACTGGTCGAGCGCCTGGCTGCCGATTATCCGGACCTGCCCGAAGCGCAGTTTGCGATTGCCCAGGCCGCGGCGGCTGCCGGCCGCTTCGACGCCGCCATTACCGCGCTGGAGCGGGCCGACGCGTTGCGTCCCGGCTGGGAACCCGCCGCGCTGCGCCGCGCGCAATTGCTCGGCAAAACTTCGAATGCCGACGCCATCCATTTCATGCGCGATTTTCTGGTGCGTCATCCGGATGCCCGCGATGTGCGGCTGGCCTATGCGCGCGCGCTGGTCAATGCCAACCAGTTCGCCGACGCCCGTACCGAGTTCACCCGTCTGACCACCGATTTTCCGCAGAATGCCGAGATCAGCCTGGCGGCCGGCCTGTTGTCGTTCCAGATGGGCGACCACGCCGCAGCGCGCGATTTGCTGACGCGGACGCTGGAATTCAGCCCGCGTGACGCCGACATCGTGCAGTACTACCTGGGCCAGGTGGCCGAGCAGATGAAGCAGCCCGAGGCGGCGCTCGCCCACTACAACGAAGTCCAGTCCGGCAACTATCTGGTACCGGCGCGCGCCCGTCAGGCCGCGCTGCTGGCGCGCGCCGGCAAGTCGGACGAGGCACGCGCCCTGCTGGCGGCCACGCGCGGCGAAAACGACGCGCAGAACGTGCGCCTGATCCAGGCGCAGGCCGAGTTGCTGCGCGAGAGCAAGGCACCCGAGGCGGTCTACGAAATGCTGTCGGAAGGCCTCAAGCGTTACCCCGATTCGGCGGAACTGCTCTACGACCGCGCCATGGCGGCGGAAAAACTGGGCAAGCTCGACGTGCTGGAGGCCGATCTGCGGCGCGTGATCGTGCTGCGCCCCGATGATGCCCAGGCCTACAACGCGCTGGGCTATACGCTGGCCGACCGCACCGATCGGCTGGCCGAAGCGATCGCCCTGCTGGACAAGGCGCTGGCGCTGGCGCCTGAGGATCCCTTCATACTCGACAGCGTGGGCTGGGCGCAGTACCGGTCAGGCAACCTGGCGCGCGCGCAGGAGTACCTCGAGCGCGCCTACAAGGTGCGCCCCGATCCGGAAATCGCCGCGCACCTGGGCGAAGTGATGTGGGCACGCGGCCAGCGCGACGAGGCCGGCAAGCTGTGGCAGTCCAGCCTGCATATCCATCCGCAGAACGAATTGCTGCTGGAAACCCTGCGGCGCCACACGCACTGATGCGGCGTCTTGCCGTGGCGGCGCTGTGCGCGCTGGTGCTGGGCGGCTGCGCCTCGGTGGCGCCGGCGCCCCGCGTCGATGCCCGCATCCCCGTGTTGTCGCCCAACTGGACCTTGCAGGGCCGGATCGGCGTGCAGAGCGGCGAACAGACTCTGTCGGGCCGGATCCAGTGGCAGCACCGGGCTGAATCCGATGACGTGCTGATGACCTCGCCGCTGGGACAGGGCGTGGCGCGCATCGTGCGCGATGCCGACGGCGTCATGCTCGAAGTGCCGAACCAGCCCACGCGCCGCGCCGCGGATGCCGAGACGCTGACGCGCGAGGCGCTGGGCTATGTGCTGCCGGTGGCCGGGCTGGCCTGGTGGGTACAGGGCCGGCCCGCGCCCACCGGCCCGTTCGTGTCGACCCCCGACGCCAGCGGGCGGGTTGCCCAGCTCAGGCAGGATGGCTGGGTGATCGATTACCTGGAATACGCCGCCGATTCGCGCCCGCGCCGCATCGTGGTGGCGCGCGAGGGCCTGCAAATCCGCCTGGTGGCGGACAGCTGGCTGATTCAATGAGCCACGCCTACCCCGCGCCCGCCAAGCTCAACCTGTTCCTGCATGTCGTCGGTCGCCGCGCCGACGGGTATCACCTGCTGCAAAGCGTATTCCGCCTGATCGACCGTGCCGACACCGTGCACATCGGACTGCGCGACGACGGCCGCGTGGTGCGCGAGGGCGACCTACCGGGGGTACCGGAAGACCTCGACCTGGCCGTGCGCGCGGCGCGCCTGCTGCAGGCATATGCCCCGGCCGGCGCCGGCGTGAACATCCGGATCGACAAGATTCTGCCGCTGGGCGGCGGGCTCGGCGGCGGCAGTTCCGATGCCGCCACGGTGCTGCTGGCGCTCAACCGCCTGTGGCAGGTCAATCTGCCGCGCGCAACCCTGCAAACGCTGGCCCTCGAGCTGGGCGCCGACGTGCCGGTATTCGTCTTCGGTCAGACGGCATTTGCCGAGGGGGTGGGGGAAATCCTGCAGCCGGCCGAGGTGCCGCCGGCGTGGTATGTGGTTTTGACGCCGCCGGTGCAGGTGCCAACCGCCGCGATATTTGCGGCGCCGGAATTGACACGCGACACGCCAGCCCTCAAAATAGCGCCCTTTTCCGCAGGCGCGGGTCGGAACGATCTGCAGCCGGTGGTCGTTCGGCGTTACCCCGAAGTGGCTCGTCATCTCGAATGGCTGGGACGGTTCGGCGAGGCCCGCATGACCGGTTCAGGCGCCTGCGTGTTCGCATCCTTCGAGACGGAAGACGCAGCGCGAAACGTGCTGCGTCAGCGGCCTGAAACGATGCAGGGATTTGTGGCGCAGGGGCTCGACAGGCATCCACTGTTCGGTTTTTGCGCCTGAGCAGGACCCATTTATATTGGGGAGTCGCCAAGTGGTAAGGCATCGGATTTTGATTCCGACATTCGTAGGTTCGATCCCTACCTCCCCAGCCAGTTTAAGCGAGCAGCCGCCGGTTGCGGCTGTTTTTGTTGCGAAGTTGCTAGGCCTTCGGAGGCTCGCGTGTCCATAGACAACTTGATGGTGTTTACCGGGAATGCCAACCCGCGCCTTGCCGGCGATGTGGCGCGCCATCTCAACATCCATCTCGGGCGGGCCACGGTGTCGCGTTTTTCCGACGGCGAGGTGATGGTCGAAATTCTCGAGAACGTGCGCGGCAAGGACGTGTTCATTTTGCAGTCGACCTGCCAGCCGACCAACGACACGCTGATGGAAGTGATGGTGATGGTCGATGCGCTGAAGCGCGCGTCGGCAGGCCGCATCACCGCGGCGATTCCGTATTACGGCTACGCGCGCCAGGATCGCCGCACCCGCTCGGCGCGGGTGGCGATCACCGCCAAGGTGGTGGCCAACATGCTGCAGGGCGCGGGCCTGGACCGTGTGCTGACGATGGACCTGCACTCCGACCAGATCCAGGGGTTTTTCGACATTCCGGTCGACAACATCTATTCCAGCCCGATCCTGCTGGGCGACATCTGGAAGCGCAACCACCCGAACCTGATGGTGGTGTCGCCCGACGTCGGCGGCGTGGTGCGGGCGCGAGCGATTGCCAAGCGTCTCGAGTGCGATCTGGCGATCATCGACAAGCGCCGCCCCAAGCCCAACGTGGCGAAGGTGATGCACATCATCGGCGACGTCAAGGACCGCACCTGCATCATCATGGACGACATGGTCGACACCGCCAACACGCTGTGCGAGGCGGCCAACGCGCTGAAGGAGCATGGCGCGAAAAAGGTGATGGCCTACTGTACCCATGCGGTGCTGTCCGGCAGCGCAGTCGAGCGCGTGACGCATTCCGCGATCGACGAGCTGGTGGTGACCGACACCATTCCGCTGCGCGACGACGCGCGCGGCTGCGCAAAAATCCGGCAATTGTCGGTGGCTGAACTGCTGGCGGAAACCATCCGCCGCATCAGCAACGAGGATTCTGTCAGTTCGCTGTTCATCGAGTAAGCAGCATTCAATAGCGAACCGGGAATGCCCCTGGTCGCGGGGGCTGGCACCCTGCGTTGCCCATTTCGGGCAATGCATTTTTAGCAGTTTTTTAGGAGAAGTCTCATGGAAATCGAAGTCATCGCGTTCAAACGCGAAGCGCAAGGGTCGAGTGCGAGCCGCCGCCTGCGCAGCACCGGCAGGGTCCCCGGCATCGTCTACGGCGGCACCGACGCCCCGATGCAGATCGAGCTGGATCACAATGCGCTCTACCACGCGCTGCGCAAGGAAGCGTTCCACGCTTCCGTGCTGTCGCTGACCGTGGACGGCACCAAGCAAAGCGTGCTGTTGCGCGACACCCAGTGGCATCCCTACAAGCAGCAGGTGCTGCATGTCGACTTCCAGCGAGTCGACAAGTCGCACAAGATCCACGTCAAGGTCCCGCTGCACTTCCTGAACGAAGAGACCGCGCCCGGCGTCAAGACCGGCGGCGGCAAGGTCAGCCACGTGGTGACCGAACTCGACGTGACCTGCCTGCCGGGCAACCTGCCCGAGTATATCGAAGTCGACATCGGCACACTGGAACTGGGTCATTCCATCCATGCGAACGATCTCAAGCTGCCCGAAGGCGTGGAATTCGTTGCGCACATTCAGCATGAGAACCCCGCGGTGGTGACGATCACGCTGCCCAAGGGCATGAAGTCGGACGAGGAGCCTGCTGCTACACCCGAGGCACCTGCTGCACCGGCCGCGTGAGCCTGAACGCAACCCGCCCATGGTTGCGGGGTGAGTCGTCATGACGGCACCTCGCCTGATTGTCGGCCTCGGTAACCCGGGGCGCGACTACGAAGAAACCCGGCACAATGCCGGGTTTTGGTTTTGCGCGCGCCTCGCGCACGGGTGGGGCATCCCGCTCGTGCACGAATCGCGCTTTCACGGCATCGTCGGCCGGCGGGGCGCGCTCTGGATGCTGTTGCCGCAGACCTTCATGAACCGCTCCGGCCAGGCGGTCGGCGCGCTTGCGCGCTTCCATCGCATTGCGCCGGCCGAAATCCTGGTGGTGCACGACGAACTCGACATCCCGCCGGGCCAGTTGCGACTCAAGTTCGGCGGCGGCATGGGCGGCCACAATGGCCTCAAGGACATCACCGCGCATCTGGGCACCCAGGACTACTGGCGGCTCCGCATCGGCATCGGCCATCCGGGCGACCGCAACGAAGTCGTGAACTACGTCCTGAAACCGCCGCGCCGCGAGGAGCAGACCGACATCGACGCCGCCATCGAGCGCGCGGTGGATCTGATGCCGCTGATCGAACAAGGCGAGTGGAACGCCGCCACCCAGCGCGCCAACACCAAACCTACCCTACCCCAGGAAAAACCATGAGTCTCAAGTGCGGCATCGTTGGCTTGCCCAACGTCGGAAAATCCACCTTGTTCAATGCGCTGACCCAGGCCGGCATCGCGGCTGAAAACTATCCCTTCTGCACCATCGAGCCGAATACCGGCGTGGTCGAGGTGCCCGATCCGCGCCTGGCGCAGTTGGCCGCCATCGTCACGCCGCAGCGCGTCGTGCCGGCCATCGTCGAATTCGTCGACATTGCCGGCCTGGTCGCGGGCGCCTCCAAAGGCGAGGGCCTGGGCAACCAGTTTCTGGCGAACATCCGCGAAACGGACGCGATCTGCCACGTTGTGCGCTGTTTCCACGACGAAAATGTAGTCCACGTCTCCGGCAAGGTCGATCCGCTGTCGGACGTTGAGACCATCGCCACCGAGCTGGCGCTCGCCGACCTGGCAAGCGCCGAGAAAGCGCTGATCCGACATGAAAAAGCGGCGCGCGGCGGCGACAAGGAGGCGAAAGCCACCGTCGAAGCCCTGAAGCCGGTACTGGCTGCGCTGAACGAAGGCCGCCCTGCGCGCGCCGCCGGGCTCGACGCCGAGGGCATGGAAGCGATCAGGTCGCTGTGCCTGATGACGGTCAAGCCCACGCTGTATGTCGCCAACGTCAGCGAAGACGGCTTTCACGACAACCCGATGCTGGATGCGCTGAAAGCCTTTGCCGACAAGGAGGGCGCGCCGGTAGTGCCCGTGTGCGCGGCGCTGGAGGCCGAATTGCAGGAATTGTCGGCGGAAGACCGCCTCGACTACCTGAAGGCGCTCGGCTGGGACGAGCCCGGCCTCAACCGCCTGATCCGAGCCGCCTATGATTTGCTCGGCCTGCAGACCTATTTCACCGCCGGGGTGAAGGAAGTGCGGGCGTGGACCATACACAAGGGCGACACCGCACCGCAGGCGGCTGGCGTCATTCACACCGATTTCGAGCGCGGTTTCATTCGCGCGCAGACCATCGCGTTCGACGATTTCATTGCCTGCAAGGGCGAGCAGGGGGCCAAGGAGGCAGGCAAGATGCGTGCCGAGGGCAAGGAATACGTCGTCAAGGACGGCGATGTACTGAATTTCCTGTTCAACGTGTAAGGGCGGATTTACGCCGGCAGTGTTTGACACCGCCTCGCTAAGCCCCCTATAATCTCGCGCTTCGTTTGGGTGGGGTTCCCGAGCGGTCAAAGGGATCAGACTGTAAATCTGACGGCTCTGCCTTCGAAGGTTCGAATCCTTCCCCCACCACCAGAGTTTATGCAGTAGGAGCAGGGCGAAGCGGGAGGAGCGTGGTTGTTGACGCTGTGGCGGCTTTACAACCACGGCCCACCCCATGCGGGTGTAGCTCAATGGTAGAGCTGAAGCCTTCCAAGCTTAAGACGAGGGTTCGATTCCCTTCACCCGCTCCAGTTTTTTGTAATGGGCTTATTTGGTTGTAAGTCCAAGGCCCATGTAGCTCAGTGGCAGAGCACTCCCTTGGTAAGGGAGAGGTCGGCAGTTCAATCCTGCCCATGGGCACCATTTTGGGTGCTTGCCGATTAAGGTTGGCGCACTCGTTTAGTTAGGCAGTTGTCAAAGTCGTCGCATCGTTACTTGTGCAAAATTGAGGGGTACTTGAAATGGCTAAGGAAAAATTCGAGCGGACCAAACCGCACGTAAACGTTGGCACCATTGGACACGTTGACCACGGCAAGACCACCTTGACCGCGGCGATCACCACCATTCTGTCGAAGAAGTTTGGCGGCGCTGCCAAGAAGT
>DAHWJK010000025.1:0-16388 GCA_027344185.1 Thiobacillus sp.
CAATGGTGCTGGTCTTCCTCAGCTACTTTCTGGTCATCACCGGTTTTCTGTATTCGCAGTCCATCCCGATGGCGCTCTATCTGTTCGTGGTGGTGTGGGTCACCACGACCACGATGATCGGCTACCACGACGTCACCGGCGCAATGGGTGTGCGGCCCCGGCTGCGCCTGGCCGGCAGCCTGCTGGTGCAGTCGGTGCCGCTGATGCTGGTGCTGTTCGTGCTGTTTCCGCGCGTGCCGCCGCTGTGGGGCCTGCCCAAGGATGCGCACGCCGGCATGACGGGGCTGTCGGACAGCATGTCGCCGGGCACGATCAGCCAGCTGATCCGCTCCGAGGCGATTGCATTCCGGGTGCAGTTCGACGGCCCGCCGCCGCCGTCGAACGCGCGCTACTGGCGCGGCCCGGTGCTGTGGGATTACGACGGCCGCAGCTGGTCCACCCGCACGCCGATCGATGGCAGCGCCGAGGTCGAACTGCTGGGCGAACCCGTGCGCTACACCCTGACGCTGGAGCCGCACAACCAGCGCTGGCTGTTCGCGCTCGAACTGCCGGCGGCACTGCCGCCCGCCAGCCGCGCCGGCGCCGACATGCAGATCCTCGCCCAGTCGCCGGTGCAGCAGCGGGTGCGCTACAGCCTCGCGTCCCACACCCGCTATCGGCTGGGCGCCGAGCTTGCCGAAGACGAACGTCAACGCGCACTGCGCGTGCCGGCACAGGACAACCCGCGCACGCAGGCATTGGCCGAACGCTGGCGCAGCACGCAGGCAAACCCGAGCGCCATCGTCGACGAAGCGCTCGGTCTGTTCCGAAACCAGGCGTTCTTCTACACCCTCAATCCGCCGCTCTTGGGGCGGCAGGCGGTGGACGATTTTCTTTTCAATACGCGGCGCGGCTTCTGCGAGCATTACGCCGGCGCCTTCGTCTTCCTGATGCGCACGGCCGGCATTCCGGCGCGCGTGGTGACGGGCTACCAGGGCGGCGAAATGAATCCGCTCGGCGATTACCTGATCGTGCGCCAGTCCGACGCCCACGCCTGGGCCGAAGTCTGGCTGGCGGGACAGGGCTGGGTGCGCGTCGACCCGACCGCCGCCGTCTCGCCCGACCGGGTCGAGTCCGGCATTGCCGCCGCGCTGCCCGAGGCCGAGCTGCCGTTTGCGATGACGCAACTTGACATCGCCTGGCTGCAGCGCGCGCGCATGAGCTGGGACATGCTCAACAACAACTGGAATCAATGGGTGCTGGGCTACGGGCAGGAACGGCAGCGCAGCTTCCTGTCGCGTTTTCACGCATCGCTCGCCGCGTGGCAGGGGATGGCGATCGCGATGGTGACGAGCCTAGCGGTGCTGGTGCTGGGGATTGCGCTGTGGATGCTGTGGCACGCGCCGCGCCGCGGCAGCGATCCGGTGCAGGTCGCCTACCGGACGTTCTGCGCGCGGATGGCGCGGCGCGGCATTGCACGCGCGCCGCACGAGGGGCCAGCCGATTTCGCGCTGCGCGCCGCGCAGCTGCGCCCCGACCTCGCCGCGGAAATCGGGCACATCACGCAGCGCTACATCGGACTGCGTTATGGTCGCCTGCGCGACGCCGTGCATACGCTGCAGCAGGCCGTGCGGCGTTTCCGGCCTTAGCCGAAGATGCCCTTGAAGAACAGGCGGATGCTGTCCCACACGCGGCGGAAGAAGCCGCCCTCCTCGATGGTTTCCATCGCGACCACGTCGGCCTGGTTCAGCACCTTTTCGCCCTGCAGCACTTCGATCTTGCCGATGACCTGACCCTGCTTCACCGGGGCGATCAGCTTCGGCTCCAGCACCATCCGCGTGCTCAAGGTGTCGGCGGTGCCGCGGGCTACGGTCACGGCAAGGTCGGTGCTGACGCCGGCCTTGACCACGCGCGCGGCGCCCTTCCACAGCGGCGCCTGGGTCACCACTTCGCCCTGTTCATGGAAGGTCTTGTTCTCGAAGAAGCGGAAGCCATAGCCCAGTAGCGTCGCGGTTTCGGTGGCGCGCGCAGCTTCGCTTTCGGTGCCGAAGACGGCGGCGACCAGACGCATGCCGTCACGCTTGGCCGATGCCACCAGGCAGTAGCCGGCTTCCTCGGTGTGGCCGGTCTTCAGTCCGTCGACGCTGGGGTCTCGCCACAACAGCAGGTTGCGGTTTGGCTGCTTGATGCCGCTCCAGACGAATTCCTTTTCGGCATACATCGCGTAGTGATCGGGGTCCTCGATCACGATGGCCCGCGCCAGCTTGGCCATGTCGAGCGCGCTCGAATAGTGGCCCTCGGCCGGCCAGCCGGTGGCGTTGACGAACTGGGTGTCGGCCAGGCCCAGCCGCTTCGCTTCCTGGTTCATCATCGCGGCGAAGGTCTCCTCGCTGCCGGCGAGATGCTCGGCCAGCGCAATGCTGGCATCGTTGCCCGACTGCACGATGATGCCGCGCAGCAGGTCTTTCACCGCGACCTGATCGCCGACGTGGACAAACATCTTGGAGCCGCCCATGCGCCAGGCTTTTTCGCTGATGGTGACCGGATCGCTCTCCTTGACCTTGCCGCGCTGGAGCTCGAGCGCGGCAACGTGGGCGGTCATCAGTTTGGTGAGGCTGGCGGGAGGCAGGCGCGTCGCGCCCTGATGGTCGGCCAGGATGGTGCCACTGGCGACATCCATCAGCACCCAGGATTTTGCGGCCAGATGCGGCGGCGGGGGAATGGCACTCCAGGCGGCCGGCGCCATCACCAAGCCGGAAATCAATACGAGTCGCTGCAGAAAAGACGGAAAGGTCATGGGTTTGTCTATGAATTGGCTAACAGAACAGGGTTTGAAACAGACCGACACGCACAGTCGTGCGCAAGTTCAGAATCATACCCCCGAACGCCGCACGATAGCCGGCAGGAATCGGCCTGTTAAACTCGCGCCATGTTGACGACCGCCCCCGCTCGCCATGGCCGCGCCTGAAACCCACCGCCTGACCCGCCAGATCGTGATCGCGATGGTCGCCGGCATCGTGCTGGGCGTTGCAATCAATCTGCTGGGGGCGACGCCGTGGATCCAGACGTTCGTGGTGGACGGCATCCTGCATGTGGTCGGCTCGGTGTTCGTGGCGGCGCTGAAAATGATGGTGGTGCCGCTGGTGCTGGTGTCGCTGGTGGTGGGCGTCACTGCCCTGTCCGACCTGCGCGTCCTGGGCCGCATCGGCGCCAAGGCACTGGGGCTGTATCTCGCGACGACCGCGATCGCGGTGACGATCGCGCTGACACTGGCCGGTGTGGTCGGCCCCGGCGAGGGTTTCGATGCCGGCGCGACGGGCGCCAGTTTTTCCGGCAGGCACGCGCCGCCGTTGACCCAGATGCTGATCGACATGGTGCCGACCAATCCGGTGGCGGCGATGGCCGAGGGCAACATGCTGCAGATCATCGTGTTCGCGCTGCTGCTCGGCGTCGCGATCACCATGTCGGGTGCACGCGGCACGCACGTGCTCAACCTGTTCACCGACCTCGATGCGGTCATCATGCACATGGTCGAATGGATCATGCGGCTGGCGCCCTACGGCGTGTTCGCGCTGATTACCCGCACCTTCGCCACCCAGGGGCTGGACCTGCTGCTGCCATTGGCGGCCTATTTCCTCACGCTGACCGCCGCGCTGGCGATCCAGATGTTCGGCATTTATCCGCTTCTGTTGCGCACGCTGGCCGGGCTCAACCCGCTGACCTTCCTGAAAAAGATGCGCGACCCGGCGGCGTTCGCATTTTCCACCGCGAGCTCAGGCGCCACCATTCCGGTGACGCTGCACACGGTGGAAAAGAAGATGGGCGTTCACAACAGCATCGCCTCGTTCAGCGTGCCGCTGGGCGCCACCATCAACATGGACGGCACCGCGATGATGCAGGGCGTGGCGACGGTGTTCATCGCCAATGTCTACGGCATCGATCTCTCGCTCACTGATTATCTACTGGTGGTGCTCACCGCCACGCTCGCCTCGGTCGGCACCGCAGCGATTCCGGCAGTGGGCCTCGTCACGCTGACCATGGTGCTGAGCCAGGTCGGCCTGCCGGTAGAGGGCATTGCGCTCATCATCGGCGTCGACCGCCTGCTCGACATGATGCGCACCGTGGTCAACGTCACCGGCGACTGCGCGGTGAGCTGCGTCGTCGCCAAAAGCGAAAATGCGCTCGATCTGGATGTGTTCAACGACCCGGACGCGGGCTCGGTCGAGGACGCCACCCGCCATTCACCCCCTTCCCCAACGACCGCCTGACTCATGCTCTATCGGCTGATCCGCCCCGCCCTGTTTTCGCTCGATCCCGAGGACGCGCATCGCTTCACCCTCGCCAGCCTCGACATCGCGCACCGAACTGGTTTGCTGAGCCTGCTGCCGCGCGCGTCCGGCACGCCGGTGCAGGCGATGGGCATCGACTTCCCCAACGCCGTCGGCCTCGCGGCCGGTCTCGACAAGGACGGCGCGCACATCCACGCGCTGGCGGCGCTGGGATTCGGCTTCATCGAGATCGGCACGGTCACGCCGCGCCCGCAGTCCGGCAACCCGCAGCCGCGGATGTTTCGCCTGCCTGCTGCCGAGGCGATCATCAACCGTATGGGCTTCAACAACCTCGGCGTCGACAACCTGGTAAGGAATGTTGTCGCCAGCGGATTCACGGGCGTGCTCGGCATCAACATCGGCAAGAACAAGGACACGCCGAACGAGCAGGCGGTCGACGATTACCTGGCCTGCCTCGACAAGGTGTATGCGCACGCCCGCTATGTGACGGTGAACATTTCCTCGCCCAATACGGCGAACCTGCGCGAACTGCAGAAGGACGAGGCGCTCGATGCGCTGCTCTCGGCGATCAAGCACCGGCAGTCCGACCTCGCGCAGCAGCATGGAAAATACGTGCCGCTTGCGTTGAAAATCGCACCCGACCTCGACGACGCGCAGATCGCCGCGATCGCCGCGCTCTTGATGATGCATCGCATCGACGCGGTGATCGCCACCAACACCACGCTCGCGCGCGACGCGGTCGCCGGCCTGCCGAACGCCGACGAGGCCGGCGGCCTGTCCGGCGCGCCGGTGCGCGCGTCATCGACCCGCGTGATTCGCGAACTGGCGCGCCACCTTCAGAACGAAGTGCCGATCATCGGCGTCGGCGGCATCCTCTCGGGCGCCGACGGCGCGGAGAAAATCGCCGCCGGCGCCACGCTGGTGCAGCTCTATACCGGCCTGATCTATCGCGGCCCGGAACTGGTGAAGGAATGCGTGGAGCGCCTGGCTTGATCTGCGGGTGGCGGCTGCTTGCCGTCCTGCTCGCCCTGCTGGCGCCGGCGAGTGTCCAGGCCGCGTCGCCCAGGCATGCAATCGTCACCCACTTTCCCCAGCCCGCGCTGACGCCGGCGCAACTCGGCGTCATCGTCAACGATGATGATCCCGACAGCATCGAAATCGCACGCTATTACCGCGAGAAACGCGGCATCCCGGCTGCCAATCTGATTCACGTTCGCTTCCGGCCGGGCCGCAGCATGCTCAGCCGCGCGGAATTCGCCGCGCTGAAGCAGCAGGTCGATCGCGCCACCCCGGCACAGGTCCAGGCGTATGCGCTGACCTGGTCACAGCCGTACCGGGTGGACTGCATGTCGATCACCGCGGCCTTCGCCTTCGGCTTCGACGCGGCCTACTGCGCCAGCGATTGCCGGCCGACGCAGCCGAGCCCCTATTTCAACAGCCCGGCAACCCATCCCCACACAGCACACGCCCTCCGCCCGACGATGAGCCTGGCCGCCGCCAGCGTGGCCGAAGCGAAACTGCTGATCGATCGCGGCGTGGCCGCCGACGGCAGCAATCCGGCGGGCACGGCCTATCTAGTCAGCACGACCGACAAGGCGCGCAATGTGCGCGCCGCCGGCTACCCCACCCTGCGCGCGCATATGCAGCACATCCTGCCGGTCAAGATCGTCGAAGCCAATGCGCTCGAAAACAAATCCGATGTGATGTTCTATTTCACCGGCAGCACGCAGGTGCCGGGACTCGACCGCAACACCTTCCTGCCCGGCGCGATCGGCGACCACCTGACCTCGGCCGGCGGCGTATTGTTCGGCGGCAGCCAGATGAGCAGCCTCGCCTGGCTGCAGGCCGGCGCCACCGGCAGCTACGGCGCCGTGGTCGAGCCGTGCAACTTCCCCGGCAAGTTTCCGGTGCCCGGCCTCGTCATGACCCATTACCTGCAAGGCGAAACCCTGATCGAGGCCTACTGGAAGAGCGTGCTGATGCCAGGCCAGGGGCTGTTCATCGGCGAGCCGCTGGCGCGGCCGTTTGCCGGCATTCGCCATCAGGTCAAATATGACAGCCTGACGATCTCGGCGCGCCTGCTGCCGCCCGGCCTGTACGAGATGCGGACATCGGCATCGATGATCGGCCCCTTCCGCAGTATTGGCCGCCTGCCTGTTCCGCCAGGCACGCGCGACATCCGCCTGGGCCGCGTGCCGCCGGCATACTATCGCTTCGAGCGTATGGCCGAGCCGATACCGGCCCATTAAGCACACCGCTCACGTATGCCTGATTGAAACGGACCAGATGTAAGAGCACGGCCATGGCAGCTGCAGCCGCGGATGATTTTTCCGATGCCTGCGTTGGCCTGACGCAACGGCTTCAGGGACACGCATGGCCAGGAAGACGTCAATTTTCCAATTATTGGCACGATCGTGCTAGATTCTGGCTATGTCGATCGCAAGCGCCCTATTCTCTGACAGCCAGGCCCAGGTCCTGCGCTGGCTCTTCGGCCAGCCCGAACGCAGCTACTATTTGAGCGAGCTCCGTCGGCTGACGGGACTCGGCAGCGCTTCATTGCAGAGGGAACTGAACCGGCTCGCCAAGGCAGGGCTGGTTCATAGTGAGCGGATCGGCAACCTGCGTCATTTCCAGGCCAACCAGCAAAGCCCGGTATTCAACGAACTCGTCGTCCTGGTTCGCAAGACTCTGGGCATCGAACCCATGCTGCGCGAAGCGCTGCAGCCGCTGGTAACCCGCATCGAATTCGCCTTCGTCTATGGTTCCGTGGCCAGACAAACCGACACCGCGCAAAGCGACGTCGACCTCATGCTCGTGGGCAAGCAGCTGCGGCTGGCCGACGTGCTCGAATTGCTCGTGCCGCTGGAAACCGGGCTCGGCCGCAAGATCAATCCCACCTGCTACACTCCCACCGAATTCGAGCGCCGGCGCGCGGAGCCGGATTCTTTCGTCAACCGCGTGCTCGCGCAACCCATCCTGCCATTGATAGGGAATGTCCTTGAGTCTGGCCGCGCTGGATAACCTGGTACGCATCGGACAAATCAAAACCCGAGCCGCGCAACGAAGCGGAGGTCCGGCGCATGCTGGCGATGGCGCGCACGCCGCGGCCCTGGCCGCACTGCGCTGGCACGGCTACCGCAGTGAAAACCGATACACCGTTTTCCAGTGCCTTGAGCACACGCTGGCCTGGCCGGCCGCGCGCTGGCGTGTTCTTGACGCTGCGCACCGCAAGCGCAACCTCGCCGAATACGAAGGCTTCCTCGAAGTGGAGGCATCGGACATCGCCGAGTTGTGCGGCGTTGTATCCGATCTGATCGACGACGTTGCCCGGGTGACACACGCATTAACGTCGATGCCTGAACCAAAGCGATAACACATGCCGCCCCTACCGAACGCCTTGACATCGTCGTCCGCTTCCGTGAACACCATGCCGACTTCAAGCGAGGCGCCCATAACGAAATCCGCATCGTCGAGGCGGAGCATGCACCCGGATGAGCCGGTGAACTCGCAACAACTTCAAATGATCCATCGCACCAGACGGCCCGTTTGACGCAAACCGAAAGGGACGCATCGTCATGCATATCGGCATTCCCAGGGAAATCAAGAACCACGAATACCGGGTGGCCCTCACCCCGGAAGGCGCACGCGTATTGACCGACGCCGGTCACCGCGTCAGCGTCGAAACCGGCGCTGGCGCGGAAGCGGGGTTTTCCGATACGGCCTACCGCGTTGCCGGCGCGACGGTGGCGGCCACGCCGGACCAGGTCTGGGCCGCCGATCTGGTGGTGAAGGTGAAAGAGCCGCAGCCGGAGGAAGTCGCCTGGCTGTGCGACGGCCAGCTGCTGTTCTGCTACCTGCACCTGGCGGCCGCACCCGAGCTGGCACGGGCGCTGATGGCGCGCGGCGTGACCGCGATTGCCTACGAAACCGTGAGCGGCCCCGGCGGCGGCCTGCCGCTGTTGCAGCCGATGTCGGACATTGCCGGGCGGCTGGCGCCGCAGATGGGCGCACTCGGCCTGCACAAATCGCACGGCGGCAACGGCAAGCTGATCGGCGGCATGCCCGGCGTGCCGCCGGCGCATGTGCTGGTCATCGGCGCCGGCGTAGTAGGCATGGGCGCGGCGCGCATGGCGGTCGGGCTCGGCGCGCGCGTGACGCTGATCGACCGCATGCGCGATGCGATCGCGCGCGCCGAAGCGCAGTTCGGCGCGCGGGTGGAAACCCGTTTTTCCTCGCCGGAAGCGATCACCGATAGGCTTGCGGACGCCGACATCGTGATCGGCGCGGCGCAGATTCCGGGCCGCCACGCGCCCCGCCTGATCAGCCGCACCGCGCTGCAGCGGATGCCGGCCGGGTCGGTGCTGGTCGATGTCGCGATCGACCAGGGCGGCATCGCCGAGACGTCGCGACCCACCACCCACAGCGATCCCTTCTTCGTCGCCGAGGGCATCGTCCACTACTGCGTCACCAACATGCCAGGCGCGGTGGCGCACACCGCCACCCAGGCGCTGACCCACGCCACGCTGCCGCATGTGCTTGCGCTAGCGCAGCGCGGGCTGGGCGCGCTGGAGTCGGATGCGGGACTGAAGGCCGGCCTGCACGTGCATGCCGGCGCCATCACCCATCCCGGGCTGGCGCAGGATCTGGGATTGGGCTGATTCAGGCCGCCGGCGCGGCGGCGGGCACTTCCAGCCATTCGTGGCTATGCACGCTCAGGTCGGGTGCGAAGCGATAGACCAGCGGCACGCCGGACGGGATTTCCACCTGTTCCATCGCCTCAGCCGACAGGCCATCCAGATGCATCACCAATCCGCGCAGGGTGTTGCCGTGGCTGATCACCAGGAGTCGCCGGCCGGCCTGGAGCCGCGGCACCAGCACCGCATGCCAGTACGGCAGCATGCGCTGCTGGCAGTCGCGCAGGCTTTCGCTGGCCGGCAGGTCCGCAGGCGCGAGGTCCGCATACAGGGGATCGAAGCGCGGATGACGCGGATCGTTCCAGTCCAGCGGCGGTGGCGGCTCGGTGTAGCCGCGCCACCAGCGGCGCGAGGCGGCATCGCCCCAGGTTGCAAAGATCTCGCGCTTGTTCAGGCCCTGCAGCGCGCCGTAATGGCGTTCGTTCAGCCGCCAGTGGGTGAACAGCGGCACCGCGGGCGTGCCCATGGCCGCCCGCAGCGCGTCGGCCGTCTGACGCGTGCGCTGAAGCACGGATCCGTGCACTTCGTCGAAACCATAGCCCGCCTGCGCCAGCCGCCGTCCCGCCGCGGCCGCCTCGGCGAGGCCGACTGCGGTCAGCGGAATATCGGTCCAGCCAGTGAAGCGATCGGACAGATTCCATTCGCTGTGGCCATGGCGCAGCAGCACGATGTGATCCGCGGCGCTCATTCGGGCGGCTCGGTCAGAACTTCATTCAGGTGGTGTCGATCGGCCCAGGATTCGAGATGCCACCCCTGGCCGTCGATCTGGAACCAGTTGAGCCCGCAGTTGGGAATCTTGAAATCGCGCGGCGCGCTGAGGGACCTGCCGGTGGCGCGGCGATACACGACGTCGAGCACGCCGCTGTGGCTGATCACCGCAAGGGTCTGTCCGCTGTGATGGCGGACCAGCCACTCGATGCCTGCGGTCACGCGTTCGGCGAAGACATGCAGCGATTCCCCGGTCTCGAAATCATAGTCTGGGTCGCGCGCCAGATAGCGCGCATGCGCGGCTGGATCGCGCGCCGCGCCTTCGTCCGCGGTCAGCCCCTGGAAGATGCCGAAATGCCGTTCGCGCAGCTGCGGCAGCAGCTTGACCGCATGGTCTTCGCGCTGCGCCAGCATCTGCGCCGTCTCGCTCGCCCGCAGCAGATCGCTGCTATAGATCGCATGGAAGCGGTGGTGCGCGGCATTGAAAGCCATCGCCAGCGCCTGCGCGCGGCCGGTGGCATTCAGCGGCACGTCGGTATGGCCCTGGATGCGCCCTGCGGCATTCCAGTCGGTTTCGCCGTGGCGAATGATGCAGAGCCGGGTTGCGAGCGGTTTGGGTGTGTGGGGCATATCTATTGTTGTGGTACCGATCTATACCAAATCCAAATCTGACATAAAAACAGGGATGGCGCCCGTTGCGCCCGCAATACAACATCGCGCATGCATCGCCCCCACAAGGTGGGTGCGACAACTTGACACACTCAAATATAAATAGATATATTTATCCTTATATTTGAAAGCCGACTGCCGGCGCACGCAAAAATCAGTCATCAAACACGGGAGACGTGCATGGAAGCGACAACCTACAACTACAAGGTCGTCCGCCAGTTCGCCATCATGACGGTGGTGTGGGGGATCGTCGGCATGCTGGTCGGGGTGATCCTGGCCGCGCAGCTGATCTGGCCGGACCTGACTTTCGGGATCGAATGGCTGTCCTACGGCCGGCTGCGACCCCTGCATACCAACGCGGTGATCTTCGCCTTCGGCGGATCGGCGATGTTCGCAGTCTCCTATTACATCGTGCAGCGCACCTGCCAGGTGCGGCTGTGGGCCGAGAAACTGGCGGCCTTCACCTTCTGGGGCTGGACGCTGGTGATCGTGCTGGCCGCGATCACGCTGCCGCTGGGCATGACCAGCTCCAAGGAATACGCCGAGCTGGAATGGCCGATCGATATCCTGATCACCATGGTGTGGGTGGCCTACGCGCTGGTGTTCTTCGGCACCATCGTCAAGCGCAAGACCAAACACATTTATGTCTCCAACTGGTTTTTCGGCGCTTACATCCTGGTGATCGCGCTGCTGCACATCGTCAACAGCGCCGAGCTGCCGGTGACGCTGACCAAGTCCTACCCGGTCTACGCCGGCGTGCAGGATGCGATGGTGCAGTGGTGGTACGGCCACAACGCGGTGGGCTTCTTCCTCACCACTGCCTTCCTCGGCATGATGTATTACTTCATCCCCAAGCAGGCCGGCCGCCCGATCTATTCGTATCGACTTTCCGTTGTCCACTTCTGGTCGCTCAACTTCATCTACATGTGGGCCGGCCCGCACCATTTGCAGTACACCGCGCTGCCGGACTGGGCGCAATCGCTCGGCATGGTGTTTTCGCTGATGCTGCTGGCGCCGTCCTGGGGCGGCATGATGAACGGCATCATGACGCTGTCGGGCGCGTGGCATAAGCTGCGCACCGATCCGATCCTCAAGTTCATGGTGACCGCGCTGTCGTTCTACGGCATGTCGACGTTCGAGGGGCCGATGATGTCGATCAAGACGGTCAACGCGCTGTCGCACTACACCGAATGGACCGTCGGCCACGTGCACTCGGGCGCGCTGGGCTGGGTGGCAATGATCACCATCGGTTCGATGTACTACCTGATTCCACGCCTGTTCGGCCGCGAATCGATGTTCAGCACCAAGCTGATCGAATGGCATTTCTGGCTCTCCACCATCGGCGTGGTGCTGTATATCGCCTCGATGTGGATCGCCGGCGTGGCGCAGGGCCTGATGTGGCGCGCGGCCAATGCCGATGGCACGCTGACCTACAGCTTTGCGCAGGTGCTCGACACCATGTATCCGTTCTACGGCATCCGGCTCCTGGGCGGCGCGCTGTTCTTCAGCGGCATGCTGATCATGGCGTACAACGTCTGGCAGACCACCCGCCAGGGACGCGTGGTGAATGATGCCGCGATCCCGCAAGCCGTTCACGCCTGAGGAGACCGACCATGATTTCGCATGCAACCATCGAAAAGAATCTTGGCCTGCTGATCGTGCTGACCATCCTGATCGTCAGCGTCGGCGGCCTGGTGCAGATCGTGCCGCTGTTCTTCCAGACTTCCACCACCACCGCAGTCGCGGGCCTGAAGCCCTACACGCCGCTGCAGCTGTCGGGGCGCGACATCTACATCCGCGAAGGCTGCGTCGGCTGCCACTCGCAGATGGTGCGTCCGTTCCGCGCCGAAACCGAGCGCTACGGCCATTACTCGGTCGCCGGCGAATTCGTCTACGACCGTCCCTTCCTGTGGGGCTCCAAGCGCACCGGACCCGACCTGCATCGCGTCGGCGGGCGGTACTCCGACGCCTGGCACGTGGCGCACCTGATGAACCCGCGCGACGTGGTGCCCGAATCCAACATGCCGGCCTACCCCTGGCTCGACCGTCCGCTCAGGGATGCGGCGATCCAGACCAAGATGCAGCGGCTGAACCTGGTCGGCCACGGCTACAGCGAGGCGGACATCGCCGCGGCGCCGGGCGAACTGGAAGGCAGGACCGAGCTGGATGCGGTCGTCGCCTACCTGCAGGCGCTGGGCATCCACGCCCCGAAGAACTGAGCGCGCGTCATGGACAGCGGCACCCTCAGCGGCATCGTCACCGTCATCTTCATCGCGGTGTTCATCGGCATCGTCTGGTGGGCCTTCAGCAAGCGCAACACGCAGCGTTTCGAAGACGCCGGCAGGTTGCCTTTCGACGAAGACGACGCGCCCGCCCAAAAAGGAGACAAGCAATGAGCGATTTCACCCACGGCTTCTGGCCGATCTTCATCAGCGTGCTCACTGTGTTGAGCATCGTCGGCACCTGGATTTTCCTGAAGTCGCAGACCACCCGCAAGCTCGCCCCAGGCGAAAAACCCGAGTTGATGGAACACACCTGGGACGGCGACCTGCGGGACCTCAACAACCCGCTGCCGCGCTGGTGGCTGGGGCTGTTCTACGGCACCCTGGTGTTTGCGCTGGTGTATCTTGCGCTGTGGCCCGGGCTCGGCAATTTCCCCGGCCTGCTGAAGTGGACGCAGCTTGGCGAGTACGAGGCCGAGGTGCAGGCGGCCGAGGCCAAATTCCAGCCGGTGTACGCTTCCTTCATGCAGCAGGACATCCCCACCGTCGCCGCCAGCCCCGATGCGCGCGCCATCGGCCGCAACCTGTTCCTGACCTATTGCTCGCAGTGCCACGGATCGAACGCGGAGGGCGCCGCCGGCTACCCCAACCTGACCGACGGCGACTGGCTTTACGGCGGCGACCCCGACACGATCCGCGCCACGCTCACCAGCGGGCGTTCGGGCATGATGCCGGCAATGGGCGAAGTGCTCGGCCCGCAGGGCACCAAGGAAGTGGCCCATTACGTGATGTCGCTGTCGGGCCGCACGCACGACGCGGCGCTCGCCGATGCGGGCCGGCCGAAATTCGCCGAAAACTGCGCCGCCTGCCACATGCCCGACGGCACCGGCATGCAGGCGCTGGGCGCGCCCAATCTCAGCGACAAGCGGTGGCTCTACGGCGGATCGGAAAGCGCAATCATCGAGAGCATCGCCAAGGGCCGCAACGGGGTGATGCCCGCCATCGACCGGACGCTCGGCAGCACGTCCAACAAGGAGGCCAAGCTGCATCTGCTGACGGCCTATGTCTACAGCCTGTCGCAGCCGACGAAATAAAACCGGACCGCTCGCCGCATGCGGCCGGCGAGTCCCACACGGACCCCTGCAGTGATCGATAACACGCAGCCCGACGCCGCGATCGAACAGCAACTCTATGCGATCCGGCAGAAAATCCAGCCGCGCACGGTGCATGGTGCGTTTGCCAACTGGCGCATCGCGCTGGTGCTGCTGACCCAGCTGCTGTACTACGGCCTGCCCTGGATCAAGTGGGACGACCGCCAGGCGGTGCTGTTCGATCTGGCGGCGCGCAAGTTCTACATCTTCGGCCTGGTGTTCTGGCCGCAGGATTTCGTCTACCTGACCGGCATCCTGATCCTGTCCGCGCTGGCGCTGTTCCTGTTCACCGCAGTCGCCGGGCGGCTGTGGTGCGGCTACGCCTGCCCGCAGACGGTGTACACCGAAATCTTCATGTGGGTGGAAAGCTGGCTGGAAGGCGACCACGTGGCCCGCAAGCGGCTCGACAAGGCACCCTGGCGTGCCGCCAAGCTGCGCCGGCGCGGCGCCAAGCATCTGGTGTGGTTCGTGATCGCGCTGTGGACCGGCTTCACCTTCGTCGGCTATTTCACCCCGATCCAGACGCTGGTCGCCGAAGTCGTGCAGTTCAACCTCGGCCCGTGGGAAAGCTTCTGGATCCTGTTCTACGCCTTCGCCACCTGGGGCAACGCCGGCTTCATGCGCGAGCAGGTGTGCACCTACATGTGCCCCTATGCGCGCTTCCAGAGCGTAATGTTCGATTCCGACACGCTGACCGTCACCTACGACAGCTCGATCGGCGAGCCGCGCGGCCCGCGCAGCAAGAAAACCGACTACAAGGCGGCGGGGCTGGGCACCTGCGTCGACTGCAATGTCTGCGTGCAGGCCTGTCCCACCGGCATCGACATCCGCAACGGCCTGCAATACGAGTGCATCGGCTGCGCCGCCTGCATCGACGGCTGCGACCAGATCATGGACAAGATGGGCTATCCGCGCGGGCTGATCCGCTACACCACGGAAAACGTGGTGAAGGGCAAATACCCCGACAGCGGCATTCTCAAGCATGTGCTGCGCCCGCGCACGATCATCTACACCGTGCTGCTGGCGCTGATCGGCGGCGCCTTCTTCTGGAGCCTGGCCACCCGCGTGCCGCTGCGCGTCGACGTGGTGCGCGATCGCGTGGCGTTGTCGAAGGAAACCGACGAAGGCATGATCGAGAACGTCTATCGCCTGCAGCTCATCAACAAGGACAGCCAGCCGCACCGCTATACGATCACGGCGCACGGCATCGAAGGCCTGCAGCTGCTGACCGCCGCGCGCGAAATTGCCGCCGCGCCGCTGCAGACCGTCGACATCCCGGTGAGCCTCGTTGCCGATCCGGTCGAGCTGAAAAGCCGTTCGATCGAGGTAACGTTCACGATCCAGGCCGCCGATAACGCGCGCATTCGCGACGAGGTCGCCACCAAATTCTTCAACCGCTCGTTTTTTCGAGGCATGGCGCCATGAACCCGCTCACCCCCACCGCAAGCAAGCCCTGGTACCGCGAACCCTGGCCATGGTTTCTGATCAGCCTGCCGGCCACCGCGGTGATCGCTGGCCTGACCACGGTGTGGATTGCTGTAAGAAGCGCAGACGGCCTGGTGGTGGGGGATTATTACAAGGCGGGCCTCGCGATCAACCAGACCCTGGCGCGCGACGACGTCGCGCGCGACCTGGCGCTGCATGCCGCGCTACGGGTCGAGGACGGCATGCTGGCGCTGACATTGGACGGGCAGCTGCCGGCCTATCCGGCGCAGCTTGCGCTGCTGCTCGCCCACCCCACCCGCCAGGGCGAAGACCAGCAGCTCACGCTCGATCACACCGGCAATGGGCGCTACCGGGCAGCCTTCCCCGCGCTCGCCGACGGCAAATGGCATGCGCTGCTGTCGGACGCCGCCGCGACCTGGCGCCTGTCCGGCGTGCTCCACACCCCGCTTGGCGAAACCGTCGCGTTGACAACTGGCGCCGCATCCCCCGTGCTTTCAGAAGGAGACTGAAATGGACGTCGTACTCGATCTGCTGTTCACCCGCCCGATCGGCCTGTTGAGCCTGTTCACCATCCTGTTCATCATCGGCATGGGGTTTTTCCTGTCGGCGTGGTTCAAGCGCAGGATGAACAACCCGGAACAAGACTGATCACCCCCGTCGAGGAGCACGCCATGATGCAGCGCCTGATCCATATCCTGTGGCCGTCCTTCCTGGTGGCCGGGGTGGCCGACATCCTCTTCACCACCCTGTTCGATCCGCTCGAGATCGTCTACCGCGGCGAGCCGCTGATCGCGCATCGCATCGCCGCCTACACCGTCGGCTTTTTCGTGTTCTGGCTGTTGTGCATCGCGTCCAGCATGCTGACCTGCTATTTCCAGCGCAGCGCCGATGAAATCAACCGTTGCCCGCTGCCGCCGCCCAAGCGGCCGGCGGGCTGCCCCAAGCGCGAAGGCGAAGGCGACTGCTGCTAGACGACACTACTAGGCGGTGCGCGAATAACGCGGCTGCGCGCTGGCCGCTTCCTTCAGGTAGCGGTCGAAGCACATGCCGATGTTGCGCAGAAACAGGCGGCCGCTGGCGGTGACCTGAATCCGGTCCGGCGCGATCTCGACCAGGCCGTCGGCGGCAAGCGGGCGCAGGTCGGCCAGCGCATCGGCGAAGTAATCGGCAAACGCGATGTCCCATTCGCGGCCGAATGCCGCAAAGTCGAGTTCGAGGTCGCACATCACG
>DAHWJK010000060.1:0-4013 GCA_027344185.1 Thiobacillus sp.
TCGGTCGCCTATACCGGCAATAACACCTGGACGGCGGGGTATCACGGTCTGGCCGACGCCTACTCGCGCCGTTTCCAGGTGCTGGTGGACGGCCGTTCGATCTACAGTCCGCACTATGGCACGGTGTACTGGACCGATCTGCCGCTGTCCATCGACGATATCGAACGCATCGAGGTGGTGCGCGGTCCCAATGCCGCGATCCACGGCGCCAATGCCTTTGTTGCCGTGATCAACATCATTACCAAGACGGCGGCGCAGGTGCCGGGTGAGTTTGTCTCCCTGCAGGCCGGCGAGCAGGACCTGCGCGGATTGACCGTCCGCCGCGGCGGCGGCACCGGCGCGATGCGCTATCGCCTGACCGCGTCCGCCCAGCAACGCGACCGCTTCGAGCGCGACGTCGTCGACAAGCCGGCAAATGCCAACGATAACGGACGCTTTTACGAAGCGAGTAAGACTTATTTCGTCAATGGACGGGTGGACTGGCAGGTTTCGCGCGATTCGGACCTGACGATGCAGTTCGGCCTGTCGCGCGGGGACTGGAAAAGCGGTTCCCGGACCACCCAAGCCAGTTCTGTGCTCGAGCCGATCGACCAGGATTCCCGCGCACTTTATCTGCAACTGGCGTACCACCGCGTCGAATCGGCGCGGCGCGAATGGCGGCTTCAGGCCTACCATGCGGAGAATCGCTTTGACGCCGATGCCGCAGGCAATGTGGGCGTCAATGTCGTGGTGGACCAGTATCTCACGCAGTCGCGTACCAATCTGGAACTCCAGGTGAACGAGCAGTGGTCGCCGGCGCTGCGCGCCGTATGGGGCGGAGAAATACGCCAGGAATCGGTCAAAAGCCCCCAGAGCTACAAGTCAGGGGAAACGTTCAAGGGCGAGTTGGCGCGCGTGTTCGCCAACCTCGAGTGGCGTGCCGCCGACCGGCTGCTGCTGCAGGGCGGCGCGATGCTTGAACACCATTACTTCACTGGAAGCGATATCTCGCCGCGGGTGGCCGCGAATTTCACGCTCGCGCCGGGACATGTCGTCCGGCTCGGGCTTTCCCGCGCCTACCGCTCGCCCACTTTTTTCGAGGAGCGCGGCAATCAGGTGTTTGTGCAGGACACAGGCCAGGTGGTCGACGTGTTTACCGTACCCTCGATGGGCCTCGCGCCCGAGCGCATCCTGTCGCGGGAAATCGGTTACGTGGGGTATTGGCGGCCGGCCCGTGTCGAGTTCGACGTCCGTCTGTTCCGCGACAGGATCGACAATTTCATTGGCCAGCAGAAGGCGGATTTTGATCCGTCTGTCGCGGGGAGCGAATTCAGATATGAAAACCTCGGCATTGTCCATTCCCGGGGTGGGGAGTTTCAGGTTCGCTGGCGGCCGAGCGCGGCGC
Source organism: Thiobacillus sp. (assembly GCA_027344185.1). Taxonomy (GTDB): domain Bacteria; phylum Pseudomonadota; class Gammaproteobacteria; order Burkholderiales; family Thiobacillaceae; genus Thiobacillus. The sequence continues at coordinate 1,385 of DAHWJK010000060.1, forward strand.
TTGATGTCAGCGCCCACTATGCACGGGTGTTCCTGGCCGCGGATACCCGGCGAGAAAACTACAACGTGGACATCCCGCAGTCCGCGCCGCGCAACAACCTTGGCCTGCTCGTCAACTACCGGCCAGCGCCTGGCTGGGAGACGGGCATAGCCGTCTGGCGCAGCGATGCGATGATCTGGCTGACCGAAGGCGACATCACCCGCTCCTACACGCGCGTCGACGTGCGTGTCGCCAAACGCTGGAAATGGCAGGGGCGCGAGGTCGAAGCGGCCCTGGTCGGACAAAACCTTGGCCAGGACTACGAGGAATTCCGCGACACCAACGTTTTCAGCCGGCGCGCCTACGGCAGTCTCAGCGTCGCCTGGTAGGGGCCTTGAAACCCGGGCCGGTCGGCGCCAGATTCCCGGTGCGCCCGTGGGCATTTGCGCCCGCACAGGTTATAATCCCGTAACTTATTGATTTATCGGAGCGAACCATGCCGATCTATGCCTACAAATGTGCGTCCTGCGGCCATGCCCAGGACGAGATGCAGAAAGTGTCCGATGCGCCGCTCTCGGTGTGCCCGGCGTGCGGCAAGGCCGATTACGCCAAGCAGCTGACGGCGCCCGGCTTTGCCCTGAAAGGCACCGGCTGGTACGCCACGGACTTCAAGGGCGGCGGCAGCAAGCCCGCCGAGGCCAAGCCCGAAGCGCCGTCGCCCGCCTGCGGCACGGGCGCCTGTCCGGCCTGCACCTGAGAACCGCGACATGACCGGGAAGCGGGCGGTGTAAGCCGTCCGCTTCTTTGTTTCCGCTGCAAGCACACCGTTTGATGGACGCCGCCTCACTCAGGCGCGTCCCCGTAATTGACTAGGAAGACCATGCGTACTCATTACTGCGGTGCCGTCACCGCCGCCGACATCGGCAACACCGTGACCCTGTGCGGCTGGGCCCATCGCCGGCGCGACCACGGCGGCGTCATCTTCATCGACCTGCGCGACCGCGAGGGCATGATGCAGGTGGTGATCGACCCCGACACCCCGGAGGCGTTCAAGCTGGCCGAGGACGTGCGCTCCGAGTTCGTGCTGAAGATCGAAGGCCTGGTACGGCCGCGCCCCGCCGGCACCGAAAACCCCAACATGGCGACCGGCATGGTCGAGCTGCTGACCAAAAAGCTGGAGGTGCTGAACCCCTCGCTGACGCCGCCGTTCCAGATCGACGACGACACCATCAACGAGAACATCCGCCTGCAGTACCGCTACCTCGACCTGCGCCGCGAGCCAATGCAGAAGAACCTGCGCCTGCGCTATCGCGTATCCAAGCTGATGCGCGACTACCTCGACACGCACGGCTTCATGGAAGTCGAAACGCCGATGCTGACGCGCTCCACCCCGGAAGGCGCGCGCGATTATCTGGTTCCCTCCCGCGTGCACGACGGCATGTTCTACGCGCTGCCGCAGTCGCCCCAGCTCTTCAAGCAGCTCCTGATGGTGTCGGGCGTCGACCGCTACTTCCAGATCACCAAATGCTTCCGCGACGAGGACCTGCGCGCCGATCGCCAGCCCGAGTTTACGCAGGTCGATTTGGAAACCTCGTTCATGGGCGAGGAGGACATCATGAATCTCGTCGAGGGCATGATCCGCGACATGATGCACAAGGCGCAGGGCATCGACCTGCCCGCCGCGTTCCCGCGCATGACCTACCACGAGGCGATGAACCGCTACGGTTCCGACAAGCCCGACATGCGGGTGACGCTGGAAATCGTCGACGTCGGCGACGTCATGAAGGACGTCGCGTTCAAGGTCTTCTCCGGCCCGGCCAACGATCCCAAGGGCCGCGTTGCCGCGCTGCGCATCCCCGGCGGTGCCGCACTCTCGCGTGGCGAGATCGACGGCTACACCGAGTTCGTCAAGATCTACGGCGCCAAGGGCCTGGCCTACATCAAGGTCAACGACATCACGCAGCTCAACGAATCCGGCCTGCAGTCGCCGATCGTCAAGAATCTGTCCGAAGCCGCGCTCGCTGCGGTGATCCAGCGCACTGGCGCGGCCAACGGCGACCTGATTTTCTTCGGCGCCGACCGCGCCAGGGTGGTCAACGACGCGCTCGGCGCGCTGCGCCTCAAGATCGGCCACGAAAAGGGCCACGTCGACGGCCGCGCCTGGGCGCCGCTGTGGGTGGTCGATTTCCCGATGTTCGAATTCAACGAGGACGAGAACCGCTGGGACGCGCTGCACCACCCCTTCACTGCGCCCAAGGACGGTCACGAAGACTGGCTCGCCACCGATCCCGGCCGCTGTCTCTCCAAGGCCTACGACATGGTGCTGAACGGCTGGGAAGTCGGCGGCGGTTCGGTGCGTATCCACCGGCAGACCGTGCAGGAGAAGGTGTTCGCCGCATTGAACATCGGGGAGGAAGAACGCCGCGAGAAGTTTGGCTTCCTGCTCGACGCGCTACAGTACGGCGCGCCACCACATGGCGGCCTGGCGTTCGGACTGGATAGATTGGTGACGCTGATGACCGGCGCCGAGTCGATCCGCGACGTCATCGCCTTCCCCAAGACCCAGCGCGCCTCCTGCCTGATGACCAACGCGCCCAACGTGGTCGACGACAAGCAGCTGCGCGAGCTGCACATCCGTTTGCGCAACGCC
>DAHWJK010000066.1:0-15500 GCA_027344185.1 Thiobacillus sp.
TCTTCTGCGCCATCTCGGGATCGTAGTTTTTCAGGTATTCCATGGCGGTGGATTCGTTTTCGCCGCTCATGAAGTTGAGGATGTCCGCCGCTGCGCGGGTGCCGCCCATCGGCTGCTTTTTAAGCACGTCGCTGCCGGACAGCAGCTTGGTCAGCACGTCGTTGAGCTCGCGCAGCGCCGCCGGCTGCACGCCGGACAGCGTGGCAATGCGCAGCAGCACGTCGTTGCGCAGGCGCTCGGTGAAGCAGTTGAGCACCTCGCAGGCCTGGTCGCGCTCCAGGTGCACCAGGATGGTGGCAATGGTTTGCGGGTGTTCGTTGTGAATGAGGTCGGCCACCGATTCGGAATCCATCCACTTCAGGCTCTCGATACCGCTGGCATCGCCGCCGCCGCCGAGAATCCGGTTCAGCAGCGACGAGGCCTTGTCGTCGCCCAGCGCCTTGGTCAGCACGGTGCGGATGTAATCGTTGGAATCGAGCCCCAGCGACGAATTCATGTCCACCACCGTGTTGAAATCTTCCAGCACGTTGACGACATCTTCCTGCGGGATCGACTTCATGCTGGTCATCGCCTCGCCGAGCTTTTGCACTTCGCGCGGGCCGAGATACTTCATGACCTGGGAGGCGCCTTCCTCTCCCAGTGCCAGCATCAGAATTGCGCCCTTGGTGACGCCGCTGTTGTCACTCATTGCCGCCCACCCAGGTCTTCACGATATTGGCGACCACGCGCGGATCCTGGTTGGCCAGTTGCTGCGCGCGAGTCAGGTTTTCTTCATAGTTGCGCTGGCCGGGCAGCAGGTTTCCACCCACGGCGTGCTGCAGATGCTGGACCGGCGCCGGCGGCGGCAGCTTGGCCATTTCATCCAGCTTTTTCAGCAGCGGCTTCAGCCCGCGCAGATACAGCAGCACCAGCGCCAGCGCCATCAGCAGATATTTGCCCGCGGTTTTCGCCATGTCGATGTATTCGCGGTTCTCCGACTGCTTCCAGAAAGGCGGGTCCGGCAGTTTCTCCGCCTCGGGGCTGGCGAAGGGCGTGTTGACCACATTGACCGAATCCCCGCGCTCCGCGTTGAAGCCCATCGCATCCTTGACCAGATTGGTGATCTGCGTGATCTCGGCTGCGGTCAGCGGTTTCATGACCACCTTGCCTTCGGCGTCGGTGCTGCGCTTGTGGTTGACCACCACCGCGACCGACAGCCGCTTGAGGCCGCCGCCGCCCTGCTGGACGTACTGGATGGTCTTGTCGACTTCGTAGTTGTAGGTGGCATCATTGCGCGTGCTGGTGGCCGGTCCGGTCGCGGCGTTGGCCGTGGCGGCCTGGTCGGGCGCAACGATGGGCGCGGTGGCCGGTGCCGGCGGCTGGTTGGTCAGCGCGCCCGGCACGCCGGCGGGGTTGGCGACGCCGTTCAGCGATTCGCTGGTCTGCTGGCTGCGCACCACCATTGCGTCCGGGGTCTGGTTCGGCTTGTAGGATTCCACCGCCTGTTCGCTGCGCGAGAAGTCGACATCTGCGGTCGCCTCGGCACGCACGTTATTGGGGCCGACAATGGGCGTGATGATCGATTCGATGCGCCGCACGACGCTTTGCTGCAGCTCCTGCACATATTTGATCTGGCTCGGATCCATGCCGCTGATGCTGCCGGCGTTCCGCCCGGCATCGGACAGCAGGTTGCCGTTCTGGTCGACCAGGGTCACGTTCTTGGGCATCAGTTCCGGCACGCTGCTGGCGACCAGGTGCACGATCGCGCTGATCTGCTGCGGATCGAGCGTGCGGCAGGGGTGCAGGTTGAGCAGAACCGAGGCGGTGGGCGATTTCTGTTCAGACACGAAGACCGAATCCTTGGGCATGGCCAGATGCACGCGCGCGGCCTGCACCGCCGACACCGATTCGATCGAGCGGGCCAGCTCGCCTTCCATGGCGCGCTGGAAATTGATCTGCTCGACGAACTGGGACGAGCCCAGACGCTGGTTTTCCATCAGCTCGAAGCCGACGTTGCCGCCCTTGGGCAGGCCCTGGGACGCCAGTTTCAGGCGCGCGTCATGCACTTGGGTGGAAGGCACCAGCACGGCGCCGCCGCCCTCGGCGTATTTGTAGGGAATACCCATCTTTTCCAGCTCGGCCACGATCGCACCGCCATCGCGATCGCTGAAATTCGAGAACAGCACCCGGTAATCCGGCTGCTGCCCCCACATCCAGATCGCGACCATGGCCGCGGCCATGGCGGCCACGCCCAGCGCCAGCAGGATTTTCCGACCGCCTGTCGTCTGGGTAAACGACATGACGTTGCCAGGAACCACGATTTCGCCTTCTACCGCCATCTTTCCGCTCCCACCGTTCTGGCGTCATGGGCCGCCCTGTCTACGGTTGCCGTGTTCATCCGTGTCTCCCCCATGGAATGTCGCTTTGTGAAGGCATTATCGGCAGCACCGCCTGTTTCAATCGGGGGAATAACAGCCGGTTTACCGCGCTTATTGCCCTTATGGCTTGCGATCGGCCTGATAAGGTGGTCACGTGAAAAACCGCCTCGGCAGACAAAGGAGGGCACGATGAGCATAGGCGCGATCGATACCGGCAGGATCGAGGCAATGGTGGCGCAGTTGCGGGCAGCGGCCGCGGCCGCGAGCCCGGCGGCTGAACCGGCCCAGAAGGCCAAAGCGGCCGGCGGGGTCGATTTCGCGTCGGCGTTGAGGTCCTCGCTCGACCAGGTCAACCAGACGCAGTCGCAGGCGCAGGATCTGGCCCGGCGCTTCGAGACGGGCGATACCACGGTGAGTCTGTCCGACGCCATGATCGCCCTGCAAAAATCGAGTATTGCCTTCCAGCAGACCGTTCAGGTGCGCAACAAGCTGGTGTCGGCTTACCAGGAAATCATGGCCATGGGCGTCTGACCCGGGCCCGCTTCCTATTTCTTGTTTGCGTTCATCAGCACGTAACGCAGCGCGTTGGCGAGGTCCTCGGCGACGAATTTCGCCACATAGGCGTCCGCCCCCACTTTCTTGACGTGGGCTTCGTTGGTCGATCCGGTCAGCGACGAATGGATCACCACCGGAATGGCGCTGAAGCGCGGATCCTGCTTGATGTTGCGGGTCAGCGTAAAACCGTCCATTTCGGGCATTTCCAGGTCGGTCAGCACCAGGGCGACGCGGTCCAGCACGGTTTTCCCCTCGGCCTGGGCCTTGTCGGAGATCGTCTGCAGCTGATCCCAGGCTTCCTTGCCGGTCTTGCACATGATGTAGGGCAGTTTCATCGTTTCCAGGCCCTGTTCGATCATGGTGCGGGCGATCAGCGAATCGTCCGCCGCCAGGATGACGGTGCCCGGCTTGATGTCGACCGTGGTATTGATATGGGTGGTGCCGTGGTCCTCGTCGCTCGGCGGCATGACCTTGCGCAGGATGGTCTCCACGTCCAGCACCTGCACCAGGCGGTCGCTGTTCTCGCCGTCGAGGCGGGCGAGACTGGTCACCATGCCGCCGGCGGCGTTGCCTTCGGCCGACATCACCTGGCGCCAGTCGAGGCGCACGATATCTTCCACCGATTCGACGGCAAATGCCTGCGTGGTACGTGCATATTCGGTGATCAAGAGGATGTTCAAGCCGGTTTTCGGCCTGCAGCCGGCAACCGCCGGCAGGTCGATGACCGGGATCACCTGCCCGCGTAGGTCGACCACGCCCATCATGTGGGCATGCGAGCCGGCCACGGCGGTGATCATCGGCATCGGGATGATTTCGCGGATCTTGAATACGTTGATGCCGAACAGCTCGTTGCGGTCGAGGTTGGCATCCACCCCCAGACGGAACAGCAGCAGTTCCAGTTTGTTGGAACTGGTCAGATTGGTGCGTTCGTCGATTTCCTGCTGGATCGTTTGCATGGGGGTCTCCTGGGTGTTCGGGTGAGGGCGGCCGGCGCGAATCAGAGCGAGTTGCGCCGCGCGAGCTCGATATTCATGACGAAGCGCGGCAGATGGGCCGCCATGTCGTTGGGCAGATCGATGAATTTACAGCCGAGGCGGGTCTGGAAGGCGCCGTTCTGAAGACGGATCTGCGCCGTGTTGCGGATTTCCAACGTGGTCACGACGACGTCGGTTTCCGGCAGCAGCAGGCGGCAGTCGGGCAGCCGGCGGCCGGTTTCCGTTCCGAGTCGCCCGCTGGGGTCGGCCAGCGCCACGCCGCCGCAGCCGATGTCAACGATATGTGTGTTGATCGCCTCGTTGTCGTCCATGCCCAGCGGCACCGGGATCAGACAGCGGGCCGGGTTGGCGATCGGCATCGGCACCCTGAAGTGCTCGCGCCGCTGCAAGCGGACCATGGACCGGGGCAGGGGGATGCGCAGCGCCGGCAGCTTTTCGAACTCGCACAGCGTGACCGGGCCGGTGGTGAACGAGATCGACACGCCGTCGATCTGGGCAACGAATTCCGCGCCCTTGCCGGACAGCAGCTCGTGGTTGAGCGCGTCGCCGCGGGCGCTGTCGAGAATGACCGTGCCGCGGGTTTCGTTGATGGCGAGCACCGAGGTGACGATGATCTGCCGGCTGTCCCTGAGGTCGAGGTTGACCAGCAGTTTGCGTTTCTGCAGCGCGCGCAGCTGGAATATGATGTCCGCCCGCGAATGCAGCGTATAGGGCGCGAGCGGATCGTCGTGGTCGACAGGATCTGAGGTGCGGGGTGATGAAGTAGGCATTCGGATCGGACGTCAGGGCGGCGTGAGCGCACGGTCGTGTTTGGATTCTTCCAGATGATAAAGCCAGGCCAGCAGTTCGGCCACTGCTATATACAGCTGCGGCGGTATGTGGCTGTCGAGGTCGACCTGCATCAGCAGGGCCAGCAGTTCGCGCGATTCGTGGACGTACACCCCGGACGCGCGTGCGCGCTCGATGATGGTGTCGGCCAGGATGCCGCGACCCTTGGCGACCACGCGCGGCGCGCCGTCGCTTTCGCGATAGGCGATGGCGGCCGCGGCGCGTTGCCGGTCGGGTTGCGGCTCAGGCAGCGCCATCGTGTTCCACCGTCAGGGTCTTGAGCGCGCAGCCTGCAGCAGCCAGCTGTTCTGCCAGGCGCGCGCGGTTGCCCTGCAGCACCGGTTCGGCGTCGGACTGCTCCGGCACCATGCGGATGCTGAACGCCTGCTGCGCATCGAGGCGGATATGCACGTTCACCGTGCCCAGCTGCGGCAGCGTCAGCTTGAGATGCGATTCCCAGCCCCTGTCCGCGGTTCCGTCGCCATCGGCGGCGAGTTTTCCGTCTTGTTCCTGGCCGGCATCGTGGCGCAACATCCATTCGAGCGGCTGCCCCGGCCACAGTTCGCCGCGCCAGACGAATTGCGGCGACTCCAGCACCTGCAACTGCTGCGTCAGCAGGGTGTGCAGGGGATTGGCCGGTGCCTGGGACGCGCCGCGCGGCGTTTCGGCGGCCGGGCGGTTTTGCGGCTCCTGCAGCAGCCCGTCGAGACTGTCCTGGCCGACTACCCAATTGGCCAGGTGCGATTCGTAGAACAGCCCGCTGCGGACCAGCGTGGTGCGCAGCGCGAGCGCGAGGATGGACGGATTGATCGTGGCCTTGTCGAGCAGCGGGCCGGGTGCGGTCAGCGTCGGCAGTGCGCCGCGTCCGGGCAGCTGCTGCATCAGGTCGCTCAGCATGCGTGCGGTCTGGCTCAGCTGGGGCGTATCGCTGGCGGCCGTTTCGGGTGGGTCGAGCAGGAATACCGGCTGCGGCATGTGGCCGGCAAAGCGCAGGCGCAGGGTGTCGCCCGGCGCCGTCTGCTGGGGCAGACGCATGGCCACGTTTTGACCCTCGATCTCGACCAGCGACACGCCCTGCGTCAGGCTTTTCACCAGGCCGGTCAGCGTCTGGCCAACCTTCAGATGTTCGAATGCGGCGCGCGGCCCGGCCTGGTCGCGTTCGGTGGCATTGAGGACACGCTGCGCGCCTACGAGGCCGGACAGTTGACGATTCGGGCCATCCAGCGCAGGCGGGACATCCAGAATGCGGGCCAGGAACTGAACCGGAAACATGGGTCCGGGTGTCAGGCCCGTTGTGCGCCGTAGGCCTCGACGCTGCGCTGGCTCGTGCGAATCGCGCCCAGGCGCTGCTGCAGCATATGCATGTGCGGCTCGGTGAGGGCGCGGATTTGGGCGTCGTGTTGCAGGATGGTGCGGATGATCGCCACTTTGGCGCGCTGCTCGGTGGCGCTGAGCGGCACCGGCGCGGCATCCATCAGGGTGCCGACGTAACCGCGGCAGCGTTGCTCCAGCATGGCCAGTTCGTCCCACTCGCCCCGGCGGGCGGCGGTCAGCATGGTTCCGGTGAGGGCGGAGAGCGATTCGTAGGTGGTGAGCATTTCGTTGCTGGTCATGTCGATCTCCGGATCAGGCAGCCATGGAATGGCGGGATGCGCCGGGTGCGGCGCTGCCGATCTGCTGCCATGCGCCATGCAGGTCGCGCAGCAGGGTCAGCACTTCTTCCAGCGGAGCGGTCTGGTTGTTGATGTGCGCGAGCATCAGGCGCTGGCTCATGTAGACGTACAGCGCTTCCAGCTGCTGCGCGATTACGCCGCCCTGGTGCGGATCGAGCGCGGCCTGCAGCCCTTCAACGATGATGTTGTTGGCCTTGCTGATGGCGGCGGATTTCTTTGCGATGTCGCCGTCGCTGATGTGCTTGATCGCCATCCGCACGGCGAGTTCGGCGCCTTCGTACAGCATCACGATGAGCTGGTGCGGGCTGGCCGCGACGACGCCGGTCTCCAGCCCGACATTGGCGTACGTGCTGGCGGCGCTTCTGAAATTCGTATACACGTCTCTCTCCTGATGGGTTCTTTAGTTGCTCGACGGCTGGCTGAGCAGTTGCTGCGTCAAAAACGTGCTGGTGCTGTTCATGCGGCTCAGCATGAGATTCAAGTTGGTGTACTCGGCGGTGTATTTTTTCTGCAGGGCCAGCATCCGGTTCTCCAGCCGGTCCACTTCCTCGTTGCGGTCCTTGACGAAGCTCTTGAGGCTTTCGGTGCGGCTGTCGATCAGGCCGCCGGCGCTGAGCGCGGTCGTGGCCCAGGCATCCATCCGGGTGGCGAAACCCGAGGACGACGAGAACAGGTTGACCACATCGTCGTAATCGGCCGCAATCGCGCTGTTGAGCACGCTGCTGTCCAGCGCCAGCGTGCCGTCTGCCTTGGACGTGATGCCGACCTGGGAAAGCGAGCTCAGGGTGCCGCCGGTTGCAGGCGTGATGAAAATGTTGCGCAGCTGATCCTGCATCGCGCGCAGCGCGCTGTCGCCTGCGAGGACGCCGCCTTCGCTGACTGCGCTGGCATAGGCGCAACGGGATTTGATCTGGCTGGCCAGCGCGTTATAGGCGTCGACAAAACCGGACGCTGCAGTGCCGATGGCCGCAGTATCGCGCGCAACGGTCAGGCTGGCCGCCGTCGCGGTGGTGTTCTTGAGCGTCAGTGCAACGCCCTGGATGGCGCCGCTGACCGTGTTGGACGCGCTGGTGATCGCGATGCCATTCACCGTGAGGCTGGCATTCTGGGCGGCCAGGGTCTGGTTCAGATTTTGCACCCCTGCCGGGTCATGGCCGAGCAGGTTGCCGATGCTGCCGTCGCCGCCGCTGGTGGTGATTTTCAGGCTGTTGCTGGCGCCGGTGCTGCTTGAGGTCAGCGCCAGGCGGTAGGGCGTGCCGCTGCCGTCGTTGACGATGGTCGCGGTCACCCCCGCGGAAGCGGCATTGATCGCGTCGCGAATGCCTTCCAGCGTGTTGTTGGTGCTATCGATGACAATGCTGACCGTGCCGCTGCCGTTGGAGGTGAACGTCGCCCCGCTGTAGACGCCGTTGGTCAGCGTGCCGCCGCTGATGGTGCCGAGGTCGAACGTGGCCGTGGTGGCGGTGCCGTCGCCGATGGCGACGTTGCTGGCGGTTTGCCCTGCGGCAACCAGGTTCTGGGATTGGGCCAGCTTGCTTACGTTCACGCTGTAGGTGCCGGGCACAGCGGTGCTGTCTGCCGTGGCGGACAGCGCGCCGGTATCGGACGGCGTGGCGGAGAGTTTCTGCAGGGCGGTATTCAGGGATTTTGCTGCGGTTTGAAATCCCGATACCAGGCTGCTGAGCGTGCCGAAGGACGAGATTTTGGTTTCGTAGCTGCTGATTTTGGCATTGAGGCTGTCAATGGGCCGGCGTTCGATCGCCATCAGCTGCGAAACGAGCGTGGGCACATCGAATGCGGTCGTGGTTGAAGCGGTGATTGCCATGGTCAGCCTCCCGGCTCAAGCCTTCTGGGTGAGCAGCATACCCTGCTGGAATTGTTCGATTCCGCGAGATATGGCCAGTGTTGCTTCGGAAGGAAACTGGCGAATCAATTCGCCGGTGCTGGTGTCCACCATTTTCACCACGGTTTCCCGGGTGTCGGTGTCCACGCTGAATTCAAGGTTGAGATTCGACTGTCGCATGACGCTATTGATCGCTGCAACGGCGCTTTTCAACTCGCTGGGTGTAGGTTGCACAGGGGCACTCGGGGCCGGGGCCACGGTGACAGGCGAAACCGCAGCCGCCTTGACAGGCACTGCGTCTGGCGTGCGTGCACCAGGCTGTGCAGCCTGATTCATCTGGGTACTATTCGGGATAATCATGATGGATATCCTTTAAGCGAAATCCCAGGCCGGCCGGGCCGGACTGGGGGTCTTGCCTGCGATGCTTAACGCAACAGCGTCAGCACGGTGCTCGGCGACTGGTTGGCCTGCGCCAGAACCGCGGTACCCGCCTGCTGCAGGATGTTGTTGCGCGCTTGCGAAGACGTTTCGGCAGCGTAGTCGGTGTCCATGATCCGGCTGAAGGACGCCGACAGGTTCACCGACTCGGTTTGCATGGTGGCCACCGCGGAGGCGAAGCGCACCATGTCGGCACCGTAGTTGGCACGCGCGGTGGTCACGCTGGCAATGTCGGTCGTGATGCCGGCAACCGTCGTAGCGGTCGGGGCGGTGATCACGGCGCTGACGCCGGTAACCTGGGTGCCGTTGCCGTCCACGGTGGTCGCGACGGCGGCGGTCGTCAAACCGGCGATACGCGTGTTTTCTGCGAGCAGCGCCGTGGCTTCCGCGCCGGAGGCAGTGCCGCCCAGCTGCACGGCAATTTCATACAGGCGCTTCAGGTTTTCGTGAATCTGCGCGGCATAACCGTCGTTGGTCTGCGCCTTGGAAATCGCGTCGCTGGCGTTGCGGGTGGCAACGTTGGTGCCGCGAATCTGCTTGTCGTAGCCGGTCGCAATGCCGAGGCCGGTTGCGTCGTCGCGGGAGCTGTTGATCCGCAGACCGGAAGACAGGCGCTCCTGGGCGATTTGCAGGCCGATGGCCGATTTGTTCAGTGCTGCGCCGGCGAACAGGGCGCTGACGTTGGTGTTGATTACTTGTGCCATGATGTTTCTCCTTAAAGTGGGTCGAATAGTCCGGTCTCTGATGCCGTCAACTTTGGTCTGCCCGCTGCGTGGGCCACATGAACCGCCGTTGTGTGAGGAATCGTCGGGGGTCGGAGAAAGTTAAGGCCGGCTTTCAAAAAACTTCATGGCAAGGGTGCAAAGCTGTGAAATGCATTGATATATAGCGACGCTTCATTCGGCATCCAGCGGCGCCGCATGCGCGGCGGGGGCGAGAAACACGCGGTTCTTGCCGGCCAGCTTGGCCTGATACATGGCGCCGTCGGCGCGGCCGATCGCGGTCTCCTGCGCTTCGCCGGCACTGCGCTCTGCAACGCCGGCGCTGAAGGTGATCAGCACGCGCTCGTTGTTGTCGAGAAAATATTTCTTGGTGAGGCTGCGCTGCAGCCGCGTGACGATGCGCTCGGCCTCGCCCAGCGGCGTGTTGGGCAGAATGATGAGGAATTCCTCGCCGCCCAGGCGCGCGATGTGGTCGGTGATGCGCAGTTCTTCCTTGGCGACCGCGACCAGATGGATCAGCGCCTCGTCGCCGGCCTTGTGGCCGCGCTTGTCGTTCAGCGACTTGAAATTGTCGACGTCGAGCACGGCGAGGCTGAACGGCGTGCCGTAGCGGTCGGCGCGCGCGGTCTCGCGCGCGAATTCGTCGTCGAGGCCGCGCCGGTTGAGGCTGTGGGTCATCGGATCCTCGCGCACCAGCGCGCTCATCTGCGCAAGCTCGGTTTCCAGCTGGCGGATGCGGCTTTCCGCATTGATGGCGGCGTCGCGCTCCTCGATCAGCTGCTGATGGGCACGGTGGCTGTCGGCCTGCGCGCTGCGGGTTTCCTCAAGCAGGTTTTCGAGAATGCGGTTGAGTTCGACCACGTCTTCGGTATTGCTGATGCGCTCGATGTGCGTGGCGAGCTTGCCCTGGTATTCGTCGTTGGCCGCCACCGCGTCGCCCATGCGGCTGACGAAGGTGGTCATGGTGGCCTTGAGGTTGGCGGTGGCTTCGCGCAGGCCGTGCTTCACCATGCTCTGCTTGTAGATCACTTCCTTGAGGCGCTTTTCGGCGTCCTGCAGCGCACGGATCTTGATCGGTCCGGCGATGACCTTTTGCACCACGTCGAGCTGGCCGCGCAACCAGGTGTCGTCGTCGAGCAGCTCGCCGATATTTTCCACCAGCAGCAGCAGCACGCGCTTGAGCGTTTCCTGCAGGCCGCGGGCATCGGACGCCTGCATTTCAATGTTCATCCACAGCGATTTCAGGCCGCTGGCGGCGGCATCCAGCGCGGCGGCGCTGTCGGCCGCGCGCACCGAGACGGCGAGTTCGCGGGCTTTTTCCTCCAGCCGCGGGATCGGCTCGAGCTGCGGCGCGACGCCGAGTTCCAGCGTCTTGGCCAGCAGTTCGCGCAGCTGCGCCTGGGGATCCTGGGACTGACCCGCAGCCGAGCGCAGCGGCCGCTCGCGCTCTGCCGGGCGGTCCTTGCCGTCCGGCTGCTTGAGTTGGCGAACGACGTCGGACAGCACCCAGCCGCACTGGCGCCAGTCCTGTTTGTCGATGGCACGGACAAGGCTGGCCGCCTGGGCCGCCAGCGCGGGGTGCTGGGCCTCGATCTCGCCCGCCAGCGCCGTCAGCGCGCTGGCGGCGCTGGGCGCCTTGGACGCGCCGGTCGCGGTAGCCGCGGGTGCGCCGACGATTTCCTCGTACAGAGTCTGGTAATTGTCCGGCGTCGGCGCAATCCGGCGCAGCGCCAGGCGGCGCAGGGTTTCCCGCGCGACTTCGGTCGGGTTGTCCAGATTGATGCGGGCTTCGGCCATGTGTGTGGGACCCGGTTCTAACCGGGACGATCAGGATATCCGCATGGTAGTGCGGGTGCGCGAGCGTCAAAAGGCCAATTAGGGCCGAAAAAGCCTCGTATTTCCACGGCTGAAGCCTATCGCCCTGCTCATGGTGCGGCCCAGGCAGAGCGCGCTACGCCGGGAGAACTCAGTCGAGCAGGCCGTTCTTGATCGCGTAATGGGTCAGCTCGGCGTTGTTCTTGAGCTGCATTTTCTTCAGCAGGCGGGCACGGTACATGCTGATGGTCTTGACCGACAGCGCGAGCTTGTCGGCAATGGCGGAAACCGGCAGGCCGGAGGCGATCATGCACAGGGTCTGGTATTCGCGGTTGGAGAGTCCCTCGTGCGGCAGGCTGTCGCGCTCGCCGCTGACCTGGCTGGCGAGTTCCTGCGCGACTTCGGCACTGATGTATTTCTTGCCCGAAGCGACCATGCGGATCGCATCGACCAGCTGGGCGGGCGCGCTCTGTTTGTTGAGGTAGCCGGCGGCGCCGCTCTTCAGGGCGCGCACCGCGTACTGGGTTTCGCGGTGCATGGACAGCATCAGCACCTGCAGGCCGGGGTGCTCCTTTTTCATCAGCTCCAGCGTCTCGATGCCGCTGCGGTCGGGCATCGTGATGTCCATCAGCACCATGTCCCAGGATTCGCGGCGGGCCATTTGCAGGGCGCGGCTGGAGCAGTCGGCCTCGCCGGCGACCTCGATGTCGTCGACCTCGGCCAGGATCTGCTTGAGGCCTTCGCGCACGATGGCGTGGTCGTCGACGATCAGGATGCGATAGGGTTTGACTGCGGCCACGGAAGTCTCTGCTGGGTATCTGTCTGGATCGATTATGCCGTCATTTCGCCGGCGCGGGCACGGCGGCGGACACCGGGATGCGCAGGCTGACCTGGGTGCCCCCGCGTTTGGCCGGCTGGACGCTGAGCTCGCCGCCCAGTGCGGCGGCACGCTCGCGCATGCCGAGCAGCCCAAAACCCGGCCTGCCCCGCGGTTTGACGGTCGGCTGGATGCCGCGGCCATTGTCGGTGAGGGTGAGCAGCAGGCTGTCCGGCTCCCGCACCAGCCTGAGCCTGACCCGCGTGGCGTGCGCGTGCTTGGCCACATTGGTCAGCGCCTCCTGCACGATGCGGAAAACGGCGGTGGCGGCATCCGCGTCAAGCGGAACCGGCGCGTCGGGCGTGCTGAACTGGGTGGCGATGTCGGTATTGTGGGCAAAGCGCTGCAACTGCCAGTCGATGGCCGCGACGATGCCCAGGTCGAGCGCGGCCGGCCGCAGATTGGAGGCGATGCGGTGCGCAGCCTCGAAGGTCTGGTCGACCACGCTGTCGAGATAGGCGGCGCGTTCGGTCAGTTTCTTCTGTTCGGGCGGCAACTGCTGCATCAGCCACGACAGGCCGATCTTGATCGCCGTGAGGTTGCCGCCGAGGTCGTCGTGCACCTCGCGCGCAAGCTTGAGGCGCTCCTGTTCCTTGACGGTTTCGACGTGTGCGGCGAGCGCGCTCAACTGCGCCCGCGAGTGCAGAATTTCCGCTTCGGCCTGTTTGCTGCGGGTCACGTTCAGCATGATGCCGTCCCACAGGGTCTTGTCGGCAGCGGTGCGCTGGCTGACGCGGATGGCAACCCATTTCACGTCTTTCCAGTCCTTCATCCACAGGCGCCCCTCCCAGTTGAAGCTCAGGTGAACGCCGCCGGACGCATCCAGCCCCGCCTGATAGCTGTCGCGGTCTTCCTTCAGGATCAGCCTGAAGAAGCGCTCCGGTTTCGCCTGCAGGGCGGCGGCCTTGATGCCGAGCAGCTGCGCCGATTGCTCGCTGACATAGTGCAGCGTGGGCGGCGCATCGCCCTGCTGCATGACCTGGAAAGCCATGCCGGGGATGTGCGCGACGATGGCGCGCAGGTCGGAGGCCGAATGCTCCAGCGCCTGCCGCGTGGCTTCGCGCAGGCTGACGTCGTTGGCGATGCAGACGAAAATCGGCTTCTCGCGGTCGTTCGCATACAGCAGCCGAGCTTCGACCGGATAGCGGGTGCCGTCGTGGCGTTGGTACTGCAAGTCGAGGGTGGCCTGGCGCTTCTTGCCGTTTTTCAGCAGCGCCAGCAGCGTGCTGACCGAGCGCCCATCCTGCGGCGATATCAGGTCGAGCGGCGTCAGTTTTTGCAGCGCCTTGAGCCGATATTGCAGGTTGCGCCTGGCAGCCTGGTTGGCCTGGATGATTTTCAGGGTGCCGGCGTTGAAGATCAGCACTTCGGTGGTCGTTTCCCGCAGGATCGACAGCAGCAGCTCGCCCTTGTCGTCGGCTATGAATGAACGCATGGTCCTCCTGATGGTTGAACCCCTGAAACGGCAACGGGCCCGCTCGGCTTGAGCGCTCCATTATGGAGGCAAACCCCAGGCCTGCCGGACCCCATTGAAACCCGGTCAATTCTCCCGCATCTACTAAGCTTGAAACATTGAGGTATGGCCCTATGTCTGCTATCCGTCCTGCTGCCGTTGCCGGCCTGTTCTATCCGGACCAACCGGCCGAACTCAGGCGCACCCTGACCGATCTGCTTGCCCACGCGCAGCCTGGCGCGGCGGCGGGCGCGCCCAAGGCACTGATCGTGCCGCATGCCGGCTATGTCTACTCCGGTGCGGTCGCCGCCAGCGCCTATGCGCGGCTGGCGGCGCTGCGCGGCCGGGTGCGCCGGGTGGTGCTGCTCGGCCCCACCCATCGCGTCGCGGTACGCGGGCTGGCGCTGCCCGAGGCGGACCGCTTTGCCACCCCGCTCGGCGAGGTGACGCTGGATCAGGCCGGCATGCAGGCCCTGGCCGGGCTGCCGCAAGTGGTCCGCAGCGCGGCGGCACACCAGATGGAGCATTCGCTGGAGGTGCAGCTGCCTTTCCTGCAGCAGGTGCTGGGCGACTTCAAGCTGCTGCCGCTGGCAGTCGGCGTAGCCACCGCGGGCGAGGTGGCCGAGGTGCTGGAGGCGTTATGGGGCGGCGGCGAGACGCTGATCGTGATCAGTTCCGATCTGTCGCATTTCCTGCCCGATGCGCTCGCCCGCAAGATGGACGCGGGCACCGTCGATGCCATCCTGGCGCTCGATTCGCATCTCACCCACGAGCAGGCCTGCGGCGCCACGCCGGTCAACGGCCTGCTGCTGGCGGCGAAGCGTCACGGCCTGCATCCGCTGGCGCTCGACGTGCGCAACTCCAGCGACACTGCCGGCGACCCTGAACGCGTGGTCGGCTATGCCGCGTTCGCGTTTACCCCGGCCGAGGCGGCCCAGCCGGAGTTGGATAAAGGCGCCAGCCTGCTGACGCTGGCGCGCAACGAGATTGCCGGCTGGCTCGGCCAGCCGGCAGCGAAGGCCGTCAAGGCCGCCTGGCTGCAGGAACCGGGGGCGAGCTTCGTCACCCTGACCCGGCAGGGCGAACTGCGCGGCTGCGTCGGCACCCTGGAAGCGCACCGGCCGCTGGGCGTGGATGTGCGGGAAAACGCCGTGGCGGCGGCATTTCGAGACCCGCGCTTCATGCCGCTGAGCCGTGACGAGTTCGACGCGATCCGCGTCGAGGTGTCGCTGCTGTCGGCAACCGAGCCGCTGGCGGCGACGAGTGAAACGGACGCGCTGGCCGCCTTGCGGCCGCACGTCGACGGCGTGGTATTCGAGTACCGGCATTTCCGCAGCACGTTCTTGCCGCAGGTCTGGGAGCAGCTGCCGGACCCGGCCGACTTCCTCGCGCAGCTGAAGCGCAAGGCGGGTCTGCCGGCGGATTTCTGGGCGCAGGAGGTGCGCCTGGCGCGCTATACCGTCAGCAAGTGGAAGGAGCGTGAAGCCGCATGAGCATCCCCGAATCGCATACCCCGGCGCGCTGGTGGCACCCGCTGCCCGACGGCCGCATCCAGTGCGACCTGTGCCCGCGCTATTGCAAGCTGCACGAGGGCCAGCGCGGCCTGTGCTTCGTGCGCAAGATGGAACAGGGCAAGATGGTGCTGACCACCTATGGCCGCTCGTCCGGTTTTTGCGTCGACCCGATCGAGAAGAAGCCGCTCAACCATTTTTATCCGGGCTCGTCGGTGTTGTCCTTCGGCACCGCCGGCTGCAATCTCGCCTGCAAGTTCTGCCAGAACTGGGACATTTCCAAGTCGCGCGAGACCGACACCCTGGTCGACCGCGCGATGCCGGACGAGATCGCCCGCGCGGCCGAGCAGGCCGGCTGCAAGAGCGTGGCCTTCACCTACAACGATCCGGTGATCTTTGCCGAATACGCGATGGATGTGGCCGACGCCTGCCA
>DAHWJK010000085.1:0-2421 GCA_027344185.1 Thiobacillus sp.
CCCATCGCGATCCCTCTTTCCCGGATGGAGGCGCAGATTTTCGAGGCACTGCTTCTGAGAATCACCGATCGCATCAACCCGGACCTTCAGCCCCAAGCCGTTCACTGAACGGACGCCACACAGAACCGGCCGGCTTCGCGCGATTCAACGAGGTAAACCCCTGTCCGCCTGGCGCACAAAGCCATCACCGAGGGCGCCTGGCGGACAGGGGTTGTCCGGTCGCGCCGACAGTCCTCCGTGGGTCTATTTAGAAGGCCGGTTATTCCCTGTAACTTCGTCAGGCCCGCTGAATATTCGCCTTCACGTGGGTAGCAGCATTTACCTGCTACCTAGGCTTCCAGGGCGCACGGATGCAAAGCATCGGTAAATAGCAAGCCCCCTCCCCTGGATTCGCGCGGTGTGGCCCGAAGCGCATTTCCAACTGTCCCCACCCTTCAAAGGCCCGAGACGCGCTGGCTTCGGCGCAACACCGCCGGCGGCGATCCTTCACGCGCCAACTCCGCACCTGGCCGTCTTTGCACCGAAGCCAGCGCGTCTCGGGCGCAGCTCAGCCCGCGTTTGGAAGCCTGGTTCGTGGGCACCACGGACGAGGGCGCCCGCGTTCAGACCGCTCGCCGTGCTTGCCGTGATCGCCTTGAGCCCCAGGGAAACCGCCGCATGACGCGACGATGCTTGCCCAGTTTCCGCGACAGCGTGGCCAGTTTCTGCGACAATTCGACCAGTTTCCGCGACAAGGTCGAGCCCACGATGCGCGGCACCTGTAGGCACGCGGGGCGCGTCGTCCCAGACCGCCAATGCGCAGTCGGCGACGAATGCAGGATGCGGATCGGTTGGCCCGCCCTTGTCGCGGCCGCCCACACACACAAGCGGTTTCTGCGACAAGCAAGCCAGTTTCCGCGACAGTGTCCGAGCTTGACTCAGCCTAGATGCAGGAACCGATGAATGTCGCAGAAACTGGGGGCCTTCAGGGGCGCCGCTGTCGCAGAAACTGGGCCCTCGCCCGGGTGGCTGTGTCGCAGAAACTAGGAAGTTCACGGACAAGACCCCCAAAAGCCGCCTCTGCAGCGCACCACCTTCGGCGGGGACGATCTCGTTCGAATCGGGCCGCAGATGATGCCACTCGAGCGAACTCAGCGATGCCGCTTCAGCCATGGTCGAACCCTCTTGAACATGCGCCCCTCAACTGACAGATCCAGCGGCAACATGACCACGAGCGAAGTCCCCGTGAGCGATTTCCACGAAGGCGAGCGCTTCGATGCGATCAGCCCGGTCGAAGGCGACTCGCCCGCGGACGGCCTCGCCAACAGCAGGAATTCGGAGCGGAGAGTCCTCCAGGAGGATATTGTCAAGCTCGAATCCCAGTCGGCCAGCACCCTCCGGAAATATCGGGCGATCTACGACCGCTTGGTCGACATGTACATGCGCGCCCAGAGGCGCGACCCGTTTGACGAGACCTTTATCGACACCTCCCCGCACGAGATCGTGCGCTATATGGTCGAACGCAATGCTTCGGGCGCAATCTCGTTTACCACCGCCAAAACGTACAAGGCGGCGCTGTTGTGGATCCTCGCCCGAGCCATTTGCCCGGAGCACCCTGAATACGAGGATGCCTGGCACGAGCTCAGTGAGTTCAAGCCGATCAGGACGGAGGCGCCCGAGAAGGCTCAGGACGAGTCGCACAACGCCGTGTCTGAAGCCGAACTGGATCTGCTCTGCCGCACCCTTGAGCAGCGCTATAGCGCAACGACCGCCTTGGAGGCGATCACCTGGATCAAGGCCACCCTGGCGACCGGATTGCGTCCGCAGGAGTGGACGCAGGCCGCGTGGGCCGACCCCGAACAGCGCACGAGCATCCGCGTGCGCTCGGCGAAGAAGTCCGAACAGATGCCGCCGGTCGAACGACTGAACGAAGCGGCGAGGATCGTCGGCACACGGGTCAAGTCGATCTACGAGGCTAACCTGATCCTGCGGGACAAGTATGGAACGATCCCGCCATGGGAGCCGCAGAACGAGTATCGGACCATCGAGATCGCCCCTGAGCTACAACCCGCCGTACGCACGCACATGGCCCTCTTCGAGGCGGCCGTGCACGACGAGGCCGACTACCGCCGCTACTACGACCGCACGCGCCAGGCCATCCTGCGGGCGGCCCGGTCGATGCCCGGGCAACCCACGATCTCGCTCTATTCCTTCCGTCACCAGTTCAGCAGCAACACGAAGGCTGCGGCCGGCGCCGCGGTCGCAGCGGCACTGCTCGGGCATGAAATGCAGGCGGACGGACTACAGCGAGTGACGGCCGGGTACGGAAAGGCCCGATTCGCCCACCGGGGCCCGCGTGGTCAGAGGCCACGCGAAGCTGCCGTCGAGCTGGATCGGATCGCGCCCGTAGACGATGTTCCACGGTCTGTGAACAACCCGCAG
>DAHWJK010000141.1:0-1530 GCA_027344185.1 Thiobacillus sp.
CGGCCAGTCCAGCTGGCGTTCCTTCGCCGTGCGCACGATGCCGGCGGCGATGGGATGCTCCGACTGGCTCTCCAGCGCAGCGGCCAGGCGCAGGCAGGCGGTCTCGTCCAGCTCGCCC
Organism: Thiobacillus sp.; assembly: GCA_027344185.1. Taxonomy (GTDB): domain Bacteria; phylum Pseudomonadota; class Gammaproteobacteria; order Burkholderiales; family Thiobacillaceae; genus Thiobacillus. The sequence goes on from DAHWJK010000141.1 coordinate 119, forward strand.
AGCGGCACGATGTCGCTGACGCCGAAGCGGCCTTCGGTCAGGGTGCCGGTCTTGTCGAACACCACGGCCCCCAGATTGCGGGCCCGCTCGAATGCCGCGCGGTCGCGGATGAGCAGGCCGTGGGAAGCGGACATGCTGGTGCTCACCGCAACGACCAGCGGCACGGCAAGGCCAAGGGCATGGGGACAGGCAATCACCATCACGGTGACGGCGCGCTCCATGGCGAAGGCGAAATCGCGTCCCAGCGTCAGCCACACGAACAGGGTGGCGAAGCCGCCGCCGAGGGCGATGGCGGTCAGCCACACCGCCGCACGGTTGGCCAGGTCCTGGGTGCGCGAGCGCGATTCCTGCGCTTTTCGCACCATCTCCATGACCTGCGACAGATAGGTCTGCCCGCCGGTTTTTTTGACTTCGAGGGTGATCGCGCCTTCGCCGTTGACCGAGCCGCCGATGGCCTCGGCGCCCTCGCCTTTTTCCACCGGCTTCGATTCCCCGGTGAGCATGGATTCGTCCAAGCTGGTCTGGCCAGAGACAATGATGCCGTCGGTGGGCACGCGTTCGCCCGGCTTCACCAGAATGCGGTCACCGGGCGCGACGTCGCCGACGGGGATGTCCTCGGTGTTGCCGTCCGGCCGCAGGCGGTGCGCTTCGGAAGGCAGCAGCCGCACCAGGGCTTCGAGCGCGCCGGAGGCGCCGAGCACCGACTTCATCTCGATCCAGTGGCCGAGCAGCATGATGTCGATCAGGGTCGCGAGCTCCCAGTAGAAGCCCATGCCGGTCAAGCCGAAGGTGACCGCGCTGGAATAGAAGTAGGCCGCGCTGATGGCCACCGCGATCAGCGTCATCATGCCCGGCTGCCGTTGCCGGAGTTCGTCGCCGAAGCCCTTCAGGAACGGCCAGCCGCCATAGAAGTACACGATGCTGGAGAAGCCGAACAGCACGTAGGCGTCGCCGCGAAACGCCACCGGCGCCGCCAGACCGAGCATGCCCCACAGGTCGTGGGACAAGACCAGAATGGGAACGGTCAGCGCCAGCGAAATCCAGAAGCGTTGCCTGAAATCCGCCACCATGTGCGCGTGGTCATGGCCGCCGTGGTTCCGCGCCTCGCCCCGCGTGTGGGCGGCGTGTTCGTGACCTCCAGCGGGGGCGTGTATATGACCGGCGTGTTCGTCCATCGGCTTCTCCGTCATCTGCCCAATCCGATCGACGCTTGTCTGCGGCTATCCGCTTCAGAGGGTATTTATTGCGCGCCCATCCATCCATAGCCCCACCAGGAACGCGCCATGTCCCGCCGCTGGCGATCCGTCAGCATGCCGTCGATTTTTTGCTGCAGGTCGATCGCTGCGTCGAGTTGCTGGCGCTGAAGCTCGAATACTTTCTGCGCGGCGGCACGAATCGCGTCCCAGTCCCGC
>DAHWJK010000146.1:0-3073 GCA_027344185.1 Thiobacillus sp.
CCGTGCTGCCTTCAGCCGAAACCGCCGCCATGCTGTTCTGGGCGTTGCTCGCTTGCGGCCAGATCACCATGCGGAAAGTCGACGGCTGGCAGAGCCTCGGAGAGCCACCCGCCTCATTGCCTCTTGATCTCGTCGCCTGACTTCGTCATGTCGCCCAAACCGGAGACGCCGCAACAGCAATTTCCACATCATCCAAGACACGAACGGTAACAAGAATCGTCATCTGTGCTATCCGTAATTTAGGGCTATCTCGCGCTTCGCCGCCATGATCTGACTGCCGGGAAGCTCAGGCGCTGTCCGTCGCGATCTGGTCCAGCGTGGTCCTGATGTCGTCCGGCAGCTCGAGTGCGACTGCGGCAAGATTTTCCCCCAGGTGGGCAACGGACGAGGTTCCGGGGATGAGTAGAATATTTGGCGCGCGATGCAGCAGCCAAGCGATGGCCACCTGCATGGGCGTGGCACCAAGCAGACCCGCCATCTCCGTCAAAACCGAGGATTGCAGCGGGCTAAAGCCACCAAGCGGGAAGAACGGCACATACGCGATGCCATCGTCACCGAGGTCGTCGATCAGCTCATCGTCCGCGCGATGCACAAGATTGTAGTGGTTCTGCACGCAGACGATTTCGCAAAGCCTGCGCGCCTCCCGCACCTGCGTTGGAGTGACGTTGCTAAGGCCGATGTGACGGATGAGCCCCTGTTGCTGCAGCTCCGCCAACACCGTAAGCGGCGCTTCGAGGGAGCCCTCCGCAGGTCCGTGTGCACCAAACATGAGGCGGAGGTTGACCACGTCGAGCACCTCGATGCCGAGATTGCGCAAGTTGTCATGCACCGCCTGGATCAGCTCCTCGCGCGAGAAGGCTGGAAGCCAGGCGCCTTTTTCGTCGCGCCGGGCGCCCACCTTTGTGACGAGCGTGAGCCCTGCGGGATAGGGTGCCAGCGCCTCCCGTATGATTTGATTCGTGACGTGCGGCCCATAGAAATCGCTGGTGTCGATGTGGTCGACGCCGCGCGCGACCGCTTCGCGCAGCACGGCCACGGCTGCGTCGCGATCCTTGGGCGGACCGAACACGCCGGGCCCGGCGAGCTGCATGGCACCGTAGCCGAGCCGTTTCACGGTATGGCTACCGAGGCGAAAGAGTCCGGCCTTCTCGATGCTAGTGTCGGTGGCGCAGAGTTGCACCTGATTTTCGTAAGGCATCATTCCTAACCTGTACTCCAAGAGGTCAATACAACGACGAAACGGCGTCTGGCCGCGCCATCATGGATTTAGCTTCGACAAGCGGGTCGCGACCGGCTGGATTTCGCCAAACCAGATCTTCGTTGTGTCATGACTAAGCCAGAGGAGATGGAGCGGGATGGCTATATGACCTTACGGTTCGCCCAGTGTTCGTCGATGAACGAAGCGGCAATCTCAAGCGCTGTCTCGGCTGTCTTGAGAGACCCGACATCTCGTTGGAAAACATGATACATTCCCTCAAACAGGTCAAGACGGACCGTCGCCCCGTGCGCGGCCGCGCGCTCCGCAAAACGGATGGAATCGTCACGCAACAGTTCGTCCGCGCCGACCTGCACATTGATCGCCGGCATGGCTCGCAGAGCCCCGAACAGAGGTGACGCTTTGGGATCGTGCGGGTTGGCGCCGTCCAGATAGGAATGGGCCAACCCCTGCAGCAGGGCGGGCTTGAAGACCGGGTCGTAGGTGGCCGGATCCGTAAAGGAGGGGCCGCTGTTTGACAGGTCGGTCCAGGGCGAAAACACCACGATCGAGGCCAGACGTGCATCGGGCGCGGCCTGATCGGCCATGGCGAGCACAAGTCCGCCTCCGGCGGAGTCGCCGACCGCTGCATATTGCTTGAAGCCCCGCGATAGAAACCACGCCCGCGCCCGCATGACGTCGTCAAAGGCCGCGGGGAAACGCCGCTCCGGCGCCAGGGCGTAGTCGACGCTGAAGACCGCCCGCCCGGTGCGCGCCGCAAGCTGACTGGCGAAGCCGAGATAGGATCGGGCATCGCCGAGATGGTATCCGCCTCCGTGGACGAAGAACAGAGCGGAGCCAGGGTCATGGACCGCCGGCCTAAGCCACCAGCCGCGAACGGCGCCGTCGCGGACGGGCTCGACCGCGACGCCATCGGCCATGGGGGCCTGGGACGCCATGGCGGCATAGAAGGCTCGCCGATCCTCCGGGTGCAGTTGCGCGAGGCTCGCGTTACGCTGGAAGATGCGCAGTACCTGCTCGCCCTCACCAGGCGATAGAGCGTGGCGAATGACGCTCGGACGCGCGACGTCGCCTGGATTGAAATCATGCATCTTTTTCTCTCCTGAGGTGTCCGCTCGGCCGCGATCAGGCGGCGCCGCCATTCACGAAAATCGTCTGTCCGTTGATCCAGTCGCCGTCATGGCCGGCGATCATGGAGATGACGCCGGCGATGTCCTCCGGTGTGCCAAGACGTTCAAGGGGCGAAAGCCCGGCAATCCTGTCGACGATCTCCGGCGACTTGCCGTCGAGGAACAGCTCGGTGGCGGTCGGGCCCGGCGCCACGGCGTTGACGGTGACGCCGCGCCCGCGAAGCTCCCGCGCCAGGATGAGGGTGAGCATCTCGACGCCAGCCTTGGACGCCACATAGGCGCCATAGGAAGGCGAGGCGAGACGCGTCTGTGTGGTCGAGGTGTTGATGATCTTGCCGCCGCGCGGGAGACGGCGCGCGGCTTCCCGCAGCATGTAAAATACGCCCTTAAGATTGACCGCGAGCATGGCGTCGAAGGTGGCGTCGTCCATCTCGGCGATCGGCGCCAGCTTCATGATTCCGGCGTTGTTCACCACCAGGGTGGGCTGGCCGAGCCGCGCTTCCGTCTGGTCGAACAGGCTCGCGACCTCGGCCGACCGGCTGACATCGGCCTTGATGGCGGCGGCTCGGCCGTTCGCGGCCAGGATATGTGCAACGACGGCCTGCGCGGCATCGGCGTTCGCCGCATAGTTCACCGCCACGGAAAACCCGTCCCGGGCCAGGCGTTTTGCGACCTCGGCGCCGATGCCTCGAGAGGCGCCTGTGACGATCGCGACCGGTGCTGGACC
>DAHWJK010000147.1:0-2419 GCA_027344185.1 Thiobacillus sp.
GCGCTGGCCGAGAACTATGGGAAGGTCATCTTGCCGGTCTATCTGCCGACCCGCTCCGCGATCGGTGAAGCGCAATCGGCCAACGTCCCCGTGTGGAAGATGGGCACGTCATCGAGCCGTGACGCAGCAAAGGAAATGCGCGAAGCCTGCGCGTTCATCGCCGACAAACTGGAGGAAAAGGCATGAGCAAGAAGAAGCCTGCGGCGGTTGGCCTTGAGGCAGCACTCGGCGCCCTGGGTGGCATGGCTAACCTGCTGGACACCGATCCGGTGGCGGGCGATGGCGATGGCACCTCTGCCCTGCCCCTTTCCGACATCCACCCGGACCCCGACCAGCCGCGCCGCCGATTCGATGAAGCCGAGCTGCAAGAACTGGCTGCGTCCATTTCCGCGATGGGGTTGATCCAGCCCATCGTTGTCCGCCCGCACCCCGACCTTCCGGGTCAATGGATGATCGTTGCCGGCGAACGCCGCTGGCGCGCAGCGAACATCGCCGGGCTGGAAAGCATCCGCGCCGTCGTGGACGACCGCGACGTGGCAGAGCGTCGGCTGGTCCAGATCGTGGAGAACGTGCAGCGCGCCGACCTGGACCCGATGGATGTCGTCGCCGGCTATCAAGAGCTGGTCATCCAGCACAACCTTTCGGCGGTGGACATTGCCACCAAGACCGGCAGGAGCAAGCAGGTAATCGGCGAATACCTCGCCGTTCTCAAGATGCCGGAAGAGTTCCGCGACGCGCTGGCTGTGCGATCGGTTCGCGATGTCACCGTGTTGAACCAGCTGTGGCGCATGTTCGACAAGCGCCGCGACCAGGTGCTGGCGTTGCTGGCCAGCGCCACCCCCGAGAAGCCGATTACCCGCAGCGTCGTCCGCGCGTTGGCCGAGGAAAGTACGGCCGCCGTACTTTCGTCCGGCGGCGGTACGTCCGCCGTGCCGGGATCGAAGTCACCCGCGACGCGCTCTGCAGACAAGCCGGCGGACAAGGCGACGAAGGACGGGGCAGGGCAGGGGGAACCGCAGGGTTCCGCATCTTCGTCCTCTGGCTCTGCCGGTGACGAAGCGAAGCTGCCTTGCGCAATCAAGGTCGTCTATGAGGGGCAACAGTGGTGGGTTCGCTACAACCAGCAGCGCAACAGTGACGACGGCACCCGGCATGTCTTGCTGGCCAATGGCGACTTGACCATCTATGCCCCACTGTCCGAGCTGACCGTGATCGAGATTGGACCGGGCTGATCCCGACCCTTTTCCCGATCCCATGAAACCCGCCGCGAGGCGGGTTTTTTTTCGCCCGGAGCATGGGGGGCGCCGACGCGACGCGATTTCGCGCCGCAGCGGCACATGCAGCCCTGACGCCCCAGCCCGTGCAAGCACGGGCAGTACGGCGTCCGAAGCTAAGAGCATAAAAAGTACGGCGGCCGTACTTTTAGCGAGAGCGTAGAAGCGAGGGCAGGATATGGGTTCGTACAGCGGTTGGTTGCTTTGTGGTATCACTTTGGGTAAGGTTGGCCCATGCCCACCCCGCCAGCAGCGCCAAAAGCTCCCAGCAAGGCCGCGCGGGTTGAGCGCGCGCAGAGGCCCGTTCGTTTCGAGCCGGCCTTGTGGGCGCAGCTGGACGCCTTCGCGAAGGCGCAAGGCGTCTCCACCAATGCGCTGATGGAGGCGATGGGCAAGCGGCTGGTCGGGGGTGGCGCGCCGGTGGCCAAGAGCAAGGGCGACCCGATTGCCGAGGCGCTAGGCGAGCAGTTGCGGGCGGCTGACATGCGCGCCCTTTCGCTGCGGGCAACCGCTGCAGGAAAGACCGTAGGCGGCTGGGTATCGGATGCCGTTCGCGGCCTGCTGGCGCAGGGGGGTGTTCCGGCGCTGCCGGTGGCGGACGACGCCGAGGGTGCGGGGGGCGACAAGCGCAAGGTCACCATCCGGCTACGGCAGGCGGACAAGATCGAAATCCAGCAGCAGGCGAAAGCGATGGGCACCACGTTAACGGGGTGGATCACCGCGCTGGCACGGTCGCGGATTCGACGGGCGCCGCTTCTTGCGGTGCCGGAAACTGCCGCCCTGGCCGATGCGAACAAGCAGCTCGCGGCCGTTGGGCGGAACTTGAATACCGTGGTGCACCGGCTGCACCGCGAAGGTCGCTGGGCGGGCAACCTGGACCTGTATGCCGAACTGCTGGCCAGCGTGAAGGCTGTCCGGGCTCGCGTGGAGGCGGTTATCGCGGCGGGGCAGGCGAGGGGGGATGAAGACTGATGGCGAAGAAACCCGACGATCGCTGGCTACGCATCGGCCCCCAGCCAATCAAGCGGCTGGGGGCGAGGCCGGACCGCCTGGGCAAGCCGAAGAAAGCGAAGCCGAAGCGGGGGGCGTTGAGTGTTGCGACGGCGGGGCGCGTGGCGCGCCGTGCGCCCGAGGTCATGGTTCGG
>DAHWJK010000152.1:0-6871 GCA_027344185.1 Thiobacillus sp.
ACGATGGCTGCCTTGCCCGCGCCGACCCAAGATCGCGTCACCGCCATCCTGCTGATCGGCGAAGCGGTCGCCAAGGTACCGGGCGTCAAGACCGGCATTGCAATGGCTGCCACGTTGACCTGCATTCAGGAAAACACCGGCCTGACCACGGAAGTGCTACGACGCGCTTTGCCTGCCGCCAACGAGCCGATCTGCTCGCTCAACGCCACACAGCTCGGCAAATTACTGAGTCGCTCAGCCAAGGCCACGAACCAGTTGCTGGCATCCGGCGGCCTTCAGTTCCGCAACGACCGGGACGAGTGGGAACTGACCGAGGCCGGTGAAGCATGGGCCGAAGCCATGCCGTACTCGCGCAACGGCCACAGCGGCTACCAGATCCTCTGGAATCCGGCGGTTGCGGAACAACTGAAGGAGGTGGCGTGATGTCCCTCCCGATCATTTCCGCGCAGCAGCGCTTGGCCGAGCGCAAGGGTGTGAAGTTGCTGATGCTGGGCAAATCCGGCATCGGCAAGACCACCCGGCTCAAAGACCTCGACCCTGCCACCACCTTGTTCCTCGATATCGAGGCGGGCGATCTCGCCGTGGCCGACTGGCCAGGCGACACCATCCGCCCGGCCTCGTGGCCGGAAAGCCGCGACTTTTTCGTGTTCCTCGCAGGCCCGGACAAGTCACTGCCGCCGGAGAGCGCGTTCTCGCAGGCGCATTACGACCACGTCATCGAGAAATTTGGCAGCCCGACGCAGCTCGACCGCTACCAGACCTTCTTTCTCGACTCGATCACGCAGCTGTCCCGGCAGTGCTTCGCATGGTGCAAGACGCAACCCGGTGCCACCAGCGACCGTAGCGGCAAACCCGATCTGCGCGCCGCCTATGGCCTGCTTGGCCAGGAAATGATCGGCGCACTGACTCATCTGCAGCACGCACGTGGCAAGAACGTGGTGTTCGTCGCCATCCTCGACGAACGTCTCGATGACTACAACCGCAAGGTGTTCGTGCCGCAGATCGAAGGCAGCAAAACCAGCCTGGAGCTGCCCGGCATCGTCGACGAGGTCGTGACGCTGGCCGAGATCAAGGCCGAGGACGGCAGTACATACCGCGCCTTCGTCACGCACACCGTCAATCCCTACGGTTTCCCGGCCAAAGACCGCAGCGGTCGCCTCGACCTGCTGGAGCCGCCGCATCTCGGTGCACTGATCGCCAAGTGCGCAGGCCAGTCGCCATTGCCCATGCCCGGCAGCACCGGCACCCCCACTACAGCAAACACCACCGAATCCAAGGAGTAATCGCCATGTCTTCCAACTATTTTGACTTCCAAGATGCCGATCCTCAACAGTCGGGCTTTGACCTGATCCCCAAGGGGGCTGTCGTGCCAGTGCGCATGACCATCAAGCCCGGTGGTTATGACGATCCGGAACAAGGCTGGGGCGGCGGCTACGCCACCGAGTCCTTCGAAACCGGCTCTGTCTACCTCGCCGCCGAGTTTGTCGTCACGGCGGGCGACCATGCCAAGCGCAAGATGTGGAGCAACATCGGCCTGCACTCCAAGAAGGGGCCGACCTGGGGTCAGATGGGGCGCAGTTTTATCCGCGCCGCGCTCAACAGCGCCCGCAACGTTCATCCCCAGGACAACAGCCCGCAGGCCGCCGCCGCGCGCCGCATCCAGGGTTTTCATGAACTGGATGGCCTGGAGTTTCTGGCGCGCGTGGACATTGAGAAGGATGGCAAGGGCCAAGACCGGAACGTGGTCAAGATCGCGGTCGAGCCTGATCACCCCGACTACGCAAAACTGATGGGCGTGCCGCCCAAGGCTCCGGGCAGTGGACATTCCGGCGCTCCGGCGCAGGCGGCTGCGCCTGCGTATCAGGCACCGGCTCCACAACGCGCACCGGTGACCGGCAAGCCGTCGTGGGCACAGTGAGGGAGGCCGATGAAATGCTGGGTCTGCAAACGACAGGCCCGGGGATTCGGCCACACCGACAACCGTCACGGTGTCGGCCATCCCCGGCGCTATCCCATCGACTGGGTGTTCTGCTCACAACGCTGCCAAAACGCGTTTCATGCGCTGTACGGCAACTGGCTGCGGGTCAAGGAAGGTCGCGTCGACAGTACGGGGGTCGCCATGATCGATCCATCTGATGTCGAACTGGCCGCGATGAAGAAGTGCCTCAAGGCCTTCGGCGAGGCTGCGGGCGATATTGGATTCACCAAGCCGCTGGGCGACTACTCCGAAGCCGAGGCGCTGCAAGTGATCGACGCCATCGTCACTTGCTACACCGAGGCAATGGTCGCGCACCACGAGGCGAGCAAGTACCCACCGGTACGCGGCATGACGCCTGCGCCCGACCCTCTGGCCAACCCGTTCGCGGATCTGGAGGACGACCTGCCCTGGGAAGAGCCGAAGGGGAAGAAGCCATGATCGACTTCAACTCCTCATCGAGCATCTCGGGTCAGGTCACCACCCTGGTGGACACGGGCCTGCAACAGGCTCGCGCCCGCCAGTCCGAGCGCCAGTACCTCGGGGCCTCACGTCTCGGCGTGGCCTGCGAGCGAGCGCTGCAGTTCGAGTACGCCAAGGCACCCATCGACCACGGGCGTGACACCCCGGGCCGAATGCTGCGGATCTTCGAACGCGGTCACGTCATGGAGGACTGCATGGTCGCGTGGCTCCGGGACGCGGGCTTTGACCTGCGCACCCGCAAGGCCGACGGCGAGCAGTTCGGTTTCTCGGTGGCCGATGGCCGGCTGCAAGGCCACATCGACGGCGTCATCGTCGGCGGCCCCGAGGGCTTCACCTATCCCGCGCTCTGGGAATGTAAGTGTCTCGGCAACAAGTCCTGGAGCGATCTGGACAAGAAGGGCCTGACTCTCTCCAAGCCCGTCTACGCCGCGCAAGTGGCGATCTACCAAGCCTATCTCGAACTGCACGAGCACCCGGCGATCTTCACGGCACTCAACGCCGACACGATGGAGATCTACACCGAGCTCGTGCCCTTTGACGCAGCACTGGCCCAACGCATGTCGGATCGGGCGGTCAAGGTCATCACGGCGACCGAGGCGGGAGAGCTCCTGCCGCGCGCCTTCCATGACTCGACCCACTTTGAATGCCGGATGTGCGCGTGGCAAGACCGCTGCTGGAGGACACAAGCATGAATACCTCGAATTTGAATCACGTACTGGGCGAGCAGCTGATCGACGTGCGCCAGGCTGCACTGATGTTCAATCTGCCGTCGTATTGGCTCTCACAAGCCAAGGAGCGAAAGGAGCGTCGCATTCCGCATTACCGCGTCGGCAAACTGGTTCGCTTCAAACCCAACGAGCTGGAAGCCTGGATCGCTGCGCAGCAGACGTCACACGAGGGTGGTGCCGATGCTTGATTTCAATGACACATCACCACCGGGAGAAACGGGCCGGCGCAACGTCAATGACAGCGAGCGGGACGAGATTCGCACTGAACTGATCGCACGCATGGAATCAGTCCTGACCACGATGTTTCCGGCAGGAAAGAAGCGTCGTGGCAAGTTTCTGATCGGGGACATCCTGGGCAGCCCGGGCGACAGTCTTGAGGTGGTACTCGAAGGCGACAAGGCCGGTCTCTGGACGGATCGTGCCACGGGCGATGGCGGTGACATCTTTGCCTTGATCGCCGCCTACCTCGGGGCCAACGTCCACACCGACTTTCCCCGGGTGCTCGACGAGGCAGCTGATCTGCTCGGTCGTTCGCGATCAGTGCCGGTACGCCGCGCCAAGAAGGAAGCTCCGGTTGATGATCTCGGCCCGGCCACGGCCAAGTGGGACTACTTCGATGCCACCGGCAAACTGATTGCGGTCGTGTACCGCTACGACCCACCCGGGCGCAAGAAGGAGTTCCGGCCGTGGGATGCCAAGCGGCGCAAGATGACTCCGCCCGATCCGCGCCCGCTGTACAACCAGCCGGGGCTGGCGGCCGCTGGTCACGTTGTGCTGGTCGAGGGCGAGAAGTGTGCGCAGGCCCTGATCGCCATCGGCGTGGTGGCAACCACGGCCATGCATGGCGCAAACGCTCCCGTCGATAAGACCGACTGGTCGCCGCTGGCGGGCAAATCCGTGCTGATCTGGCCTGACCGGGACGCGCCAGGCTGGGATTACGCTGACCGTGCATCGCAAGCAATCCTGAACGCGGGTGCGACCACGGTCGCCATCCTGGTGCCACCCGATGACAAGCCGGAAGGATGGGATGCGGCTGACGCCATTCCGGACGGCTTCGATGTGAGGGGCTTCCTCGCCGTCGGCGAGCGGATGCCGGTGATGCGGTCGGTCGAGGAGACGCCACCACCGGATCTGCTGACCGGTGTCGACTGGACTACGGAGGACGGCTTGTCCTCGGCCTTCACACGCCGCTATGGCGAGGACTGGCGCTACTGCGCGCTTTGGGGCAAATGGCTGGTCTGGACCGGCGTGCGCTGGAATCCGGATCAGGTGCTCTATGTGTCTCATCTGGCGCGCGGTATCTGCCGGATGGCGTCACTCAAGGCGGACAGCCCTCGGCTCACAGGCAAGCTGGCCAGCTCCGCCACGATCTCGTCCGTCGAGAAAATCGCACGCTCCGATCCCAAGCACGCGTCCACCGCCGAGGAGTGGGATGCCGACGTCTGGGCGCTCAACACACCAGGCGGTGTGGTTGATCTGCGCACGGGCCGCATGCGACCGCACCGGCGCGATGATCGGATGACCAAGGTGACCACGGCCACACCGCAGGGCGACAGTCCGACGTGGCGCGCATTCCTGGCCGATGTCACAGGCGGCGACGCCGAACTGATTGCCTATCTGCAACTGATGGTCGGCTACTGCCTGACGGGCGTGACCAGCGAGCACGCGCTGTTCTTCCTGTACGGGACCGGCGCGAACGGCAAGTCGGTGTTCGTCAACGTCTTGACCACCATCTTGGGCGACTACGCGGCCAACGCGCCGATGGACACGTTCATGGAGGCGCGCACCGACCGGCATCCGACCGATCTGGCGGGCCTGCGCGGCGCACGCTTTGTGTCATCCATCGAAACCGAACAGGGTCGGCGTTGGAACGAATCCAAGGTCAAGGCCATCACCGGTGGCGACAAGGTGTCTGCGCGTTTCATGCGCCAGGACTTCTTCGAGTACGTGCCGCAGTTCAAGTTGGTTATCGCAGGCAACCACAAGCCATCGATCCGCAACGTGGATGAGGCGATGAAGCGGCGACTGCACCTGATCCCGTTCACGGTGACGATCCCGCCCGAACGGCGTGACGGCAGGCTGACGGAAAAGCTGCTCAAGGAACGGGACGGCATTCTGGCGTGGGCGGTCGAGGGCTGCAGCCTTTGGCAACGCCAAGGACTGAAGCCACCCGCCAGTGTGGTGTCGGCGACTGAGGAGTATTTCGAGGCCGAGGACGCGCTCGGGCAGTGGATCGAAGAGCGTTGCCTGCTGGCCAAGACCCACCGTGAAGGCGTTTCCGAATTGTTCGCCGACTGGCGTGAATGGGCTGAGCGCGCGGGTGAGTACGTGGGCTCGGTCAAGCGCTTCTCCGAACTGATGGCGGCCCGCAAGTTCGAGAAGTGTCGGCTGACCGGGGGCGCACGTGGGATCACGGGCATAGCCCTCAGGCCCAAGCCGTATAGCCATGGCTACCCCTACCGAGATGACTGAGCAATCCGGGCGAGTGACGGATTTGACGGGTTTCCTGATTGACGCGCTACGCGTGCGCGCACGTAAAGGCTGTTTTCCAAAGAACCCGTCGCATCCGTCACTCGCCCCCGAACTGGAGTACGACGATGAACACGACAATCTTGGCCCTTGATCTGGGCACACACACCGGGTGGGCTTTGCAGCACCTGGACGGCACTATCACCAGCGGCACGGAGCACTTCAAGCCGCAGCGATTTGAAGGGGGCGGCATGCGTTTCCTCCGTTTCAAGCGCTGGCTCAACGAATTGCTCTCGGCCAGCAACCACATCAACGCGGTGTTCTTCGAGGAGGTTCGACGGCACGCTGGCGTTGATGCGGCGCACGCCTACGGTGGCTTCATGGGACACCTGACCGCGTGGTGTGAGCATCACAACATCCCTTACCAGGGTGTTCCAGTAGGCACGATCAAGAAGCACGCGACCGGCAAGGGCAATGCGGGCAAGGACGACATGATCGCGTCCGTCCGCCTGCGTGGTCACACTCCAGTCGACGACAACGAAGCCGACGCCCTGGCCTTGCTGCACTGGGCTGTCGAGACGCAGGAGGTGTGACATGAAGGTGCCGACACCCCAATACCGCTGCCCCCTCGGTCGTCTGCAACCTCAGGCCACGGATCTGGATGCGATCAAGGAACGTGGCTGGCGTGACCAACACATCCTGGTGGTCAACGCATCCGACGAACGTCTGGATTTCATCGAGCGCGAGATCGTGCGACGCATCGGTGACCGGCTCTACGGAGGGCGACGCAATGACTAAGTGGACTATCGAGGACGTTGCTGCTCGGTTTGAAGAGGCCGCAAGCACCAGTCGACGGTTGCCTCCTGTTCGAGTACAGGGATACTTCAATTGCTGGCCCGCCATTGTCCGGAGCGAATGGGAGACCTTTGCAGCGGACGAGAGGGTGTACCGATCCTTTCCGCCGAGTCCAGAGGCGATTGAACGAATGCTGGAGGTCATGCGCTGGGTGCAGTGGCTCACCATCGAGCAACGTCATCTCGTATGGATGCGCGCGAAGCGCTATGGCTGGCGGGACATCACGATCCGCTTTGCCTGCGACCGCACGACGGCATGGCGGCATTGGCAGCGGGCATTGCAGACGGTCGCAGATCAACTCAATGGTGTGGTGATCGCGTAGGGTTTTGGCGTGATTTGGCGCGTATGGTCGGAGATGTGC
>DAHWJK010000164.1:0-13097 GCA_027344185.1 Thiobacillus sp.
ATCGCCCACCCCAACTGGCGCGGCTCGGCGATCGGCATCTACCGCTTCTGGCGCGACCTCGGCTACGGCATCGGCGCGCTGCTGCTGGGTGCGGTCGCGGCACTGTTCGGCGGCATCGAGGCGGGCTTCTGGTTCACCGCCGCCGCCATGTTCGTCTCGGGCCTCATCGTCCTGTTGGCATGCGACGAAACCCACCCGCGCCTGAATCCCGCCCGGGATTGATCGTTTTCATCAAGGAATCCGCATGAACAAAACGCTCATTGCCCTCTTTGCCAGCCTGTCCCTGGTGGCTGCGCCCGCCTGGTCGGAAGAGAACCCCGTCGTGGTCGACACGCTGTCCGGCTATATGGACTTCGCCGAATACGGCAGCAGCCTGATCTGGCCGGAGCAGATTCCTGCGGACGACTGGAAGAAGGTGTTCATCGTCGATGCCCGCGATACCGCCCAGTACGCGAAGGAACACATCCCCGGCGCGGTCAACATCGAGTGGCGGCAGGCGGTGGCGCGCCGCGCCGAACTGCCGAAGGACCGCATGGTGGTGGTGTACTGCAACTCCGGCTCGCTGTCCGCGCAGGCGGTGTTCGCGCTACGCCTGCTGGGCTACGACAACGTCAAGGTGCTGCAGGACGGCATCGAAGGCTGGAAAGCCAAGGGCGGCTTCGACGCCCACGCGCGCGCCAGCCGCCCGGCCGGACACTGAACCGGACCACGCGATGCAACTCGACCTGACATTCCAGCTGACGCTGCAAGGACGCTTCCGGGATCTCGCCCTGTGGCTGCCGGTACCGCAGGACACGCCGCAGCAGCGGCGGCTTGCACTTGAAAGCGTCGGCAACCAGGCGGAGCTGTCGCACCACCACGATCCGCTGCATGGCGCGCCGCTCCTGTTCGTGCGCTGGCCTGGTGTGCAGGATGACCCGTGGCTGACTGTTTCCACCCGGGTGGAAACGCGGGAGATGAATTGCGACCTCGCGCAGGCACGCGCAGACGCCCCGCTGCCCGAGGACGCGCGCCGCTACCTGGCGGCGAGCGCGCATCTGCCCGTCGAAGGCGCGGTCCGCAGCCGGGCCGAGGCGATCACGCAAGGCCTGACGGCGCCCGCGGACAAGCTGCGTGCGCTTTACGACTGGGTTCTGGCGCATGCCAAACGCCGCTTCGATGTTGCCTGGTGCGGGCTGGGCGATGTGCCGGCGATGCTGGCGGCCGGCGAATTCTGCGGCAAGTGCGTGGACATCAACTCGCTGCTGGTGGCCCTGTGCCGCGCCGCCGGCCTGCCGGCGCGCACTGTGTTCGGCATCCGCGCCGCGCCGTCGCGATTCGATCCCGCGCTCGGGGCCGCCGGCGACGTTACCCAGGCATTGCATACCCGGGCGGAGGTGTACCTGGGCGGCCTCGGCTGGGTGCCGGCCGATCCCGCCGATGCGCTGAAGCTCGCCGACGCGGGCGCGCCCGACGCGCTGCAGCGGGAGGTCAACGCCTGTCTGCTGGGCGGCGCCGAAGCCAACTGGGTCGCCTACAACCATGCCCGCGACTTCCCGCTCGAACCGCCGGCAATGGGAGGCCCGCTCAACTTTTTCACCGCACCCTACGCCGAAACCGGCGGCAACCCGCTCACGATCGAGGCGGGCTCGCCGGGGTACAGCATTTTCAGCCGTCCGGCCGGGTTTTGAGTCCGGCCGGACGACGATCAATAGTGTTTTGATGGGGGGCAGCGTTGGACATTCTTGCGATCCTCTCCGGCATGGTGACCGGCATGGTGTTGGGCCTGTTCGGCAGCGGCGGCTCCATCGTCGCCCTGCCGGCGCTGCTGTATCTGCTCGACGTGGCGCCGAAGTCGGCCATTGCCATGAGCCTGGGCGTGGTGGCCATCACCGCCACCCTCGCGGCCATCGACAACTGGCGACGTGGCAATGTGGTCATCCGGGTGGCGCTGGTGTTCGGCCTGTTCGGCGTGATGGGCACCTTCGCCGGCGCGCGGCTGGGCCTGATGACGCCGGTGGTGATTCAGCTCGGCCTGTTCGCCCTGGTGATGTACGCCGCCGCCTGGCGCATGTTGAAGCCCGTCACGCTGAGTCCGCATCAAGCCGTTTTGGCTTCAGCAGACGCGGTGGTCGCCACGGGTGACGGGTCGGCTGCCTTTCGCAGCTGCCACGATTTCTTCTCCCCCTGCATGGGCCACATCGCCCTGCACGGCATCGGCGTCGGCGTGCTGACCGGCCTGGTGGGGGTGGGCGGCGGCTTCCTGATCGTACCGGCGCTGGTGCTGCTCTCCGGCATCCCCATGAAGCAGGCGGTGGGCACTTCGCTGGCCATCGTCGCCGCCAAATCCTACGCCGGCTTCGCCGGCTACATGGGCGGCGTGCCGATCGACTACGCCCTGATGGGCGCGTTCACCGCCGTCACCGTGGTGGGCAGTTTCGCGGGGACCCGGCTGGCGGGATACGTCTCGCAGGCCACCCTGAAAAAGGCTTTCGCCTGGTTCCTGGTGGCGGTGGCCAGCTACATCCTGCTGAAAAGCGTGATCGGGGCGGGCCTGGCATGAACCGCACCCTTGTCGCCGTTCTCGCGGTGTCGTCCCTCCTCGCCGGGGCGAACGGGGCCGCTGCCCGGCCCATGGCAGCCGGAATGCAGCAGCAACCGCAAGAGCAGACCATGCGCTGCGAGTCCCCGGCCCAGGCCGCGCCGCTCCCGGCGCTGCATATCGAAGTGTGCGAGGCCTGCGAGCTGAGCCGCGAAGACCTCTCCGCCATGAAGCAAGGTTACGCGGTGGCGGCGCATACTGCGGGCTATCGAATCGATATCCTTGCAACGGAACGGGTACGCATCACCGAAACCGGGATGCTGGAAAACGGCATCCCTTACGTAAAGGGCGAGATTGCGGGCATGTGGTTCAGGGTGGGCAATCCCGACCCCGGCGAGACCCTCGGCAGCGTCGCCGGCCGCATGGCGTTCGTGATCCTGTCCGGGACCCGGCAAAACACCCGCTAAAGGAGACCAGCATGAAACTAGGCATCGTCATCAGCTCGAACGCCCCGGAAACCGTGTGGAATGCATTTCGTCTCGGCAAGTTCGCGCTGGGGCAGGGTGATGCGGTCAATGTCTTCCTGCTCGGCAAAGGCGTCGAATGCGAGTCGCTGGACACGGAAGATTTCGCAGTGACGCAGGCGATGCAGGCGCTGGCCGACGGCGGCGGCAAGATCGACGCGTGCGGCACCTGCCTCAAGCTGCGCAACGCCGGAGCGGGCGGGGTATGCGCCCTGTCTACCATGCAGGACCTGTATCGCCTCGCCAGCGAAAGCGACCGGGTGCTGACTTTTTAGGTTTAAGGGCTGGCGGGTGAAGCAAGCTGTCGAAGCGCGCCCGCGCAGCAGGGTGCATTGCAGATTCTGAAGAATGCTGCGCGCGGCGAGGTCGAGCGCGTGGCATTCGAACAGAAAAAACGCGTTCGCAGTCGCTGAGACCGCTTTCAACAACTTCGTCGCAACCGGGCAAAGGAGATCGCCATGGACATCACAGACATTCTGATTCATGTACATCCGACATTGGGCGCCGAGCAACGCGCAAAAATCGAGGAAGCGTTGCTCGGGAGCAAGGGGGTGGTTGCGGCAACCTTCAGCCCCGGGCATCCCCATATGCTGACCGTGGCGTACGATCCGGAGGCGGCCCACGCGGGCGAGTTGCTTCAGACCGTGCGCGAGTGGGATGCGGCAGCCACCATGACGGGTTTGTAGACGCGTCGAACCTGCGGAGGCGGATCATGGCACAGGGCAAAACCGTATTGATACTCGGCGGCGGCATCGGCGGCATCGTCGCCGCCAGCCGGCTGCGGCGCGCGCTGTCGCGCGAGCACCGCATCGTGCTGGTGGAGCAGGCGGCCACGCATGTATTCCAGCCTTCCCTGCTGTGGCTGATGCTCGGGCAGCGCGCGCCACAGCAGATTTCCCGCCCTTACAGCGCGCTCGCGCGCCGCGGCATCGAGTGGGTGCAAGGACGCGTGGAGCGCATCGACGCGGCGCGGCGCACTGCGACCGTGGACGGAAAAGAGTTGTCCGCGGATTACCTGGTTATCGCCCTGGGCGCGGAGCTGGCGCCGGAGTCGGTGCCGGGCCTGGCCCAGGCCGGGCACAATCTTTACAGCCTGGCCGGTGCGGAGGCCATTCGCGACGCGCGCCCGGCGCTGACGCATGGCAGCATCGTGGTGCTGGTGAGCGCGATGCCGTTCAAGTGCCCGGCCGCGCCTTACGAGGCGGCCATGTTGCTGGAGTGGGACACTCGCCGGCGCGGGATACGCGATCAAATTCAGATCGATCTCTACTCGCCCGAGCCGGGGCCGATGCCGGTGGCGGGCCCCGAGGCTTCGGCGCAGGTGCGCGCCATGGTCGAGCAAAAAGGCATCGGCTACCACCCGCTGGAAAAAGTCGCGTCGGTGGACCCCGGCACGCGCCGCATCCATTTCGACAGCGGCGCGAGCGCCGATTTTGACCTGCTGGTCTATGTGCCGCCGCATCGCGCGCCGGAGGCGGTGCGCGATGCGGAGCTGTGCGGCGACAGCGGCTGGATCAAGGTGGATCGCGCCACGCTCGCCACGCCTTTCCCCGGCGTCTACGCCATCGGCGACGTGACCGGCATTCCGCTCGCCATCGGCAAGCCGCTGCCCAAGGCCGGCGTGCTGGCGCACGGGCAGGCCGAAGTGGTGGCGCACAACCTCGCCGCCGAAATCACCGGCAACGGCACGCTGAAAAATTTCCTGGGTGAGGGCGCATGTTTCATCGAAGCCGGCGACGGCCAGGCCGGTTTCGGCAGCGGCAACTTCTACGCCGAGCCCGCGCCGCGGATGAAGCTGAGACCAGCCGGACGCCTGCTGCATTGGGGCAAGGTGGCCTACGAAAAATACTGGTTCTACAAGTGGTTCTAGGCAAAAACATGACCAAGGCACTGATCATTCTGCACGCCGCCCCTGACGCGCCCGACAACCGCGGCTACACCGCGATCCGCCTGGCCGGAGCGATGCTGGCGGACAACAAGGACGTCCACCTGTTTCTGGTCGAGGACGGGGCCCGGATCGCCGACCCGGAACTGGCGGAGGACAATCCATGCCGCGCCCTGTTCTACGAACTGCTCGACGTCGGCCTCGACGTGCAGGTGTGCGGCGGCACGATGCGCCGGCTGGGCTGGGAGGATGGCTATCCGCTGCCCGGCGTGAAGAAGAGTTCGATGAAGGGCTTGAGCGCGCTGATTTCGGAAGCCGACGAGGTCATCACCTTTTAGGAGGCCATCGCCATGGCGGAAGCAACGAAGCAGAAGCAGGTCTCGATCATGTGTTTTCACGACGAGCTGTGCCTGGTGTTCAACGCGCTGATGACGGCCTTGAACCTGCTGCGGCAGGGCGCCAGGGTGACGGTGTTCTTCGGCTCGCGCGGCGTCAACGCCATCCACCGGGCGAAGATGCCGGAACTCCGATGCCTGCCGGACCTGCCCGAGATGGGCGAAGCGGTGATGAAGCGCATGGACGAACTGGAATTGCCGCTGCTGGAAGACCTGTCTTCATGTTCGTCGCCGAGGGCGGCGACGTGTGGGCCTGCCCGCTCAACATCCCGCTGTTCGGCATGAGCGAGCGCGACCTGATCGACGGCGCGAAGATCGCGGATCCCGCCCGCTACTACAAGGACGTGGTCATGCTGGCGGACATGAACCTGACCTTTTGAAATGTGCGAGTTATTCGGCGCCAGCAGCAGCACGCCTCGAACCTTCTCCCGCTGGTTGCGCCCTTTTCGATTACGGGGCGGCGAATCCGCCGACAATCCCGATGGCTGGGGCGTCGCCTTCTGGTCGGGCGGTCATCCGCATATCGAGAAATCCCCGGAACCCGGCTGGAGCAGTACACGCTTCCTGCAATTGTCGGAAGGCCTGGCATCAGACCTGGTGATCGCCCATGTCCGCAAGGCACGGCATCCACCCGTACCCAGTTTGGAAAACACCCATCCGTTCGTCCACGCCTGCTGCGACCGTGATTGGGTATTCGCCCACAATGGCCTGGTATCCGACAGTGTCGACCAATTGGCGCTCAATCCATCTTGCCATCCGGTGGGCGAGACGGATTCGGAGCATGCCTTCTGCCAGATATTGGCCGGGATCGCCGGCACCTACGCCACCGACGATCACCAGCCCTGGCTCAATGCGCTGAATCGCCTCGCCGATGCCATCGCCGCCCGGGGAAAATTCAATTTTCTTCTCTCGGACGGACGCATCCTGATTGCCTACGGTCATGATCGGCTCCACTACCTCGAAGCATCGGACGGTTGCGGTCGCTTCGCGCTGGTTGCGACCGATCCGCTTGCCGACGGCCCGTGGCAGCCGTTCGCAGATCAAGCGCTACGCGTGTACAAGGATGGCGTGTTGCTCGCCTGCCATTCTCCACAGGGCGTAGCGCATGCTTCGCTCGTGCAGCCAGGATAAGGGCGCGGCGCGATGTGTTCCTCGTCGCGGGGCAATGGGTTGATCCTCATCGGCGGCCTGAACCCGCTTCCACGATACAGACCATGATTTCGCCCCGGAAGACGCTAACGGCATGAACCCCGCCGACTACGATGCCTGGTACGCCACCGCGCGCGGGCGCTGGATCGGCGAAACCGAATACGCGCTGGCCGCGCGAGCGCTGGCCGCACGGCCGGGCGACAGCCTGCTCGACGTCGGCTGCGGCACCGGCTGGTTCACCCGACGCGCCGCGGCCGACGGCTTTTTCGCAACGGGGCTCGACCCCAATCCCGACTGGCTGGGGTATGCGCGCGCCCACAGCAGCCCGGCACTGAGCTGGGTGGAAGGCGATGCGCGCGACCTGCCGTTCGCCGACGCCAGCTTCGACCACGTGCTGTCCATCGCCGCGTTGTGTTTTGTCGACGATGAGCGGCAGGCGGTGGCCGAGGCCGTGCGGGTGGCGCGCCACCGCTTCGCCATCGGCTGGCTCAACCGAGCCAGCCTGCTGTACTGGCAAAAAGGCCGGCACGGCGGCAGCGGGGCCTATCGCGGCGCGCGCTGGCACAACACACGCGAAGTGCGAGCACTCTTCTCGGGATTGCCGGTGCAAAATCTGACGCTGCGCTCGGCTATTTTTCTGCCTTCAGGAACGGGGTGGGCTACTTGGCTGGAGCGAGGTGTACCGCAGGTGTTGCCATGGGGCGGATTGCTGCTGGTTTCAGGCGAAAAAACCTGAAGGGCCGCGCAGCAGGCCTAGTAGGATTAGGCCTTTGCACCCATTGCTGCCGGCAGGCCGCCCCGCTAATGTCGTTTTCTTTCAAAGTCTGGAATGCCCATGTCGAATCAACCCCGCATCCTTGAGCTGCGCCAGGCCCTGTCAGGCGTTATCGTCGGTCAGGACACACTGCTCGATCGCCTGGTGATCGGCCTCCTGGCCGACGGCCACGTGCTGGTCGAGGGCCTGCCGGGGCTGGCCAAGACGACGGCGGTGAAAACGCTCGCCGCCGCGATCCACGGCAGCTTCCGTCGCATCCAGTTCACCCCCGACCTGCTGCCGGGCGACCTGACCGGGACCGATATCTATCACGACGGGGCATTCGAATTCGTCGAAGGCCCGCTGTTCCACGAAATCATCCTCGCCGACGAAATCAACCGCGCGCCCGCCAAGGTGCAGGCTGCATTGCTGGAGGCGATGCAGGAACACCAGATCACGGTGGGCGGGGTGACGCGTCCGCTGCCGCCGCTGTTCATGGTGATGGCGACGCAAAATCCGCTGGAGCAGGCGGGCACTTATCCGCTGCCGGAAGCGCAGCTCGACCGCTTCCTGCTGCACGTGTCGCTGGACTATCCGAGTGATGCTGAGGAGCTGGAAATCCTCCGCCGCGATCGCGCGCACCCGTCCGTGGCCGGGCGGGCGCCGCTGACGGCGGTGATCGACACCGCGACCGTGCTGGCGGCGCGCGAGGAGGTGCGGCAGGTGCATGTGTCGGACGAGGTCGAGCGCTACATCGTCGCGCTGGTGCGCGCCACCCGCGCACCCGGCGATTGGCGCACCGACTGGGCCCATGCGGTGGACGTGGGCGCGAGCCCGCGCGCCTCCCTCGCACTGCTGCATGCGTCGGCCGCGACCGCGTACCTGCGCGGACGCGACTACGTCACGCCGGACGATGTGCGCGAACTGACCGCCGACTGCCTGCGCCACCGGATCACGTTGAGTCTCGACGCGCGGCTGCAGAAACTCGGCCGCGATGCCTTCATCGCCGGTCTGCTCGAGGCCGTCCCGGCACCGTGATGCCGGTGCGGCTGAAGCGGCTGCTGCGCCTGGGCGCGCAGCCGGGTAGCACGGAGGCTGTCGTGCACGCGCCGCTGATTGCGGCGGCCGACATGGCCGGCCTTGCCGCGCAGGCGAGCCTGCTGGCGACGCAGCCGATGCGCGAAGTGCATGACCACCATGCAGGCGACTGGGCCTCGCGCTGGCTCGGACGCGGCCTCGATTTCGAGGAGTCGCGGCTGTACAGCGCGGGCGACGACATCCGCGACATGGACTGGCGCACCACCGCGCGTACCGGCCGGCCGCACCTGAAGATCTACCGCGAGGAGCGCCAGCCGACGGTGCATCTGGTGATCGATCGCGGCGCCACCATGCGCTTCGGCACGCGCCGCCGGCTCAAGGTCGCGCAGGCCGCACGGGTGGCCGCGGTGCTGGCGTTTGCCACCGCAGGACGCAACGGCGTGATCGGCGCCACCCTGTGGGATGCGCAGGATCAAGAACTGCCGCCGCGCCATGGCCGGCTGGCCGCACTTGCGCTGATCGAGCAGGCGGCGGCGCCGTGTCCGCCGCTGACCGACCCGGCCTCGACCGAATCGCTGCATCATGCCGACCGCCTCGCCGCGCTCGAAACCAGCCTGCCGCGCGGTGCGCAACTGATGCTGATCAGCGATTTCGGCTGGCTCACGGCCGAGCACGAATCGCAGCTGGCACGGCTGGCTGCGCGCTTCGAGGTGCGGGCGATCCAGATCATCGACGCAGCCGAGCGTGCGCTGCCGGACCTGGGACTGGTGCGTTTTCACGACATGGCAAGCGGGCAGGGCGCATGGCTCGACACCGCGCAGGCCGCGGTGCGCGATGCCTGCCGGTCGGCCTGGACGCAGCGCCTCGACGCCCAGGCGGCGCGCTTTGCCCGCGCCGGGGTGCGCCATCAGTGGGTGGGCTGCGAAACCGACGATCTGGTCGTGCCCCTGATCCATGGCTGATCCGCGCACCGAACTGGCCGACATCATCGCGCCGGTTGCACCCGCGGCCGTGGCGGCCGGCAGCAATCTGGCGGGCTGGAGCGCCGCGGTGCTGGCGGTGCTGGCATGCATCGCGCTGGCGGCCTGGCTGTGGCATCGCAGCCGTCACGCCCGTGCGCTGCGGCGCCTCATCGCGGCCGTGGCCCTGCGCCAGGATTCCGTGCCGGCGCTGGCCGCGCAGCTCGATGCCTGGGCGCGTGCGCACCTGGGCCTCGCGCGGGTCGAGCCCGCGCTGTGCCCGCGCGGATGGGATCCTGCGGCCTGGGCGGACTGGGCGACGACACTGAGTCAACTGCGTTTCGCGCCGGTGCCGCCCGATGGCTACGTCATTCTGGCCCTGCTATGCGAAAACGCGCGCGGCGGAAAACGCCATGGCTGACTGGGCGCTGCCGCTCGGGTTTGAACTGGCGCAGCCGCGCTGGCTGCTGCTGTGGCTTGTCGTCGCGGGCTGGTTCGCGCTGGCCTGGCGGCGCGTGCTGGCAGATCGCCAGGGCGAGAGGGCGGGGCTGGTGCTCAACCATCCGGGGCTGCCGCTGACGGCCGTGGCGTCGCTGCCCGCACCCAGTCTGCGCCGACCGGTGCTGCTGCGCGCGCTGGCGTTCGGCCTCATGGTACTGGCGCTGGCGCAGCCGCGTCAGGTCGGCGACTGGATCACGCCGCCGCCGGAAGGGCGCGACATGGTGCTGCTGATCGACACCTCGCTCACCATGAGCATCCGCGATTTCAGGCAGGGCGATCTCGACGTCGAACGCATGACGGTGCTGAAGGACACGCTTGCCCGCTTCATCCACGGCCGGCCCGGCGACCGCTTCGGCGTCATTGTGTTCGGCAGCGAGGTGGCGACGCTGACCCCACCGACCTTCGATCGCCGGCACGCCATCGCGCAGATCCGGCGCATCCAGGTTGGCATGCTGGGGGGCGACACCGCGCTGGGCGACGCGCTCGGCATGGCGCTCAAGCAGGTGACGACGCGGCGCCTGCGTCCGGCGGTGATCCTGGTCAGCGACGGCGCCGACAGCAACGCCGGCACGCTGACACCCGCCGAGGCGGTGGCGGTGGCGCGCCAGGCCGGGGTCGCGATCCATACCCTGCAGTTCGGCAGCGACCCCTATGCGGCCGGCCGCGCGGCGCGCGGCGACAATGCCGCGGTGAGCGATCCGCAGCCCGATCTGGTCGACCTGGCCGAATTCAGCCGTGGCCAGCATTTTGCGATCGCCAGCGCCGACGACGCCGCGCGCGTGATCCGCGCGATCGATGAACTCGAGCCGACCCTGTCGCGACCGGCACAGCACCGCCAGGCGCGCGAAGGGTACTGGGTGCTCTTGGCGCTGGCCGCCGCCGTGCTGGCGTGGGCGCGCTGGCTGACGCTGAGGCAGACCGCATGATGGACGTCCTGCTGCAGTTGCACTGGCGCGAACCGCTCTGGCTGGGCTTGGCGGCGGTGCCGCTGCTGTTCGGTTGGTGGCGCGGACAGCGCCGTGCGCGCCTGCTGCGCTATGCCGATGCCGCGCTGCTGCCCTGGGCAGCGAGCGCGTCCCCGGCGCGCGCGGGCCAGCGCGTGCGCACGGGGCTTCATGCGCTGGCGTGGCTGCTGCTGGCGCTGGCGGCAGCCGGCCCGCGTAGGCCGATTGACGTGCGCGAGGGCGAAGGGGTGCCGCGCCACTTGCTGACGCTGGCGGTGGTGGTGGACATTTCGGCCTCGATGCGCGCCGCGACCGACCTCGCCCCCCACGGAGACGCTGCTGAAAGATCGTCTGCGCCGGATCGGCTGAGCCGGGCACGGATCGAACTGCTCGATCTGTTACCGCGGCTGCGCGGCGAGCGGCTGGCGCTCATCGTCTATGCCGGCGAGGCCGGCGTGCTGCTGCCGCCGACCAACGACATGGCGCTGTTCGAACGCGCGCTCGAGCAGCTCGACCCGCGACTGATCGAGGCGCAGGGCAGCAACCTTGCCGCTGCGCTCGACCTCGCGCGCGCGCAGCTCGACGCCGCTCCCGGCCAGGCGAAAGCCGTGCTGCTCTTGAGCGACGCCGAAACCGACAGCGTAGATGAAACGGCCCACGCTGCCGTCGCCGCCTTGCGCAGTGCGCGGCTGCCGCTGTTCGTGCTCGGCGTGGGCAGCGCGGACGGCGCCCCGGTGCCGCTGCCGGACGGCGGCGTCGCCGCACGCGAGGGCGTGCCGTTCTTGAGCCGCATGGACAGCGCCACGTATCGCCAGTGGGCCGAAGCCAGCGGCGGGCGCTTTGTCGCCGTCCGAGATGGCGATGCCGACTGGGCGCAGCTCTACGACGGCGGGATTGCGCGCCTGCCCGGCGACCCGGTCGCGCCTGGCGATGCGCCCGCCTGGCGCGAACACTACCCCTGGCTGCTAGCGCCTGCGCTGGCGCTGCTGATGGCCGTCTCGCTGCCGCGCCGGGCGGTCGCCGGCGCCGCGCTGTTGCTGCTGGGCGTGGCGTTGGCGCCGCCGTCGGTATGGGCCGACGAGGCCGCCGCCTGGCAGGCCTGGCAGCAGAAACAGTACGCCGTGGCGCAAGCCCGCTATGCGCAGATCGGCGGCTATGCCGGCCAGATGGGCGCCGGCGCCGCCGCCTGGCGGCAGGCCGATTACGCGGCGGCGGTCCGGCACTTCGGCGCGGCGCTGCTGCAGGCCGGCGACGAACGCGCGCGCACCGATGCGCTGTACAACCTCGGCAACGCGCACTATGGCAACGGCAACCCGCAGGCCGCGGCCGAAGCTTTCGAAGCCGTGCTGCGCCTGCGTCCCGCCGACGCCCGCGCGCGCGCCAACCTCGACCAGGCGCAGCGGCAGATCCGTCACCGCCGTGCCGGTGTGCCGGCCGCGAGCGACCTGCGCGGTCGCCGCGGTTACCTGGCCGAGGGAATGGTCGCTCTGGATCGTGAATCGAAGGCGCTGCAGGACCCGGAATCCGACGCGCCGGGCATGCAGCTCGATCGCGCCGCGCCGGGCGACGGCGGCGCCGTCGCGGCGGACCTGCCCCAGCCCCGCGCCCGCGCCCGCTTCGACCCGCAGCTTGCCGCATCCGGCCTGAAAAAACTCGATGGCCTGGAAGACCGACCGGCGACCCTGTTGAAGAACCTGCTGAAGCAGGACGCCCGTCACGACGACACGCCGAGGCCGCCATGGTGAGGCCGGCCGTGACCCGACGCGTCCTGCTCCTGCTGCTGACCGCAGCGTGGAGCGGCGGCGCGCATGCGGCCGCGCTCGAGGCGCGGCTGGACCGTTCCGCATCGCTGCTGGGCGAGGCCGTCAGCCTGACGATTGAGGCGCGCGGAATTGAACAGAATGGGATCGATCTCGACGCGCTCGACCTGGCGCCGCTGGAAGCCGAATTCGAGATATTTGCACGCACCCTGAGCCGCGCGCCGACCAGCGAAACCCTGGTGCTGACGCTGTATCCGCGCGCGAGCGGCGCGCTGCGCATTCCGCCTTTGCAGGTGGGCGCGCAGCGTACCGCCGCCTTGCCGCTCAGCGTGGCAACCCGGGGCGAGGACCGGTCGCCGGTCGCCATCCGGTCGCAGATGACGCCCGCGGCGCCGTGGGTCGGCGAGCCGGCACGCCTGAGTTTGTCGGTCTGCGACAACGACGGCCTGCGCTGGCAGCGCCCATCCTTGCCGACCGAGAGCGGCCGCGAGCTGCGCGCGCTGAATCAGGACGAGGGTCCCGACGAAGTGGCCGGCGAACGCTGCACCCGCACGCGTTTTCACTGGGCGCTGGTCCCCACCCGCGGCGGCGCGTCGCGCGTCGTCATGCCCATGCTCGACGCCGGCCTGTTCGGCCAGCGTTTGCGCTATCCGGCCCCGGCGCTGGA
>DAHWJK010000168.1:0-3529 GCA_027344185.1 Thiobacillus sp.
GCACATCGCCGACGATCTCGGCGTCAGTCTCGACCGCGTCAACGTCAAGGCCACCACCACCGAAAAACTCGGCTTCACCGGGCGCGGCGAAGGCATCGCTGCCGAAGCGGTGTGCCTGATCGTGCGTGGCTGAACCCGGCCCCGCCGAAACCCGTCGGGCTGAATCCAGCCCGCCCCAACTCGACACCCCGCGCCTGTTCTTCGCCCTGTGGCCCGACGCCGCCACCCGCGACGCGCTGAACCGTACCGGCAAATGGCTGCACCAGCACTGGGACGGCCGCCGCATGCGCGCCGATACCCTGCACCTCACCCTGGCCTTTCTTGGCAGCACAGCGGTCGATCAACTGGATGTCCTGGCCGCCTGTGCCGACAGCGTCCATACCGAGCCCTACGAACTTGTCCTCGATCAGGCTGGCTACTGGCGGCACAACCGCATCGGCTGGCTGGGCGCGAGCCGGACGCCGCCGCAGCACCTCGACCTGGTTGGTGCGCTGAACGCCGCCTTGCAGGGCGCCGGCTTTGCCGTCGATGCGCGCCCGCACGTGCCGCACGTCACCCTGCTGCGCAATTCAGCTGGCGGCGAAGCGCCGGACTGCACGCCGGTACGCTGGCCGATCAGCGAGTTCGTGCTGGTGATCTCGCGCACCGAGGCTGATGGTGCGCATTACGAAGTGATTCGGCGCTGGCTACTGGTGTGACAAGCCAAACCGATACCGATCGAGGACAAATGGGGTCCTGCTGTGGTGGACAGCGAGCAGTACCTGCTGACACTGTTGCGCTACATCGAGCTGAATCCGGTGCGGGCGGGCATGGTGGCGCCAGAGCGCCTACCGGCAATTGTTCCGGGCGGCGGTTTCGAACGACGCTTTGCAGGCAATCCGGGATTGCACGTACAAGGGCTGGGCGCTGGGCGGCGAGCGGTTCAGGGAAGAGATCGAGCGGCTGACGCAACGCCGTACCGCATCGAAGGGGGTGGAGCGGCCGCGGAAGTACGCCGGCGCATGCTGAATCCCTTGCATCTGCAACTACAGTGAGCAAGACCAAGGTGCTGACCGCGCACGTACCGCTTCCGCTGGCCGAGAAGGTGGATCAACTGGCCGCGAAGCTTGAGCGGTCGCGCGGCTGGATTGTCAAGCAAGCGTTGACGGCTTGGGTGGCTCAGGAAGAAGAGCGCAACCGTTTGACCCGCGAGGCACTGGCCAATGTGGATGCAGGCCGCGTCATCGATCACCAGGCGGTTCAGGCGTGGGCTGAGAGTCTCGGTACGAGCAAGCCATTGCCCGTTCCGCGCTGATGGAGCTGAAGTGGACTGGCAAGGCGCTCTCCGATCTGGCGGCTGTATGCGTTTTTGGCGCCGGTGAACAGGGATGCGGCCGCGCGCACCGTGCAGTCGCTCACCGTTGCGCCGGCCAGCCTGATTGCCAATCCGCGCATAGGCGAGAAGCTCGAAGAATTCGAACCGCGCGAGGTGCGCCGGATTCCGGTAGGGCATTACGAGATGCGCTATGAAATCCGGTCATCCACGATCTATGTGCTGCGGCTGTGGCATACCAGGGAGGATCGCTAGCAACGGATGAAATCCAGGCCGGGATGCTCCAATGATGTTGGTTCCTCCCCGATTGGTGCACGCTCATTAGCAAGTTGTTTTGCGGCGTGGGCTGATTTGCATGAAAAAAAGCCGCGCCGACTCGACAGCGGCGTGGCCTTTCGGTTATGATGCGCCCCGCATTAGGCGCGTAGCTCAGCTGGTTAGAGCACCACCTTGACATGGTGGGGGTCGTTGGTTCGAGTCCAATCGCGCCTACCAATATTTACAGGGCCGGGATGGCCGGTTTCAAAGGGGCGGAATGCCCACGGAGGTTGCAAAATGTCACCGCGAACTCGCAAGGATGTCACTGGTTAAGCCCCGGCGCATCGCTGTTCGCAGATTTTCTGCATCTTCTTGTAGTATCCGAAAGCGCGGCCGGTCCGCGCTTTTTTTCATTCTGGAGTTGGGTTCATGGTCAACGTCACGCTTCCCGATGGTTCGGTCCGGCAGTTTGAGGCGCCGGTCACGGTCGCACAGGTCGCTTCCAGCATTGGTGCCGGTCTCGCCAAGGCGGCGCTTGCCGGCAAGGTGGATGGCAAACTGGTCGATACCAGCCACTTGATCGATGCCGACGCTCAACTCGCCATCGTCACCGCCAGGGACGCCGAGGCGCTCGACCTCATCCGTCACGACGCGGCACACGTGATGGCGCAGGCGGTGCAGGAGCTGTATCCCGGCAACCAGGTGACGATCGGCCCGTCGATCGAGGACGGCTTCTATTACGACTTCGCACGCGAGCAGCCGTTTACGCCCGACGATCTGGTTGCGATCGAAAAGCGCATGGACGAGATCGTCAAGCGCGACCTGCCGATCCAGCGCGAGGTGTGGGAACGCGAGGATGCCAAGCGCGCGTTCGCCGAACTGGGCGAAACCTACAAGGTGCAGATCATCGACGAGGTGATCCCGGCCGGCGAGGAACTCAGCATTTACCGCCAGGGCGACTGGTTCGACGTTTGCCGCGGTCCGCACCTGCCGTCGACCGGCAAGCTACCGCGCGCGTTCAAGCTGATGAAGCTGGCCGGCGCCTACTGGCGCGGCGATTCGAAGAACCCGATGTTGCAGCGCATCTACGGCACCGCCTGGGCGAAGAAGGAGGATCTCGACGCCTACCTGCACCGGCTGGAAGAGGCCGAGAAGCGCGACCACCGCCGGCTCGCGAAACAACTCGACCTGCTGCACATGCAGGACGAGGCGCCGGGCATGGTGTTCTGGCACCCCAAGGGCTGGATCGTGTGGCAGCAGATCGAGCAGTACATGCGGCAGAAGTTCGTCGACTACGGCTACCAGGAAGTGCGTACCCCAGCGGTGATGGACCGCAGCATGTGGGAAAAATCCGGCCACTGGGAAAACTATCGCGACAACATGTTCACCACCGCGTCGGAAAACCGCGACTACGCGGTCAAGCCGATGAACTGCCCCGGCCACGTGCAGATCTTCAACAGCGGCCTGCATTCCTACCGCGACCTCCCGCTGCGGCTGGCCGAATTCGGCTCCTGTCATAGAAACGAGCCCTCGGGCGCGTTGCACGGCATCATGCGGGTGCGCGGCTTCACCCAGGACGATGCCCACATCTTCTGCACCGAAGGCCAGATCGAGCAGGAAGTGGCCGACTTCATCGTCATGCTGCAGAAGGTCTATGCCGACTTCGGCTTCCACGACGTGCTGGTCAAGCTGTCGACCCGCCCCGACAAGCGCGTCGGCTCGGACGAAAGCTGGGACACGGCCGAAGCCGCACTGGCGGCGGCATTGGACAAGAACGCGCTGGCCTACGACCTGCAGCCGGGCGAGGGCGCCTTCTACGGCCCCAAGATCGAGTTCACGCTCAAGGACACGCTCGGCCGGCTGTGGCAGTGCGGCACGATCCAGCTCGATTTCAACCTGCCGGTGCGGCTCGGCGCCGAATTCGTCGCCGAGGACAATACGCGCAAGGTCCCCGTCATG
>DAHWJK010000189.1:0-2540 GCA_027344185.1 Thiobacillus sp.
GCAGCCAGTCCAGCAGTTGCCGGTCGGTTAGCCTGCTGCCGCCGCCGCCCAGCAGGATGTTGTAGAGATCCCGAATCTGAGCGGCGCAGTGCCAATCGAGTTTACGGAGGTTGTTAAGTTCATAAGCCCGCGCGCCACGCCTAAAATGCCAGTTTTGGTAGATCTGAAACCGCCGCATGGAAAGGACTCACGGCTTTGCGGGCGAATCAGCTGCGTTCCGGTGGGCAATCGAATCTTCAGGAACGGATGCGGCGGGAAGCGGCTGAACGTTTCCGGTGTCCGCTTTTGTTCCGCATAGGTGCTCATGACGAAGTCGTGTCATGGCGCCACCCGAGGCTCAATCAATCGTTATTTGGAGCGGATTTTAGTTAGGCGTGCAGAGTTTCTTGCGGGAGATTCCGGACGATATTAGCGGCAAGGATATTCCGGACGGCTAGGGCCATTCTTCGCGCCTGCGCATTCGTCTCATTCCACACGTCCTAAAAGGTCGCAGCCACTGAATCCAGAACACGCATGATCAGATCGAACCGCGTGCTGGGCGATCCGACCGGCCTCGCTTTCAACCAAGCACCCACCATATGGAAGCGGTTCGGACCGCGCTGGATACCGGTAGGGTATAGTGCGCCAGCCGCTAACGTGTTGTTCATCGCATCAAGCGAACGCTGACTGCGGTGAGCGATATGGTTACGGAGCGCAATTACCGCGTCGATCACTGCTTTTTGCTGTGCGGTCAGGCCACTGAACTTTGCGGCGTGGGCAGGAATGAGCCATGTGCCCGCCCGCCGCTCGAGCTCTGCATAATTCGGAAACGTGATATTGTTACCGACATTGTCCGCCAAGGCCTGAACATCAGCCTTCTTGAGATGCCTTGGGAAATCGAGCTTCCCAAAAGAGTCGAAAACACGACGCGGTTTAGCTGCCGTGTCCAGATGATCATTAAATGATTGCTTCAGATGCTGTTTGAAGCGTGTCGCATCACGGTTGATATAAGCGATGAACATGTCACTTACGAACCCCTCCCAACTGACCGCAGCAGCCAAGAGACTTCGTTCGGTTTGAGTAGACTGGTCGGCCTCTGTTGCCGAAAGTCATCTCGGACTGCTTCTGGCGAGATTTTTCTCATACTACTTCGCGATTATTTTGACGCTGCTGGATGGCACGCGTCACCGGGCAGTTTCCGCAAATGTCCAAGCGCTGCGCTCGGCGCGGTCACGGACCATATCGGCAAGCTGCTCAACAGCCGTTCTGTCCAAACCGGGAAGCGAAAGTTCCGCTGCGACGACGGTTGCCTTGTCGCGGACGCCTTTGCTTATCTCCGCAACCCGTCGTCGAACCAGGGGCAGACCGAGACCTGCGTCCGCCGCGAACGCTGCCCACCCCTTCGCGTCCAGTTCGGCGAGCGTGGCGCGTTTCCCGACCTTCATGGCGAATTTCGGCGATAGATCGGGATAGGCAACGGTCGCCAGCAGGTCATACAGCGGGGCGAGGCGTGGGCCTTCGGCGTCGTAGAGGATCGAGAAATTCTTGCCGTGTGCGTCGGCGTTCCCGGCAATCACATTGAAGATCACCGCGTCGAGAAGCTTCAGCACGTCGACAGCAGGCCTTGCGGCGACACGGCGGAGCAGCGCGAAGCAATCCTTGAAGGTTGGGCCGCCTTCGCTGGCATATTTGGTCTCCGGTGGCACGCCGAGCGCCTGGCAGAAATCCTCCTGATGGATCCGGCGCACAATGCCATCATCGCCGATAGTGCGGTCATAGCGCTGGACCAGCAGAAACGACCGATCCTGAACGGTGCGCGCTTCTACCGGCGCAACGTCGAGGCCGATTGCGGCCGCAAGGCGCATGACAAAGGCCTCGTTCTCGGTCGTAGCCGTGAAACGCGATATCGGGGGCTTGAGAATATGCGTCGTCGGCTGGCCCGGCGCAGGCAGCGCCACCGCCCCGTCCACCAGCACCACCGGCACCTTCGATTGCGCGCCGGCGAGCGAAAGG
The DNA here is from genome assembly GCA_027344185.1 of Thiobacillus sp. GTDB lineage: Bacteria > Pseudomonadota > Gammaproteobacteria > Burkholderiales > Thiobacillaceae > Thiobacillus. Next base: position 1,993 of record DAHWJK010000189.1, read on the forward strand.
CGCAGCCCTTCCTCGCCCGCGAGCAGCGGGCGGACAGGCAGCGCATCCAGCACCCGGATCAGCCCTGCATCGTCAAGCGGGGTTGGCTGCTGGTCGAGGGCCAGAGCGGTCGGTGGCTCGCCGGGCGGCAGAAGCTGGAGCGCGCCCGCGACATCGCCGCCGAGGCGATCGAGAAGGGCGAAATCATTGGCGCGCGACACGCCGAGTGCCTGAGCCGCGGCGTCGCGCTGGCTTTCCTCCGGCAGGAGACCGCCGAAAAACGGGCGGCACTCGCGGCGAGTGAATGGTTCCGCCCGCTTGGGCAGCGAGGCGGACAAGGGTTGCGCCTGCTCATCGTCAAGCCAAGCCGGCGCATAGGCGAAGCCGAGTTCCCCGTGCTTGTCCTGCGTCAACTGGCCCACCAGGCGCCCGTCCCACCAGATATCGAGGGTGCGCGTCATGGCTTCTGAGGATCTTTTGGCCGCGCTCCTCTGGGGTCGGGCGGCGGTGTAATATCGAGCGAGCATCCGAGCGCCGCAAGGACCTGAAGCGTCTTGCCGATCTGCGCG
>DAHWJK010000199.1:0-9142 GCA_027344185.1 Thiobacillus sp.
CACCTTGGGCAGGCGCTCCTTCAAGGCTTGCAGCAGTTCCAGCCCGGTGACCCCCGGCATGCGGATATCGGACAGCACCACCGAGGGCGTGCTGCGCTCCAGTTCGCGCAGCGCGTCGCTGGCCGCGCTGAAGGTCATGCATGGAATGTCCTCGCGCAGCAGGGCCTTTTCGAGCACCCAGCGGATGGAACGGTCGTCGTCGATGATCCAGACACAGCTTGTTTTCGTCATGGTGGTGTTCAGTCGGGCAAAGGAAGAAAAATGGCAAACACGGTGCGGCCCGGGCGGCTGTCGCAGTCGATGGTGCCGTGGTTCTGCGCAACCAGCGTTTGCGAAACGGCGAGGCCGAGTCCGCTGCCGCCTTCGCGGCCCGATACCAGCGGATAGAAAATCTGCTCGCGGATGTCGTCGGGAATGCCCGGGCCGTTGTCGATGATCTCGATCCGCAGGCCCAGCCGGTAGCGCCGGCTTTCCAGCGTGATCTGCCGCGCCACCCGGGTCTTGAAGATGATCTCGCCCTGGCCATGCCCATGCCCGTTACCGTGCCCATGCCCGTTACCGTGCATTGCCTGCACCGCGTTGCGTGCGATGTTGAGTGCGGCCTGGATCAGCTGCTCGGCGTCGGCGCGGATTTCGGGCAGGCTGATGTCGTAGTCGCGCCGCAGCGTCACGCTCGGCGTTTCGGCCAGAATCAGGCTGCGGACGCGCTCCAGCACTTCGTGAATGTTGACCGCACCAAAACGGGGCATTCGGTGCGGTGTCAGTAAGCGCTCCATCAAAGACTGCAGACGATCGGATTCCTTGATGATGACCTGGGTGTATTCGCGCAGGCTTTCGCGCGGCAGTTCGTGTTCCAGCAATTGCGCGGCGCCGCGAATGCCGCCGAGCGGATTCTTGATCTCGTGCGCCAGGTTGCGCAGCAGTTCGCGGTTGGCCTCCTGCTGCAGCCGCGCCTGCTCCAGGCGGGCGATGCGCAGATGCGGATCGACCGCGCGCATTTCGATCAGCACGCCCTGTTGCGGCACCTCCAGCGGCGACAGGTTGCAGCCGAGACGGATCGGCGGATGCCCGCCCACCAACACGTCGAGTTCATGCTCGATCACCGTTTCCTGCGCGTCGCGCACGGTCCGGATCGCTGCCAGCAGTTCGGGGCTGCGCTCGAACACGCGGTCCGCGTGTTCGCCCGCCAACAGCACGCCGGACATGCCCAACAGGGTTTCCGCCGCAGGGTTGACATAGACGATGCCGTCTTCGTCATCCAGTACCAGGGTACCGGTCGACAGGCAATCGAGCCCGGAAAAGTCGGTGGGGGGGGGCCGCAGCATGCTCATGCACGCTATTGAAGCACTGATTGTGCCAGCGTGCGTATTGCATGCGTATCGGCATACAACGGGTGGACACAGGCTGACCCGCACCCCACACGGGCAGGCTGCAGCCGAATCGAAGGCGGCGCCAGCCCTGCCCAGCGGGGCGCTCAAGCTAGCGCAGGTTGGCGAGCTCGCGCTGGATCGCGGTGACGTTCTGTTCGTGCTGCTGCAGCGCGGCGCGCAGGCGGTTCACGCGATTGACATAGCTGGTGTCGGAGGCGCGCTCGCCGGGCTGCAGGCGTTCACCCAGCGTCAGCTGGCGCCGTGCCTCCTCGGCGTTGCGGCGCTCGCCATCGATTTCGTCCTGCAGCACCTGGCGCCGGATGTCGTCGCGGCGCTTCTGGGTGCCGGCGTCGATGCGCGGGAAATTCGCCGGACTGGGCGCGGAAGCCCGAATGGGCGCCTTGCCGGCGGGCGCCAACGGCTTCGGCGCACCCGGCAGATCGATCCGCTGGGCGCCTTTCCTGTAGACATCGGTAAATGTCACCTGCCCGTTCTCGTCGACGTATTTATAGATTTCCGCCTGCGCTGGGGCAGCCAGAATCAGGCTCAACAGAAGAAAAGTTCGGACGATGGGCATGGTCGAAGAATATAACGTACCCCTCATTTACGGACACTGGCCGGCAATCTTGACCGTCGGGGCACCCATGAAAAAGGGCGGCCGAAGCCGCCCTGCCGCCTTTTTGCTGCTTGCGCAGGCCTTACAGCGAGTAGTACATCGCAAATTCGACCGGGTGCGTGGTCATGCGGAACTTGGTGACGTCCTCCATCTTCAGCGTAATGTAGGCGTCGATCATGTCGTTGGTGAACACACCGCCGCGGGTCAGGAACTCGCGATCCTTGTCGAGCTCGTCCAGCGCCATTTCCAGGCTGTGGCAGACCTTCGGAATCTTTGCGTCTTCTTCCGGCGGCAGGTCGTATAGATCCTTGTCCGACGGGTCGCCGGGATGAATCTTGTTCTGGATGCCGTCGAGGCCGGCCATCATCAGCGCGGCAAAGCACAGATAGGGGTTGGCCATCGGATCCGGGAAGCGGGTCTCGATGCGGCGCGCCTTCTCGCTGGCGGCAATCGGGATGCGGATCGAGGCCGAACGGTTGCGGGCCGAGTAGGCCAGCATCACCGGGGCTTCGAAGCCGGGTACCAGACGCTTGTACGAGTTGGTCGACGGATTGGTGATCGCATTCAGCGCCTTGGCGTGCTTGATGATACCGCCGATGTAGTACAGGCACAGCTCGGACAAACCGGCGTAGCCATTGCCGGCGAACAGGTTCTTGCCGTCTTTCCACAATGACATGTGCACGTGCATGCCGGAGCCGTTGTCGCCGACGATGGGCTTGGGCATGAAGGTCGCGGTCTTGCCGTAGGCGTGCGCAACGTTGTGCACGATGTACTTCAAAACCTGCGTCCAGTCGGCACGCTTGGTCAGGGTGCTGAACTGGGTGCCGATTTCGCACTGGCCGGCGGTGGCGACTTCGTGGTGGAACACTTCGACCGGGATGCCGGCTTCTTCCAGCGCCAGCACCATGGCGGCCCGGATGTCCTGCAGGCTGTCGACCGGGGGCACCGGGAAATAGCCGCCCTTGACGCCCGGGCGATGGCCGGTGTTGCCGTTTTCGAACTTCTCGGCCGACGACCACGAGGCTTCTTCGGAGTTGATTTTCACGCCGCAGCCCGACATGCCGTCATGCCAGGTGATCGAATCGAAAATGAAGAACTCGGGCTCTGGGCCGAAATAAGCGGTGTCCGCAATGCCGGTCGACTTCAGGTAGGCCTCGGCACGACGCGCCACCGAACGCGGATCGCGCTCGTAGCCCTTGCCGTCGGACGGCTCGATCACGTCGCAGGTCAGGATCAGCGTGGGCTCGTCGAAGAAGGGATCCATGTAGGCCGAATCCGGATCCGCCTTCAGCAGCATGTCGGATGCCTGGATGCCCTTCCAGCCGGCGATCGAGGACCCATCGAAGGGATGGCCGTCCTCGAACCATGCTTCGGTCACAATGCGGGCAGGAATCGAAACGTGTTGTTCCTTGCCACGGGTATCGGTAAAACGCAGGTCGACGAACTTCACTTCATCGTCCTGAATTCTTTTGAGCACATCGGCCACGGCCATGCTGAATCTCCTCGAGCTGTATAAAAGGGTAACGAAACTATAGACGGCACCTGCCTGCGTGCCGCGATGAACCTGACTTAGCAGCAACCATGCCATGTAAGAATGCGGGCGCAAAGCATTGTGCCACAAGGCCGATGCAGCAGGATAGTGCGGCGCGCCGTCTTCTGATTGCACCATAATTGTGCATTTGGAACGTTTGTTGCACTTATTTGGTGCAAATTGCATCGATGGGGCGACTTTCGTATACTGAATGGGGACTTACAAGGAAATCGTCATGGGACGCATCACTGCGCTGCTGGATACCGCACACGGGCGTAGCCAGGAGCATGCCTGGCCGTATGCCGGCGCGCTCCTGCCGCACGAGGCGCACGAACTGCTGCAACTGGCGCCCGGTGCGCGGCTGGTGGATGTGCGTTCGCACGCGGAAATCGAGTTCAATGGCGCAATCCCCGGCGCGGTGCATGTCGAGTGGAAATCCTGGCCGGGCTGGGTGCCGAACCCGCATTTTTTCACCCAGCTGGCCCAGGCCACCGATCCGGAGTCGCTGCTGATATTCATGTGCCGCACCAATGCGCGTTCGCATCGGGCGGCTATAGCTTGCGCCGAGGCGGGGCGCGGCAGCTGCTACAACATGCTGGAAGGATTCGAGGGCGATCTCAACAAGGCGACCGGCCACCGCAACGAAATCAACGGCTGGAAGCTGCGCGGCCTGCCGTGGACACAAAGCTGATCACGATGCGCCGCCCTGATTGAGCCGGCGGCGGCTGAAGCCGCCTCATTAGAGCCGCCTCGATTAGAATAGCGCGGCCATGACCGACCGCTACGCCGTATTCGGGCACCCGATTGCCCACTCCCAATCCCCGCAGATTCATGCCGCCTTTGCCCGCCAGACCGGACAGGACATGCGCTATGAGGCGATCCTCGCGCCTAAGGGCGGCTTTGCCGACAGCGTGGCTGCTTTCATCGCCGCGGGCGGACGCGGCGCCAACGTCACCGTTCCGTTCAAGGAAGACGCTTTCCGGCTGGCCGGCCGCCTGAGTCCCCGCGCCGAGCGCGCCGGGGCGGTCAACACCCTGCGCTTCGATGCCGACGGCATCTTCGGCGACAACACCGATGGCGCCGGGCTGGTGGCCGACCTCACCCGCAATCTCGGCTGCGTGCTCACCGGCAAGCATGTGTTGCTGCTGGGTGCCGGCGGCGCGGCACGCGGGGTGCTCGAGTCCCTGCTCAGCCAGCAGCCGGCCGAGGTGGTCATCGCCAACCGCACCGTCAGCCGCGCGCAGGACCTGGCCGCGCTGTTCGGCCACGGCGTCAGCGCGTGCGGATTCGACGCGGTGGACACCCCTTTCGATCTCGTCATCAATGCCACCGCCGCCAGCCTCGCCGGCGAATTGCCGCCACTGTCGCCGCGCGTCTTCGGCGCCGCCACGCTGGCCTACGACATGATGTACGGCCGCGACACGCCTTTCCTCGATTTCGCACGCAGCCACGGCGCCGCCACCGCCGACGGGCTGGGCATGCTGGTCGAGCAGGCCGCCGAGGCGTTTTACCTGTGGCGCAACGTGCGCCCCGATACCGCCCCGGTCATCGCGGCCTTGCGCACATGATCCGTACCGCATTGCGCTGGCTCGGCAAGGGCGTGGTGGTGGCGATCGCACTGGTGCTGATCTATCAGCTGTGGATCCTCGCCCATGTGTTGTGGTGGATCGATCACAACCCCAGATCGACCGCCTTCATGGAAGCCGGCCTCGTGCGCCAGCAGGACAAGAATCCGGACGCCGAACTGCGCCACAAGTGGGTGCCCTACGACAAGATTTCGCCCCATCTGAAACGCGCCATCGTCGCCGCCGAAGACGCGAAATTCCTCGAGCACGATGGCTTCGACGTCGCAGGCATCCAGAAGGCCGTCGAAAAGAATCTGAAGAAGGGCAAGCTCGTCGCCGGCGGCTCCACCATCAGCCAGCAGCTCGCCAAGAATCTGTTCCTTTCCGGCGAGCGCAGCTTCATCCGCAAGGGTCAGGAAGCAATCATCACGCTGATGATCGAAACCACCTGGAGCAAGCGTCGTATCCTCGAGGTGTATCTGAACGTCATCGAATGGGGAAACGGCATCTATGGCGCCGAAGCCGCCGCCCGCCGCTATTACAAGACCTCGGCCGCCAGGCTCGGCCGCGACCAGGCCGCACGCATGGCGGCGATGGTGCCCAACCCCCGCTTCTACGAGCACAATCGCGGCTCGCGCACCTACCAGCGCCGCGTCGCGCTGATCAATCGCTACATGAGGTACGCACAGGTGCCGCGCTGAATCCGCAACCCGGCCGCGCGCACGTCGGCGTCCGACCCGGCAATCTGCGGTAACGCGCTACAATCGGGCGCTCGCACCCGGCCCGATCATGACCGACACGCTCGAAAATCAGTCGCAGGATAACCTCGAAGCCCACCTCGCGCAGGTGCAGGACCTGCTCGCCCGCATGCGGCTGGTGGAGGAGCTCGTCCACAAGCAGGGCGGGCCGCGCCAGAGCCTGGTCGAGAACCTGGTGCACAAGCAGAACCTGACGGAGCTGCAGCGCAAGCTGGAGGACCTGCACCCGGCCGACATCGCCTACATCCTGGAAGCGCTGCCACTGGACGAACGCCGGCTGGTGTGGAGCCTGGTCAGTGCGGAAAACGACGGCGAAATTCTGCTGGAAGTCTCCGACTCGGTGCGCGAATCGCTGATCCAGACGATGGACAAGGCGGAGCTGCTGGCCGCCGCCGAATCGCTCGACACCGACGAGATCGCCGACATCGCGGCCGATCTGCCGCGCGACGTGATCGAGGAACTGCTCACCAGCCTCGACGCGCAGAAGCGCGCGCACCTGCAGTCGGCGCTGGCGTATCCGGAAGACACGGTCGGCGCGCTGATGGATTTCGAGATGGTGACGATCCGCGCCGATGTCACGCTCGAAGTCGCGCTGCGCTACCTGCGCCGCCTGGGCGAACTGCCGGACCAGCTCGACAAGCTGTTCGTGGTCGACCGGGTCGACGAGATCATTGGCGTGCTGCCGCTGAAACGCCTGCTGACCACCGATCCCGAGGCGTCGGTGGCGGCGGTGATGGTCGAGGATTTCGTCAAATTCCATCCCGAGGATGAAGCGCAGGAAGCAGCCCAGGCGTTCGAGCGTTACGACCTGGTGATGGCGCCGGTCGTCGATAGGCAGGGGCGGCTGATCGGCCGCCTCACGGTCGACGCGGTGGTCGACTACATCCGCGAATCGGCCGACGCCGACATGCTGTCGATGGCCGGCCTGAAAGAGGAGGAAGACCTCTTCTCCACGGTGTGGCGTTCGGCGAAGAACCGCTGGATGTGGTTGTCGATCAATCTCGCCACCGCCTTCATCGCGTCGCGCGTGATCGGCGCGTTTGAAGGCTCGATCGAAAAGCTCGCCGCGCTGGCGGCGCTGATGCCGATCATCGCCGGCATCGGCGGCAACTCCGGCAACCAGACCATCGCGTTGATCGTGCGCGGCCTCGCGCTGGGCCAGATCACGCAGGCCAACGCGCGCCGCCTGGTGATCAAGGAGCTCGGCGTCGCGCTGTTCAACGGCCTGCTGTGGGGATCGGTGGTCGGCGTCTTCGCCTGGCTGCTGTACGACAATCTGGCGCTGGGCGGGGTGATGGCGCTGGCGATGCTGCTCAACCTGATCGTCGCGGCGCTGGCCGGCATTTTCATTCCGATGACGCTGGAACGCATGAAGCGCGACCCGGCGGTCGGCTCGTCGGTGCTGCTGACCTTTACCACCGACAGCATGGGCTTCTTCATCTTCCTCGGGCTCGCCACCCTGCTGCTGCTGTGACGCCGACGCCGGACAGTCGCGCCCTCTACCTGCGCCTGCTGGGCTATGTAAAGCCCTACTGGCGCATGTTCGCGCTGTCGCTGGTCGCGCTGGTGCTCACCGCCGCCACCGAGCCGCTGCTGCCCGCGCTGTTCAAGCCGCTGCTGGACCAGGGCTTCGTCGCCAAGGACCCGGACTTCATCCGCTGGATCCCGATCCTGCTGCTGGCGCTGTTCCTGGTGCGCGGCGTCACCAGCTTCGTCAGCACCTATTGCATGGCTTGGGTCGGCAGCCGGCTGGTAATGGATCTCCGCGCCGCGATGTTCGACAAGCTGATGACGCTGCCGACGCGCTATTTCGACCAGAACCCGAGCGGGCAGCTGATTGCGCACCTGGCATTCAATGTCACCCAGGTCACGCAGTCGGCCACCAGCTCGCTCACCACGCTGGTGCGCGACACGGTCACGGTGCTGGGACTGCTGGGCTACCTGCTGTGGCTGAACTGGCGGCTGACGCTGATCGTGTTCGCGATGGTGCCGCTGACCCTGTGGATCGTCCGCACGGCCAGCACGCGCCTGCGCGGCCTGTCGCGCAAGGCGCAGCAGAATATTGGCGAGCTCACCCAGGTGGTCGACGAGGCCGTGGGCGGACACCGCGTCGTCAAGCTGTACGGCGGCGAAGACTACGAGCAGACGCGCTTCCGCCACGCCGCGAACCTGGCGCGCATGTTCGAAATGAAGCGCGTCGCAGCCAACGCGGTGTACGAACCGGTGATCCAGTTCATCGCCGCGGTGGCGCTGGCGATCATCGTCTACATCGCCGCCGGCCAGGCCAGTGCGAACACCACGACCGTGGGCGGTTTCGTCGCCTTCTTCATGGCCATGCTGCTGCTGTTCGCGCCGCTGAAGCGGCTCACCGCCGTCAACGACCAGTTGCAGCGCGGACTGGCAGCGGCCGAAACCATTTTCAGCCTGCTCGACCAGGACGCCGAACGCGACAGCGGCACCCGCAGCCTCGACCGGGTCGAGGGGTGCCTGGCGCTGCACGGCGTGAGCCTGACTTACCCCGGCAAGACCATCCCGGCGCTCGACGGCATCACGCTCGACATCGCGCCCGGCGAAACCGTGGCGCTGGTTGGCGCTTCCGGCTCGGGCAAGACCACGCTGGCCAACCTGGTGCCGCGTTTCTACGATCCCGACGCCGGCGCGATCACCCTCGACGGCATCGACATCCGCGACCTGCGCCTGCAGAATCTGCGCGGCCACATTGCGCTGGTGTCGCAGGACGTGGTGCTGTTCAACGACACGCTGGCGCACAACATCGCCTACGGCACCCGGCGCGACGCCACCGCGGAGGAGATCCGCGCCGCCTGCGTCGCCGCGCACGCGTGGGAGTTCATCCAGGCCCTGCCCGAAGGCCTGCAAACCCTGATCGGCGAAAACGGCATGCGGCTCTCCGGCGGCCAGCGTCAACGTATTGCCATCGCGCGCGCGATCCTGAAGAACGCGCCCTTGCTGATCCTAGACGAAGCCACCTCGGCGCTCGACAACGAATCCGAGCGTCACGTGCAGGCCGCGCTCGAAACGCTGATGCAGAATCGCACCACGCTGGTCGTCGCGCATCGGCTGTCCACCATCGAACGCGCCCATCGCATCGTCGTGCTCGAAGGCGGCCGCATCGTCGAGATCGGCAGCCACGCCGAGCTGATCGCCCGAAAAGGCCGCTACGCGCAACTGCACGCGCTGCAGTTTTCCACATGAGCCCCGACCTCCCCCGCGGCTGGGTCAAGCCGGCGCGTTCGCTGGCCATCGCCGCCGGGCGCGCGATCGGCGACTACCGCATGATCCGC
>DAHWJK010000213.1:0-8198 GCA_027344185.1 Thiobacillus sp.
ACGGTCAACTGCGCGCGCCTGGGCCACGAATACCGGGGCGACGAAGCGGGGCTGCTGCGCCGCCTCGACGCGCTGCTCGGCATGGCGAGGAACGGGCTGGAAATCAAGCGCAAGGAAATCCAGCGCCTGATGGACAACGGCCTCTTCCCATACACCAAGCGCTATCTCGGCACCCTGCGCAACCACTTCTCGACCATCGGCGTCAACGGCGTCAACGAGATGATCCGCAACTTCAGCGGGGACGAACACGACATCACCAGCGAATGGGGCCACGCGTTCGCGGTGCGCCTGCTCGACCACATCCGCGGGCGGATTGCCGCCTTCCAGGAAGAGACCGGCCACATGTACAACCTGGAAGCCACGCCGGCCGAGGGCACCACCTACCGCTTCGCCAAGGAAGACGCCAGGCGCTATCCGGGCATCCTGCAGGCGGGCACCATTGATGCGCCCTACTACACCAATTCGTCGCAGCTGCCGGTGGGCTTCACCGACGACGCCTTCGAGGCGCTGGAGCGGCAGGACGACCTGCAGCGCAAGTACACCGGCGGCACCGTGCTGCACCTCTACATGTCCGAACACATTTCTTCGGCAGAGGCGTGCAAGAACCTGGTGCGGCGCGCGCTGACGCGTTTCCGCCTGCCCTACATCACCATCACGCCCACCTTTTCCATCTGTCCCAAACACGGCTACCTCGCCGGCGAGCACGAATTCTGCCCCGCGTGCGACGAGGGAGCCCTGTCCCGCAAACGCGCTGTAGCCGCATAAACCCAGGAGATCGAAATGAGCGACATGACCGTACCGACCCACCCCCTGAACGCCGCCGACCTGAAGAACGAGGAACGCACCCGCTGCGAAGTGTGGACCCGCGTGATGGGCTATCACCGCCCGGTGACGAGCTTCAACAAGGGGAAAAAGAGCGAGCACCGCGAGCGGCGGTTTTTTGTCGAAGGCCGGTGTTCGAATTGAGCCTGTGATGCCCATCAATGCGTCATTCCGGGCTGCGACCCGGCATCCAGCGATTAAACGGGATGCCGGCATTCGCCGGCATGACGACGATGTGTTGTTCGTGCACGGTGAAAGACCATGCTCCGCGTCGGTGGCCTGACCCCGCTGTCCACCGCCGACTGGCCCGGCATGCTGGCCGCGGTGGTGTTCTGCCAGGGTTGCCCGTGGCGCTGCAACTATTGCCACAACCCGCACCTGATTCCCCCGCGCGGCGACACTGAAATTCCGTGGGACGAAGTGCTGGCTTTTCTGCATCGGCGTCAGGGCCTGCTCGACGGCGTGGTGTTTTCCGGCGGCGAGCCGACGCTGCAGCCCGGGCTGGCGGACGCAATGCGCGCGGTGCGCGCGCTTGGATTCAAGGTCGGCCTGCACACCGGCGGCGCCTATCCGCGCCGGCTCGCCGAGGTGCTGTCGCTGGTGGACTGGGTAGGACTGGACGCGAAAGCGCCGTTCGCCGAATACCCGCGCATCACCGGCGTTGCCGGCAGCGGCGTTCCGGCAATGGCCAGCCTCGAACATGTCCTGGCCAGCGGTGTCGCCCACGAAATCCGCACCACCGTGCATCCGACGCTACTGTCCCACGCCGATGTCGCGTGCCTGGCGCAGGAACTGTCGGCGCGCGGCGTGACGCGTCATGTCATCCAGGCGTTTCGAAGCCAGGGCTGCGCGGATGCAAGGCTGGTTCGGGACGGGCGGATCGCCACGGCATCAGCGAATACGGTATAAACGAACGCTTGGCAGATGCGCCGCAATCTGTAGAATATTGCCATGCGTCGCTTAATCGCCCTGATCATCATGCTTGTCATCCCCCTCCAGGTCGTCTGGGCGGCGGCTGGCTTGTATGGACACCTGGGCACGGGAGCTGTGGGCGCGCATGTTCACGAACACGAACACCATCACGATGCCGGACACCCCAGCCACGACCTCGTGCAACTCGGCAGCACGGATGACGGGCAGCATAACGAGGACGGTCATCACGACCGCCACTGCCATCATGTCCTCTCCTTCATCCTCCCGGAATCTGGTCTCACCCCAGGCTTGATGTCATCCGGTGGCCGGATTCCGCATCCGCCCGCTGTCTTCTTTACCCGCACTCCCCCGCTTCTCGACCGTCCCCCGCTAGCGCACGCCTGAACCGGCGAGCGTTTGCTTCAACGCGACATCATGTCGCGGTCGTGTTTCGCACGCCGGTGTTCTTCGTTCCATTGAGTTATCACGAGGAAAAACCATGCGAATCACGCTATCCGTAATTCTGCTCGTGCTGCCGTTGGCGGCGTGGGCGCAAACACCGCAAACCGAGCCGGATGCTGGTACGCCGCGCGCCAGCGAACCAGCAGCCCCGCTTACCCTAAAAGCGGCCCTAGAGCTGGCGCTTGGCGCCAACCCTGAACTTTCGGCGGCGGGCCGCGAGCTGGAGGCGCTCGACGCCACCATCACTCAGGCACAGGTCCGACCCAACCCGGAATTTTCGGCCTTGATCGAGGACACGCGCCGGGCGACGCGGACCACGACGCTGCAGATGAACCAGCCGATCGAGCTGGGCGGCAAGCGTGGTGCCAGGATCGAAGCCGCCGAGCGCAGCCGCGATGCCGCGTCGCTGGAGCTGGACGCCAAGCGCGCCGAGATTCGCGCGGCAGTGACGGCGGCGTTTTTCGACGTACTGGTCGCACAGGAACGTTTGTGGCTTGCCCAGGCATCGGTCGAACTCGCGCAACGCGCGACGGCCGCCGCCGCACGGCGGGTCACGGCCGGCAAGGTGTCGCCGGTCGAAGAAACCCGGGCGCGCGTGGCCGAGGCCGGCGCACGGGTCGAACTCGCGACGGCCGCCAGCGAATTGGCGACCGCGCGCCGTCGGCTGGCAGCCACCTGGGCCAATCCGTCGCCGCGTTTCGAACGCGCCGAGGGCGATCCGGAAGCCCTGCCGCCGCTCCCTGACCTGGCCGATCTGAACGCGCGCCTCGCCGCTTCGCCCAGCTTGCTGCGGGCCAAAATCGAGGTCGAGCGCCGGCAAGCGCTGGCGCAAGTCGAACGCAGTCGCCGCGTTCCGGACCTGACCGTCAGCCTGGGTGCCAAACGCAACGAGGAACTGGGCCTCAACCAGGCGGTTTTCGGCGTTTCGATGCCGATCCCGGTGTTCGACCGCAATCAGGGAAACCTGCTGGAAGCGTTGCGCCGCACCGACAAGGCACGGGACCAACTGTCCGCCGCCGAGATCCGCCTGCTCAATGAACTGGCTGTTGCATACGAGCGGCTAAGTACCGCACGCCAGGAAACAGCGTCGCTGCGGCGGGACGTTCTTCCAGGCGCGCAAAGTGCGCTGGATGCCGCAACCCGAGGCTTCGAACTCGGCAAATTCAGCTTTCTAGACGTACTCGATGCGCAGCGCACGCTATTTCAGGCCCGCGCGCAAAGCCTGCGCGCATTGGCCGAAGCGCACCGATCAGCAGCCGAAATCGAGCGCATTCTTGGCGACACACCTCCGGCACCCGCTGCCGTCCAACCGTAGGAACTCAACATGAAATTCAATCCGAACAAGAAACAGGCGCTGGTTATTGCCGGGGTTCTGGCAGTCGGCGCACTCCTCGCGGCGCTGATCCTCGGTACCGGCAAACCGCAGATGGCAACCGAAGCGCACGACGAACCCGCCGGCCAGGCCGAGGGCGGCCACGAAGACGTGGGCGCGCCGCAAAAAGGCCCGCACGGCGGCAAGCTTTTCACGCAGGATGGCTACGGCGTCGAGGTGACAATCTTCGAGACCAACGTCGAGCCGCAGTTTCGCGTTTACACCTACCTGAACGACAAGCCGCTGGCGCCGTCGGCGAGCGAGGTCACCCTCACGCTGGAGCGGCTGGGTCGCGCGCCGCAGGTATTCCGCTTTACCCCGGAAGACGATTACCTGAAGGGCGACGCCATCGTCGAGGAGCCGCATTCGTTCAAGGTCGGCATCGCAGCGCGGCACGGCGGAAAATCGTATCGATTTGGCTACGAGCAGGTCGAGGCGCGGGTCGCGATGTCGGATCAGCAGGTGCAGCAAAACAAGGTCGAGATACTGCGAGCAGGCCCGGCGCGCATTCAGAGCGTGCTGGAGTTGATCGGCGAGATTCGTTTCAACGAAGACCGTCAGGTTCACGTCGTGCCGCGCCTCGCCGGCGTCGTCGAGTCCGTCTCGGCCAACGCGGGCGACCGGGTCAAAAAAGGCCAGGTGCTCGCGGTGATTTACAGCCCGGCATTGGCCGACCAGCGCAGCGAACTGCTCGCCGCGCAAAAACGCCTGACGCTGGCGCGCTCGACGTTCACGCGCGAGAAAAAATTGTGGGAGGACAAAATCTCCGCCGAGCAGGATTACCTGCAAGCGCAGGCTGCCATGCAGGAAGCCGAAATCGCGGCGCAAAACGCGCGCCAGAAACTGGCGTCGATTGGCGGCGAACTGCGCGGCAGCGGCAACCTCACACGCTACGAAATTCGTGCGCCGATCAGCGGCGTGGTGGTCGAAAAGAAAGTCTCGCTGGGCGAAACGGTGAAGGAAGACGGGATGATCTTCGTCGTCGCCGATCTGTCCACGGTGTGGGCGGAAATGACGATTTATGCCAAAGACCTCAACACCGTGAAAGTCGGCCAGAAAGCCACTGTCAAGGCGACCGCGTTCGAATCCGAGAGCAGTGGCGTCATTTCCTATGTCGGCGCACTGGTGGGCGAGCAAACCCGCACGGCCAAGGCGCGCGTCGTATTGCCCAATCCCCAGGGCGTCTGGCGTCCCGGCCTGCCGGTCAATATCCAGGTGGTGTCGGGGGAGGTCGACGTGCCGGTGGCCGTGTCCGCCGAGGCGATCCAGACCGTGCGCGACTGGACGGTGGTGTTCGGCCGCTACGGCGACCAGTTCGAAGCGCGTCCGGTTGAATTGGGGCGCAGCGACGGCAAGCTCACCGAGATCATCAGCGGCCTGAACGCGGGCGAGCAATACGCCGCGAAAAACAGCTTCCTCATCAAGGCCGACATCGGCAAGTCCGGCGCGAGCCACGACCACTAGGAGGCCGTCATGAAACAGACCATTGCGGTTGCCCAGCCGCATCGACTCTGCCCGATCGACCCAGCCGACCATGTCGACGAAGCCACTCGCCCCACCGCTCATTTCGGCTTGCCGGGTGACGGCCTGATTGTCGTCTCCGAATTGGGCGACGCGCTGCGCATTCGCTCCTGCGAACGCGGCGACGCCGCTCTTTAAAAGGAAAGCATTCCATCATGTTCGACAAAATCATTCAGTTCGCCATCGAGCAGCGCTGGCTCGTCCTGCTCGCGGTTTTAGGCATGGCCGCGTTCGGCGTCTACAGCTATCAAAAGCTGCCGATCGACGCAGTGCCCGACATCACCAATGTGCAGGTTCAGATCAACAGTTCCGCCCCCGGCTATTCGCCGCTGGAGTCCGAGCAGCGCATCACCTTCCCCATCGAGACCGTGATGGCCGGGCTGCCGGGGCTGGAACAAACGCGCTCGCTGTCGCGCTACGGCCTGTCGCAGGTTACGGTGATCTTCAAGGAAGGCACCGATATCTATTTCGCGCGCCAGCTGGTCAACGAGCGCATCGGCCAGGCCAAGGGAAAACTGCCTGCGGGTATCAATCCGGAGTTGGGGCCGATCTCGACCGGGCTGGGCGAGATTTACATGTGGACGGTGGAGGCCAAACCTGGCGCGTTGAAACCCGACGGCACGCCCTACACCGCAATGGATCTCAGGGAAATTCAGGACTGGATCATCAAACCGCAGTTGCGCAACGTGCCGGGGGTAACCGAAATCAACACCATCGGCGGCTACGCCAAGTCGTTTCAGGTATCGCCGCTGCCCGACAAGCTCGTCGCGCACGGCCTGAGTCTGGTGGATCTGGTCGTCGCCATCGAGCGCAACAACGCCAACGTGGGGGCGGGCTACATCGAAAAACGCGGCGAGCAATACCTGATCCGCGCGCCCGGACAGGTTGCCGATCTCGCCGACATCGGCAACATCGTCGTCGCCAGCCGGCAGGGCGTGCCGGTACGCATCCGCGACATCGCCGAAGTCGGCCTTGGGCAGGAGTTGCGCACCGGGGCCGCGTCCGAAAACGGTCGCGAAATCGTACTGGGCACCGTCTTCATGCTGATTGGCGAAAACAGCCGCATCGTCTCGCAGGCGGTCGCCAAGCGGCTCGAAGAAGTCAACCGCAGCCTGCCCGCGGGGGTCATCGCGCAGACCGTGTACGACCGCACGATCCTGGTCGACAAGGCGATCGACACGGTGAAGAAGAACCTGATCGAGGGCGCATTGCTGGTGATCGCGGTTTTGTTCCTGTTCCTCGGCAACATCCGCGCGGCGATCATCACTGCGCTGGTCATTCCGCTGTCGATGCTGTTCACCTTCACCGGCATGGTCACGAACAAGGTCAGCGCCAATTTAATGAGCCTCGGCGCGCTCGACTTCGGCATCATCATCGACGGCGCGGTGGTCATCGTCGAGAACTGCGTACGCCGGCTCGCGCACGCGCAGGCGCATTTCAAACGTCCGCTCACCCGCACCGAACGCTTCCATGAAGTCTTCGCCGCCGCGCGCGAGGCGCGCCGCCCCCTGATTTTCGGCCAGCTCATCATCATGGTCGTCTACCTGCCGATCTTTGCGCTCGCCGGCGTCGAAGGCAAGATGTTCCACCCGATGGCGTTCACCGTCGTCGTCGCCTTGCTGGGCGCGATGATTCTGTCTGTGACCTTCATCCCCGCAGCGGTTGCGCTGTTGATCGGCAACAAGGTCAGCGAAAAGGAAAACCGCCTGATGCAATGGGCATCGCGCGGCTACGCGCCGATACTCGCCTGGGGCATGGGCAATAAAGCCCTGGTGCTCACCGTTGCGGGGGTTGCGGTGGTGCTGTCCGGCCTGCTCGCGACCCGCATGGGCAGCGAATTCGTGCCGAGTCTCAACGAGGGCGACATTGCGCTGCACGCCTTGCGTATTCCCGGCACCAGTTTGACGCAGGCGATCGAGATGCAGACCGAGCTTGAACGTACGATCAAGCAGTTTCCCGAAGTCGAGCGAATTTTCGCCAAAATGGGCACCGCTGAAATTGCGACCGACCCGATGCCGCCAAGCGTGGCCGACAACTTCATCATGCTGAAACCGCGGTCGGAATGGCCCGACCCGAGCCGCACCAAGGCCGAGCTTGTGATGGCCATGCAGGAGGCGGTCGGCAAAGTGCCCGGCAACAACTACGAGTTCACCCAGCCGATCCAGATGCGCTTCAACGAGCTGCTATCCGGCGTGCGCAGCGATGTCGCGGTCAAGGTGTTCGGCGACGATATGGACACGATGAACAGCACCGCCGCCGAAATTTCCGAAGTGCTGGAAAAAATCCCCGGTGCGGCCGACGTCAAGGTCGAACAGACGACCGGGTTGCCGATGATGACGATCCAGATCGACCGGGAAAAAGCCGCGCGGCTCGGGGTCAACGTCGGCGATATCCAGGAGGCGATTGGCATTGCCATCGGTGGACGCGACGCCGGCGTACTGTTCGAGGGCGACCGGCGCTTCGACATCGTCGTGCGCCTGCCGGAACGCCTGCGCAGCGATCTGACGGCGCTGAAGCAACTGCCGATCAGGATGCCCATGGACGCCACGACCGGCGCGGGCCACAGCTATCTGCAACTGGGCGACGTCGCAAGCTTCATCGTCGCCCCCGGCCCCAACCAGATCAGCCGGGAGGATGGCAAGCGTCGCGTCGTCGTCACCGCCAACGTTCGCGGCCGCGACAT
Source organism: Thiobacillus sp. (assembly GCA_027344185.1). Taxonomy (GTDB): domain Bacteria; phylum Pseudomonadota; class Gammaproteobacteria; order Burkholderiales; family Thiobacillaceae; genus Thiobacillus. Next base: position 7,773 of record DAHWJK010000213.1, read on the forward strand.
CGGCTCGTTCGTCAATGAGGCCGATCTGGCGATCCAGCAAAACGTCAAGGTTCCGACCGGCTACTGGATCACCTGGGGCGGCACTTTCGAGCAATTGCAGTCGGCGGCCAAGCGTCTCCAGATCGTGGTGCCCGTGGCGTTGCTGCTGGTTTTCATGCTGTTGTTCGCGATGTTCAACAACATGAAGGACGGCCTCCTGGTTTTTACCGGCATCCCGTTCGCGCTCACCGGCGGCATTCTCGCGCTGTGGCTGCGCGACATCCCATTGTCCATTTCGGCAGGCGTCGGTTTCATCGCGCTGTCGGGGGTCGCAGTGCTCAATGGCCTGGTGATGGTGTCCTTCATCCGCACCCTGCGCGAACAGGGCCGCGCGCTCGATACCGCAATCTTTGACGGCGCGCTCACCCGCCTGCGTCCGGTGCTGAT
>DAHWJK010000285.1:0-10359 GCA_027344185.1 Thiobacillus sp.
GGCGCAACAGGTGCTGCTGGTCAACGGAACCGAGTACCAGATCAGCTTCAGCACCCCGGCCAGCGGCAGCGGGCTGGACTACACGATCAGCAGCGGCAGCGGCGCCGCCTTCGCGTCGTCGGGAGCGGTCGCCAGCGGCAGCTTCAGCTCCGGCATGAGCATCGGCTTGCCGCCGGGGGCGAACCCGGCGATCGAGGTGCCGGTGGTCGGTTCTCCTGCCGCCGGTGACAGCTTCACCATCGCCGGATCACAGCCGCAGAGCCTGTTCGCCACCTTCCAGTCGCTGCAGCAGGCCTTCAGCGCGACCCCGGCGGGCAGCGGCTCCACGGCGCGGCGCGCGCAGGCCATCTCCAATGCCCTGGCCAGCCTGGACCAGGCACAGACCGTGCTGCTGGGCACGCAATCGGCGATCGGCAGCCGGCTGCAGCAGGTGCAGGCGGTACAGACGCAGAATTCCAGCGTGACCCTGCAACTGCAGACCCAGCAGGCGAGCATCTCCAGCATCAACTACCCGCAGGTGATCAGCCAGTACCAGCAGAGCTTGACGGCGTTGCAGGCGTCGGAGGCGGCGTTCTCGCAACTGCAGGGGTTGAGTCTGTTCAAGTACCTCTGATCTGCGCATGGCGTGCCGCCCGGCATGCCGGGCGCAAGCTGGCGTGTTTTTTGCGATGCGACCCCGGTAGCATGCGGACCGACGTCACGCTTTTGACGCTGTCCGATCGACGAATCCCTGCCTGCGCTCCATGTCCGACCATCCCGTCCTGCTGCTCGGCACCAGTTTCAGCGCCGCACCGCTACTGCGTCAGCTCCAGGCGACTGGGCATCGTGTCGTGGTGTGCGGCAACCTGCCCGACGATCCATGCGTGCGCTGGGCCGACGCCCATGTCTGCCTCGATTACTCGGATCCGGACGCGCTGCGCGAACTGGTGCGCGGCCAGCGCTTCGCGGCGATCTGCCCGAGTTGCAACGACTCCGGCTATCTGTCGGCGGCGTCCGTGGCCCACGAATTCGGCTATCCCGGCTTCGACAACCCCGAGACCACGCGCATCCTGCACGACAAGGAGCACTTCCGTGCATTCGCCTCGCGCGCCTCGCTCCCGGTGCCGCGCTCGAGCCGCGGCGAGATGCCGCAGGACTGGCCGGGGGCCGCGGACTTCCCGCTGCTGGTCAAACCGGCGAACGCCTTCAGCGGGCGTGGGGTGGTGCGCGTGGACACCCCCGCGCAATTGGCGCAGGCCGTCGCCACGGCCCGCGCCGCGTCATGCGACGAGCGCCACGTGGTCGAGGAGTTCATCGACGGAACGCTGCACAGCCACTCCGCATTCGTGGTCGACGCGGACATCGCCGAGGACTATTTCGTCGACGAGTTCTGCACCGTCTACCCCTACCAGGTGAACTGCTCGAATTCACCGTCGCGCCTGGATGGCACGATACGCGACAAGGTGCGCACGGCGATTCGCCACATGCTGCGCGTGTTGCGTCCGGTCGACGGCCTGCTGCACACCCAGTTCATGGTGCGCGGCGAGCAGATCTTTCTCATCGAGTGCATGCGCCGCTGCCCCGGCGACCTCTACGCGCAACTGCTGCAGGCCTCCTGCGGCGTGCGCTACGTCGACAACTACCTGCGCCCGTTTCTCGGCCTACCCCTGGAGGTGGAACAGCGCACGACGTTCTCCCCCTGGGCACGCCACACCGTGTCGCTGACCGAGCCGCGGATCGTCTGGTCGTTTCGCGACGACATCCCGGCCGAGGAAGTCATGGTGGTCCCGCTGCGCGAAAGCGGCAGCCGGGTCGAGCAGGCGCCGTACGACAAGATCGCCATCGTCTTCGCCCGCTTCGACAGCACTGCCACCCTGTTCGAGGCGACGCCGCGCCTGCGTGAGATGATTTCCATCCAGTCCGAAAGCCCCGCCCATGACGCCAGACCTTGAAGTCGATCGGGATGACACCACGAGGCGGCTGCAGGTCGCCTTCATCGGCGGCAGCATCACGTCGGCCGTTGGTCGCGCCCATTTCCACGCCCTGCGCATGGAGGACCAGTTCGAACTGGTCGCGGGCTGCTTCAGTCGCGACCCGCACATCAACCGGGCCAGTGCGAGCCGCTACGGCGTGGCCCCGGCGCGGACGTACGCCGACTACCGCGCCCTGCTCGACGCGGAGGCCCGGCGTATCGACGCCGTGGTGGTGCTGACCCCCACCTCGGAACATGTCGCACCGGTGATCGCGGCGCTCGAGGCCGGTGTCGCGGTGATCTGCGAGAAGTCCCTGGCCGCCGACCTGCAGGAGCTGGCGGCGATCCGCGGCGCGCTCGAGCGCAGCGACGGATTTCTCGCGGTGACCTACAACTACACGGGCTACCCGGCGCTGCGCGAACTGCGCGACATGATCCGCCGGGGACAGCTCGGCCGTGTCCTGCACTTCAACGCCGAAATGCCGCAGGAGGGATTCGTTCGCCGCGATGCCCAGGGCCAGCCGATCCGCCCCCAGGCCTGGCGCCTGCATGACGGCGAGATTCCCACGGTCTACCTCGACCTGGGCGTGCACCTGCACCAGATCGTGCACTACCTGCTGGCGCGCGAGCCCCGCTCGGTCTGCGCCGATCAACGCTCCTGCGGCAACTTCGAGCATGTGGTCGACTACGTGAGTGCCAATGCTCGCTACGAGAACGACATCCTCGGGCGCTTCTATTTCGGCAAGTCCATGCTCGGATACCGCAACGGGCTGCGCATCGAGGTGTTCGGAAGCCAGGCCAGCGCGCAGTGGGTGCAGGGCAATCCGGAGGAGATCCGGCTCGCCGCTGCCGACGGCAGCGTGCGCATCGTCGACCGCAGCGCCGGCGTGACGGTGGCCGGCGAGCCGCGCTACTCCCGCTTCAAGGCCGGACACCCGGCGGGCTTCATCGAGGCCTTCGCCAACCTCTACGTGGATCTGCACGCCGCGTTGCTGCAGCACCAGCGCGAGCGGCACTGGACCTCCGAGGAGGTGTTCGGACTGCCCCTGGTGAGCCGGGGACTCGAGTTCCTCAGCGCGATGGCACGCTCGGCGCGCAGCGCCGGCGTCGTCGCCATTTCCCCCTGCCCATCCACACCCGCAGGCGACTGACATGTCCACGAACCCGAGCGCCGAACGAATCGCCGCGGACTTCGAGGCCTGGTCGCGCGCGTGCCCGCCCGAGTCGGCGGCCCTGGCCCGCGCCATCGACGACGGTACGCGCCCCTGCTACGTGCTGGGACGCAACGAGCACAGCCGCTTCATGGCCGCGCGCGTGCCGCTGGCCGGCGTCATCGACGACGCCGCGACACCCGGCCAGCGCTGGTGCGACCTTCCGGTCGTGCACGGCGACAGCGTGCCCGCCAACGCCTGCGTGATCAGCGCGGTGCTGCACCGGCGCCCGCACCAGGCGCGGCAGCGCATTCGTGCCATGGCCCAGGCGCCGCGCGAACTCGCCTACGCCGATCTCATGCGCCTGGACCCGGCGCGCCATGCGCCGCTGCCGTTCTGCGCGGCGGCACGGGCGGCTTTCACCGAACACCGTCAGCGCTTCGCCGAGGTCGCGTCACGCCTGGTCGACTCCACCTCGCATCAGGTGCTGCGCGACATCATGCTGTACCGTCTCACGGCCGATGCCGATTTCACCGCTGGGTACTCGCTGCGCGACGACGAACAGTATTTCGACGTCGACATGGCCTTCGCGTGTCCGCCGCGCTTTGTCGACGGCGGCGCGTTCCGCGGCGAAACCACGGAGTACTTCCTGCGCCATCACCCGCACAACTGCGGCGCCGAGGTGTTCGAGCCCAACCCCGCGTCGTTGGCGCTGGCCAGGCAGCGCCTGGCCGGCAACCGGGACATCGCCTTTCATCCGCTTGCGCTCGGCGACGCAGCGGGCAGCGTGGGCTTCGATGCCAGCGCCGCCAATGCCTCCAGGGTCAGCGACCACGGCGAGCTTCGCGTGCAGGTGGCGGCGCTCGACGACGTCGTGCGCGAGCCGGTGCATTTCATCAAGTACGACCTCGAAGGCTACGAAACCCGGGCCATCGACGGAGCGCGCGCCACCATCGAGCGCAACCACCCGCACCTGGCGATCTGCGTCTACCACAGCGTGATGGACTTCATCGACGTGCCGCGACATGTGCTGGCCGTTCGCGACGACTACGACCTGCTGCTGCGCCATTACACGCAGGGTTGGGAGGAGACCGTGATGTATTTCATCCCGCGCCGCCGCACCTAGACCCTCTTCCGGGAATATCGACCATGGCCCTCCAGGACTGCCGCATCATCGATCTGGACAAGATCGCCGAACAGCGCGGGAATCTCACCGTGATCGAAGGCGGCAGGACCCTGCCCTTCGACATCCGCCGCGTCTACTACCTCTACGACGTACCGGGCGGGGCCGAGCGCGGAGGCCATGCGCACAAGAACCTGCAGCAATTCATCGTCGCCATGTCCGGAAGCTTCGACGTGGTGCTCCACGATGGTCAGCGCGAGCGGCGCTTTCATCTCAATCGCTCGTACTTCGGTGTCTACGTATGCCCGATGACCTGGCGCCGGCTGGACAATTTCTCGTCCGGATCGGTCTGTCTCGTGCTGGCCTCCGAGCATTACGACGAGAGCGACTACATCCGCTCCTTCGACGGCTTTCTCGCCGCCACCGGCGCACCCGCCCCGTGAACGGAGTACCACCATGCTGAAATTCCCCGTCCAGGTCCAGGCCGGAGCTAGCAGCGGCCAGCTCGATCTGCTCAGCTTCGCGCGTCCGCGGCAGCTGATGATCGAAATGACGTCGCGCTGCAACCTGCGCTGCGTGTATTGCCCGAAGGCCGATCCCGCGTACAACCAGCTCCCCGGGCGCGACGAGGACATGGCGCCCGACTGGCGACAGCGCGCGCTCGACCTCGTGCGCGAGACCGCCCCGCAGCAGGTAATGCTGTCGGGCACCGGCGAGACCACCTTCATGCAGGACTGGATGGAGGCGGTGCGTCCGTTTCGGGCGCTGGGCTCGCGCCTCATGATGATCAGCAATTTCGGTCGCAATCTCAGCCCGGAGGAAATCGACTTCCTGTCGGAGTTCGACGCCCTCACCGTGAGCATCGACACCTGCGACGAGGCCACGATGGCCGCGGTGCGCAAGAAGGTGTCCGTGGCGCGCATCACCCACAACGTGGTCATGGTTCGCGGCGCGGCGCGTCGCAGCGGGCGTCGCGGGCCGGAGATCAACGTCAACTGCACGGTGCAGATCGCCAACATCGACAAGCTCAAGGATCTGGCGGCCTACTGCTCGACCGTGGGCGTCGACATCCTCACGTTGAGCAGCCTATTCGAACCGGATCTGCCCAGCGAACTCGCCCAGGGCATCGAGCGCCTGCCCGCGGACCGCCTTGCCGCGGCCCGCCAGCATGTGCTGGAGACCATCGCGCTTTGCAGGGATCTGGGGCTGACCCTGCAGATCCAGCCGCGACTGGCCGCGCTGCTCGATGGCACCTCGGAAGATGCCGTGCACGTGCCCAACCGCAAGACGCGCCTGTGCATGCAACCCTGGCAGCAGTACACGGTCGCCGCCGACGGCAAGCTGTTCCCCTGCTGCGTGACCAGCGAACACGTGGGCGACCTCGCACAGCCCGGCAACCCCTTGGACGGCGACGGCATCCGCGCGTTCCGGCGCCGTCTGCTGGAGGGCGACATGCCCGACATGTGCCGCCACTGCAGCAACGCCCCGCTGGGGGACAATGTCACCTTGATGAGCATGGTGGCCAGTTTTCTCGTGGAGAGCGGCGTGCCCCTGCAGCGGGACGCGGCATGAATGCGCCCTACGCGCAGCGTGGCGACGCGGTCGCGGCCGCACCGCGGGTGGCCTTCCTCGACGTGCGCGCCGGCTACCTCGAACTGCGCCGGGAAATCGACGCGGCGATCGCGACCGTGCTCGAATCCGGCTGGTACGTCGGCGGCCAGGCGGTCGAGGACTTCGAGTCGGCATGGGCGCAGTACTGCGGCTGCGCGCATGCGCTCGGCGTGGGCAACGGCCTCGATGCGCTGAGCCTGGCGCTGCAGGCCGTGGGGGTCGGCCCGGGTGACGAGGTTCTCGTGCCCAGTCATACCTTCATCGCCACCTGGCTGGGAGTGACACACATCGGGGCGCACCCGGTGCCGATCGAACCGATCGCCGACGGCTTTCACCTCGATACGGCGCGCATCGAAGCGGCCATCACCCCGCGCACGCGCGCCATCGTTCCGGTGCACCTGTACGGTCAGCCGGCAGACCTGGACCCGATCGTGTCGATCGCTCGTCGCCATGGATTGAAAGTGGTGGAGGACGCCGCGCAGGCGCACGGAGCCCGCTACAAGGGTCGGCGCATCGGAGCGCATGGCGACGCAGTGGCCTGGAGCTTCTATCCCGGCAAGAACCTGGGCGCCTTCGGCGATGCCGGCGCCGTCACCACCGACTGCGCGCAGACGGCCTCGCGCATCGCCATGCTGCGCAACTACGGTTCGAGCCAGCGTTACGTCCACGAGGTCATCGGCCGCAACAGCCGCCTCGACCCGATCCAGGCCGCGGTGCTGTCGGTCAAGCTGCGCCACCTCGATGCCTGGAACGCACGCCGTCAGGCAGTGGCGGCGCGCTACCTGCGGGCGCTGCGGGACCTCGATCTGGGCCTGCCCGACACGCCGGCGTGGGCCGATTCGGTCTGGCACCTGTTCGTCGTGACCCATAGGCAGCGCGACGCGCTGGCAGGCGCGCTGGCTGCGGCGGGCGTACAGACGCTCGTGCATTACCCGATTCCACCCCACCTCCAGGCGGCCTATGGCGGCGGCACGCTCCCCGAGCAGCCGCTGGCGCGATCGCTGGCGCAACAGGTGCTGAGCCTGCCCATGGGGCCGCATCTGGACGAGACGCAGCAGGACTACGTGATCGACCGCGTGGTCCGGGCCTTGCGCGGCACTGTCTGAGCGCGCGCCCGACATCCCTCACCCGACACCGAACCGCATGAACAAGCCCGCTGTCATGGACGACGCCGAATCCCTGCTGGGAGCCGTCCTGGCGAACGTGTTCCAGGCACGCTCCGTCACCGAGGGGCGCGTGCTGCACACGCCCACGCTGGACGCACTCGTCGACCGCATCGGCCGCGGCGTCGCCAGCTACGACACGCTGGAGCCGCCCCACCCCGGCAGCCACGTCATCGTCGGCACCGAGTTCTACACCTTCGGCGGCCATGGGCTCATCGCGCGGCAATTGCAGCAGCACACGCGCGCCAGCGTGGTCTGCACCGACCTGCATCGCCGCTACGAGACGCGCTCGGCCGATGTCGTTCCCGTGGGCGAAAAGTTCATGGCCATCAAGGAGCCCGACCTGGTGGGGCGCGTGCGTGCGCTGCGCACGATGTTGCTGGCGCTGCGGCCGCAGACGGTCTGGCTGCTCGCGCATCACTACGATGTCGTCGCCTGCGCCGCGGTGCACGGCCTGTATCCCGGCACCAAGGTCTTCGTGCACCATGCGGACCACAGTGTGTCGCTGGGCAGCGCGCGTCGCGACTACGTGCACATAGACCTCGAGTTCCCGACCATGGGGACGATCGCCGGATTCTGCCGCGCGGTAGGCAAGGTACACCCGGTCGTGGTACCCATGTCGGGTTCGGCGGACATCGCCGAAAGCGTCGATCCGGCGCGCGCCCAGACCAAGCTCGACGGCATGCTGCAGCGCAAGCGCCTGGCGAGCGTGACGGCGGGGACCCCGAACAAGTTCCGCTTCGACGGCCCCCTGGCGTTGCCGACGGTGCTCGGACGCCTGTTCGCCAGCCGCCGATTGGCGCGCCACCTGCACATCGGCCAGTTGCCAGCCGACGCTGTCGAGACCATCCAGCGCGAGGCGCGTGCGCACGGGGTCGATTTCCGCCACATGCCGGTATCGAGCGCATTCGCGGCCGACCTCGTCGAGTACGACGCCGACCTGTACCTGGGCTCGTTCCCGGTGGGCGGAGGCAGCGCCATGCTGGCGGCGATCGCCTGCGGCATGCTGGCGCTGTGGTTCGAACCCGCACGTTCCGGCACGACGCGCGCGGACTGGAGTTTCGGAACCATCCGTCCTGAGATCGCCCACTGGGACTCGGTCGACACCCTGCTCGCGGCCCTCGGCGACCGTGCACTGCTGCAGCGCCTCGTGGAACTCTCGCGCCGCCTGGCGCGGCAGGCCTTCGACGCTTCCACGGGTTTCGCGGCGGCTCTGGTCGACGCGGTATCCGGCGGCGGCGGCGAAGGCGTGGCACCGCAGGCCCCGCAGCAGCGCGCCACCTTCCACGCGGCTCGCCTCGAGTACCGGCGCAGCTACGCGCAGCTGTTGCGCGGGCTTCGCGCGCGCAACCGCATCGCCGGGGAGCTGCCGAGCGCCGACCTGCCCGCTGCCGATGGCCCGCTGCGCTGGCTCGCCGCCGGCGAGCCGGCGGGCGCTCCCACCGCGGTAATCCTGCACCTGCACTACGCGGATCTGTGGCCCGAGTTCGCCGCGCTGATCGCGCGCCTCGCGCCGCCCGTGGCGCTGTACGTATCGCTGACCGACAGTGCCCTCGACGCGCTGCCCGCGATACGGCGCGACATGCCGCGCGCCGCCATCGCCCTGAGTGCCAACGCGGGGCGCGACATCGCGCCGCGCCTGGCCCTGCTGCGCCGGGCGCGGAGTTGCCCCGACCACCGCCAGGTGTTGTTCGTGCACGGCAAGAAGTCGCCCCACCTGCAGGAACTACGCGGCCGTATCGCGATCCCCTTTCTCCAGCACTGCGACGGCGACCGCTGGCGGCGTGAACTCCTCGCCGCCCTGGTCGACAGCGCGCCGGCGGTGCTGGCGGCCTTCGCCGCGCAGCCCACGCTGGGCATGGTCGGTCCGCGCGGATTCGCTCTGCCGTTGCAGGGCGATTCGAACCTGCCGAGGGTCGTGGAGTTGTGTCAGCGCATGGGCTTCGGCTTCGACCCGGCAAGCAACGGCTATTTCGCCGGATCGATGTTCTGGTGCCGCCCCACGGCCCTCGACCCCCTGCTTGCACTCGACCTCGACTTCGAACCCGAGACGGGCCAGGTCGACGGCACGCTGGCCCATGCGATCGAACGAGCATTCGGTCTGGTCGTTGCGAAGGGTGGATTCAGGGTGGACGAGACCCCCGCCCCCGGCGCCTTGCTGGTCCCGGCGCCTCTCGCCCCGGCCCATGTCCCGGTACAGACGGCGGCTGCACCCGCGGCGCCGCCGGCGCTGCCCTGGATGCCGCAATACCGGCTGTCGCCCCACGAACGCGAGTGGGCCGACGAGTTCATGCGAGAGGCATGGAGCTCCGACGGCCCGCGCATCGCCCTGGCCCTGCTTGCATCGAATGACGCCGGCGTATCCGCGACGATGGACAGTCTTGGCGCGCAGTGGTTCGCCGGGACCGTGCTGATGACGGCCGTCGCGGATTCGGGCTCCGCGTCGGTGGCGAGCATGACTCGGCGCCTGCAGGCGGCGCAGGCCGATTGGGTCGGGGTCGTCGATGCCGGCGACCGACTCGCGCCCGACGCCCTGTTTCGCATGGCCCAGGCCATCCGGATGCACCCGGATTGGGCCGTCGTCTACTGCGACGAGGACAGCATCACCCCCGATGGCACCCACGTCAATCCGCATTGCAAACCCGATTTCAACCTCGACTATCTGCGCAGCCTGCCCTACATCGGCGGACTCCTGTTGATCCGACGCGACCTCTTCGACGCCCTGGGCGGCTTCGATCCGCAGTACGACGGCGCCGAGGACTACGACCTGCTGCTGCGCGCATGGGAGCAGTTACTGGCCAGCGGTGCAGGCGAGACCGCCATCGGGCATGTTCACGAGGTGCTGTATCACCGCATGCAAGGCTCGGGGCATACCCGCAAGACCATCCCTGACGTGCTGGCAACGGCACAGGCCGCGCTGCAGGCGCACTTCCATCGCATGGGGGTCGCTGCCGAAGTACAACCCGGCCCGTTCCCACCATCCTTTCGCGTGCGCTGGCCGCTGCCCGAGACCCGTCCGCTGGTGTCGATCATCATCCCCACGCGGGACCAGTTGTCGATGCTGCAGCGCTGCGTCGAGTCGCTGATCGAGAAGACCCGCTATCCGGCCTACGAGGTCCTGATCGTCGACAACGACAGTCGCGCCGACGACGCGGTGCGCTACCTGGACGCGATCGAATCGCGCGAGGCCGAGCTCGGCGGGCGCCTGCGGGTCATCCGCGCCCCCGGCGAGTTCAACTTCTCGGCGATGAACAACACCGCGGCGCGCGCCGCGCGCGGCGAGTACCTGCTGCTGCTGAACAACGACACCGCGGCGCTGCACGAGGACTGGCTCGACGAGATGATGGGCCATGCGGTGCG
>DAHWJK010000202.1:0-16474 GCA_027344185.1 Thiobacillus sp.
GGCGCGCTGGTGCTCGGCACGGTCGGCACGGTGGCGTGGGACTGGATGCCGGCGCTCTTGGCCGGCTCGATCATCGGCGGCTACCTGGGCAGCCACCTGGCGATCAGGAAGGGCAATCTGTGGGTCAAGCGGGCGTTTGAAATCGTGACGATCCTGATCGGCATCAAGCTGATCGCGGGTTGAGGCGATTCAGTATTCGTCGGCGTGGATGCAGTTGCGACCGGTGCGCTTGGCCATATAGAGCGCCTCGTCGGCGGCCTTGATCAGCGAATCGCTGTTTTGATAGAGCGGGTAGGTGGCGATGCCGCCGCTGGCGGTGGCGGAAAAGTGGCCATCGCGATGCGGATGGCGAATTTGTGAAAAATCCTGGCGAATGCGATCCATGATGACGAAGGCCTGTTCGGCATCGGTATGCGGCAGGGCGATCAGGAATTCCTCGCCGCCGTAGCGGCAGATCACATCCTGTTTTCGCAGCCGTTGCTTGAGCAGCCACGACAGGCTGCGGATGACCTGGTCGCCCACCGGGTGGCCGTAGCTGTCGTTCACCTGCTTGAAGTGGTCGATGTCCATCATCACCACCGACAGAAAACCGCCTTCGTGCACCACGCTGGAAAGCAGCATGTCCAGCGTGTTCTTGCCGCTGGAATGGTTGAGCAGCCCGGTCAGGCTGTCGTTGTACATGGTGCGGCGCAGGGCCCGGTAGCGCTCGATCTTGCTCTTGACGATCGCGTTGAGGAACACCGGGTTGAAAGGCTTGGTCAGGAAATGGTCGCCGCCCAGCCGCATCGCATCCACCTGCAGCGCCACGTTGGTCTCGACGGACAGGTAGACGATCGGCGTGCTGAGGAATTCGTCGTGCTGGCGGATGATGCGCGCGGCCTCCACGCCGGTGCAGTTCGGCATGTACATGTCCATCAGGATCAGGTCGGGGTTGAAATGCTTGAGCGCATTCAGGGTCTGGCGCGGGTCGTTGACGATTTCGGAAACGATCTGGTTTTCCTGCAGAGTGCGGTGGATCAGATGGCTGGCCGTCTTTGAGTCCTCCACGATCAGCACGCGGAAGGCTTCCTGCTCGTGACGCTCATTCAGTTCCAGGATGTGCTCGACGATGGCATGCGTCGGCATGCCTTCGAGCAGGCAGCTGTCGCATCCGCCGCGCAGCGCCTGCTGCAAGCGCTCGAAGTCTGAGGGCATACACAGGCTGATCAATTGCCCCATCGCAAAGCGCTGCCGCAGCGCCTGGATCCGGCCGCACCATTCGGCTTCGGGCAGGCTGCGCAGATCGAGCAGCAGCAGGGGGGCGACACCCGCGGTGTCCGGCAGGGTTTCGCCCCAGGTGGCAAACGACGCCTGCATGCCGAAATAGCCGAGCTGCGCCTGCAGGTCGGCCCAGGCCGCGGGGTCATGCCCGATCAGCCAGGCCTGCCCAGGCTGCAGCGCGCTGGCGGTGGAGTGATCCCGGTTCTGGCGCCGGTCGGCCATACCGGCGGTGACTGCGGCGTGGGTCTCCGCCATGCGCGCCAGTGCCAGTACGCGCTCGTTGAGATCGTTCAGCGCATCCTGCGGCAGCGGGTGGCCGACTTCCTTGTTGAACAGCGTCAGTGTCACCTGTTCCAGCTGATGGCTGGCATGGTGCAGCGCGGTGATACCCTTGTCGATCAGAAACTCGGTGAAGCTGTTGATCGAAACGGCCAGTTCGACAAAGCATTCGAAAGTCGGTGTGGCCCGATAGCGCTCCCAGGCATTCGAGAGCGCCTGGTTCTTTTGCAGCAGTTCTTCCGGGGAGCACAGCATGGTGGGGTGGCTTTTTTAGTTTGCTGAGGTTGAGGGCTGTCGATTGTCCTGGCTGGCCTCGCTCAGTTTCCGCCTTCGAGTTCCAGCCGCAGATACTGGTTGTAGGCATTCAGCCGGTTGGCTTCATTGAATGCGGGCATGTTCCGGTATTTCGACCAGTCCACTTTTTCGTAGGCCTCCTCGAACGGAACCAGGTTTCGCGCAGCCGGCCCCATCTGCTCGCGCAGGAATTTCAGATAATCGCGGGTGAAGACCAGGTCGGCGCGCGGCGTGCGCGACTCTGCGCCGTGGCCGGGCACCAGCACCTTGGGGTCGAGCGCGATCAGCTTGTCGAGCGCGGCGATCCATGCACGGCCGTCGGCGTCGCCAACGAAAGGCACGCGCCCGCGGAACACCAGGTCGCCTGCAAACAGCACGCGGTCCGGCTTCACCAGCAGCGCCAGGTCCTCGCTGGAATGCGCCGGACCCACCTCGCGCAGGGCAAAACGCACGCCGCCCATCTCGAAATCGAGGTCGCCTGCAATAAAACGATCGGCTTCCAGCAGCTGCGTGTCGTCATCGACCCAGGGAAAGAGCGCTTCCTTGCGCTGGGCCAGACGCTCGGCCGCGCCCCTGGTGCGGGTAGCGCCTTCGGCCGCCTGGTGCGCCCAGATTTCGGCGCCCAGCGCCTTGAAAACCTGCAGGCCATAGAAATGGTCGGCATGGTAGTGGCTGACGATCACGAGTTTGATCGGTTTCGGGGTGATCTTGCGGATCAGGCCGACCAGCTTTTCGGCCAGCGGCGGCGAGGCCAGCGTGTCGAATACCACCACGCTGTCGCGCGTGACGACAAAGCCCGCGTTCGACATGAAGCCCTGGTTCTCGCTGCTGGCCGCGCCCGGCTGGCCCTGCACGAAATAGCTGTGCGTGCCCAGCCGCACCGCTTTCATCGGCACGGTCGCCTCGTTGATACGGGCAGACGCAGATGCGTGGGCGACGGGCAGCAAGGACATCAGCAGTAGCGTGAACAACAGGCGTAAAGTCACAAGGCGGCTCCAGAATCGCCAGCCATTATAACCGTTCGGCATGCGGAGTCCGGGACCGCCCCCGCAGCATGCGGTAGCGGGCGCCTTCCGCCGTCCGCATCGTCGAGGCCGGTGCGCGGCTGTGGTATCTTCGCCGCTGGAAGAAGGGGGTCATGCGTGCTCAAGAAACAGTGGCCGGCGTTCGTGCTGGCGTTCATCCTTCCGCTGCTGGCGGTGTACTGGTGGTGGGGCGGCTTCAATGCCGTCCGCGTGAGCGAGACCGAGGCCGGACCCTACCGTTACGCCTACCTCGAATACGAAGGACCGATCAACAACGCCCGCAAGACGCAGCGCAAGGCACTGGACGAATTCAACGCGGCCAGGGTGACGGCGGGCGACACCCTCAGCGTGATCCTCAGCGATCCGCGCGCCGACCATGGCAAGGTGCGCGCGCATCTGGGCTATACGCTGGCCGAGGACGCCCCGCTTCCGAAGGGCCTGAAGGAAGGCCGTATCGAGCGCCGCCCGGTCTATGCCGTCGAGGTGAACGCGGCGGTGCTGCTGGCGCCGTCACGGGCCTACCAGGCCCTGGCTGACACGCTTGAAGCGCGCGGACAGGACATCGTCATGCCAACGGTGGAACGGTATCGGCCATCGGGAAAAATCGGCCGGGTCGGCTCTTTTACCCTGGAGATGAATCGCTGATGGCTTTCTTTTCCGTTCTGACCGCAGTCGCCCTCGAGCACCTGCGCCCGCTGCGGCAGCCGCTGCCGCATTACCGGCACTATTCCCGCTTCACCCAGTTTCTCGAACGCCGCTTCAATGCCGGCGAATACAGTCACGGCGCCATCGCCTGGGCGCTGGCCATGCTGCCGCTGCTGGCCGTCGTGTGGGGGGTGTTTGCCGTGCTCGATGACATCAGCCCGGTGCTGGGCTGGATATGGAATGTGGCGGTGCTGTATTTCACCCTCGGCTTCAAGTATTTTAGCGATTCGGCCGAGCAGATCGCGCGCCAGCTGCGCGCCGGCGAGATCGACGCCGCGCGCGAGAAACTGGCGACCTGGCGCGGCGGCGACACGCGGCGCTTCAGCGTCGACGACCTGACGCGCGTCACCATCGAGCAGGTGATGGCGGCAAGCCACCGGCAAATGTTCGGCGTGCTGTTCTGGTTTGTGCTGCTGGCATCACTGGGGCCGGTCGGCGCCGTGCTGTTTCGCGCCGCCTCGATCCTGTCGCGGCGCTGGGCGGTCAGCCGCGGTCGCTTCGGTGCATTTGCACAGCGGGCGTTTCACGTCGTCAACTGGTTGCCGTCGCGGCTGACGGCGTTGACCTACGCCATTGCCGGCAACTTCGAGGACGCCACCTATTGCTGGCGCACCCAGGCGGATGCCTGGCCGGAACCGGAAGAGGGCGTGGTGATCGCCGCCGGCGCCGGCGCCATGGGCGTCAAGCTGGGGCAAAGCGTCACGGTCGGCGACGAGACCGTATGGCGTCCCGACCTCGGCACCGGCCAGGCACCGGATCACGATTGCATCGACAGCGCCGTCAGCATGATCTGGCGCGGCCTGGTGATCTGGCTCGCGGCCGGGCTGCTGATCGTCGTCGCGAGCTGGATCTAGTCTTTCTCCATGCTCAACGCGCTGTGGATCGGCTTCATCCTTGTCGCCTTCCTGATCGCGTTTTTCAGGCTGCTGGTCCTTGGCGATGCCGACATCTTCGCCGCACTGGTGAAGGCGCTGTTCGACAGCAGCAAGACCGCATTTGAAATCGCGCTCGGCCTCACCGGCGTAATGGCGCTGTGGCTGGGGGTGATGAAAATCGGCGAGCGCGCCGGCATGCTGGACATCCTCACCCGCGGCCTGGCGCCGCTGTTCCGCCGCCTGTTTCCCGACGTGCCGCCCAACCATCCTGCGCTCGGCGCGATGACGATGAACATGGGCGCCAACATGCTGGGGCTCGACAATGCCGCGACCCCGCTCGGCATCAAGGCAATGCAGGAACTGCAGACGCTCAATCCCTCGAAGGACACCGCGAGCGACGCGCAGATCCTGTTCCTCGTCATCAACACCGCCTCGGTCACGCTGCTGCCGGTCACCGTCTTCACCTACCGCGCGCAGCTCGGCGCGGCCGATCCGACCGATGTGTTCATTCCGCTCTTGATCACCACCTATATCGGCACCCTGGTCGGCCTGTTCGTCACCGGCTTTTTCCAGAAGCTGCACCTGTGGAATCGCGTCACGCTGGCCTATCTTGGCGGTGCCACCGCGCTCATCGGCGGCATGGTGGGGTACTTCGGCAGCCTCGAGGCCGCCGAGATGACGCGGCAGTCGTCGATCCTGAGCAACGTGCTGCTGTTCGGCATCGTCGCCATTTTCCTGCTGATGGCGGTGCGGCGGCGGGTGAATGCCTACGAGGCCTTCATCGAAGGGGCGAAGGACGGTTTTCACACCGCCGTCACCATCATTCCGTATCTTGTCGCGATGCTGGTGGCGATCGCGGTGTTCCGTGCCAGCGGCGCACTTGAGCTGCTGATGGGCGCGGCGCGGAGCGCGGTGCTGGGACTGGGTTTCGACGCGCGCTGGATCGACGGCCTGCCGACCGCGCTGATGAAACCGTTTTCCGGCAGCGGCGCGCGTGCCATGATGATCGACACCATGCAGACGCATGGCGCGGATTCGTTTGCCGGACGGCTGGCGTCGATCGTGCAGGGGAGCACCGAGACCACTTTCTATGTGCTGGCGGTGTATTTCGGCGCGGTCGGGATCAAGCGTGTGCGTCACGCCGTCGCCTGCGGCCTGATCGCCGACGTCGCCGGCATTCTGGCTGCCATCGGCATGGCCTATCTGTTTTTTGGTGCAATCGCATGAAGACGTACGACACGCTTGCCGCGGTCGACCTGGGCTCCAACTCCTTCCGACTGGAAGTAGCACGGGTGGCGGGCGACCAGCTCTATCCGCTCGATTCGCTGAAGGAAACCGTGCGCCTGGCCGGTGGACTGGGCGACGACAAGAAGCTCGATGAAGACACGCAGGAACGGGCGCTGGCCTGCCTGCAGCGCTTCGGCGAACGCCTGCGCGGCCTGTCTCCCGAGGCGATCCGTTGCGTCGGCACCTCGGCGCTGCGCATCGCCCGCAATGCGGAGGCCTTCCTGCGCAAGGCCGAAGCCGCACTCGGCCATCCGATCGAGATCGTCGCCGGACGCGAAGAGGCGCGGCTGATCTATCTCGGCGTTGCGCATTCGTTGCCGGCCTCGCCCGACCGCCGGCTGGTGGTCGACATCGGCGGCGGCTCGACCGAATGCATCATCGGCCACGGCCTGAAACCGCACGAACGCGAAAGCCTGCATATGGGCTGCGTCAATTTTTCCAAGCGCTTCTTCGCCGACGGCGTCATCGACAAGACTGCGCTGAAGGCCGCCGAAACGAAAGCGCGCGTCGAGGTCGAAGCCGTCGCGCGCGCATTCTCCAAAGCCAACTGGCAGCAGGCGGTGGGCTCCAGCGGCACCGCGCGGGCATTGCGCGAAATCCTCGAACAGAACGGCTGGTCGGCGCGCGGCATCACCGCCGACGGCCTGGCCCAGCTGCGCAGCCAGATGATCAAGGCCGGGCATACTGATGCACTGGAGCTTGCCGGCCTCGCCCGCGACCGCCGCCCGGTCATCGCCGGGGGCTTCGCCATCATGGTCGGCCTGTTTGCCGAGCTTGGCATCGAGCAGATGGATGTGGCCGAAACCGCGATGCGGGAAGGCATCCTCTACGACCTGCTGGGCCGTTTCCATCGGGAAGACATGCGCGAGGCGACGGTGGATGAATTCATGCGCCGTTACCATATCGACGGCCAGCAGGCCGCGCGCGTCAAACGCGTTGCGCTGACGCTGCTGGCTGCCGCAGGCGGCGGCGACGAGCACGACGAGCGCTTTCTAGACTGGGCCGCACGGCTGCACGAGATCGGTCTGATGGTGTCGCACGGCGGCTACCATCGCCACTCGGGCTACATCCTGGAAAACGCCGACATGCCCGGCTTCTCGCGCACCGAGCAGGCGCGTCTGGCGCTGCTGGCGCGTGCCCAGCGCGGCGCACTGACCAAGCTGTCGGGCTTTGAGGGGGTGGCGGACCCCGACCGTCGCCTGGTCTGGCTGCTGCGGCAGGCCGTCATTTTTTGCCGCAATCGCGCCGAGCCCAGGCTGCCCGAGATGAAGACGGAAATCGGCACCACGCGTTTTCGCCTCACGCTGCCCGAAGGCTGGCTCGAAGACCACCCGCTCACCCAGCGGGCGCTGGAGGAAGAGGCGGTGCATTGGCATGCGGTGGGGGTGAAGTACAGCTTCGGCTAGGGTCCGCTGAATACGTCATCGCGTCTCATTGCGAGCGCTATGGCCTGTGTGCCTGTGGGGAACGCCTACTTGTTGAAGGTGCTGATGCAATCCTTCAGAGCGTCGATATTGCGCGTATCCAGCGTGCAGTTGCGCGGTTTGGGGGCGCTGGCGTCGCTGCGGCGGCCTGTCGGGGCGTCGCTTGGTACCGTGGACGCGCTGGGCGCGGCCGCCTCGACCGGGTGTGCGGCCACCTGTTTTTCCTCCGCCATGTTCACTCTGTCCACCTGTCTTTGGGTGCTGGCGGGACCGACGTGCTCGACCAGCGTGGCCGCCAGCTTTTCCTCGGCTTCGATGCGTGCGGCCTGCGCTTCGTCCAGCGCCTTGCGGGTCTCGGCATGCGATTGGGCCTTCTCCGTCAGCGACGATTCCAGACGCCGGCCTGCGGCAACCTGCTGCCCGACCAGGCTTTCGAGCAGGGCATAGGATTCGGCCGTGGACGTCGTGTATTCGATGAAGGCGGCGGCGAGCTTTTTCTCCGTCTCGACGCGGCGAGCCTGTTCGGCCTCGAAGGCTTTCACGATTTCGGCGCTGGGCCGGCTTTTCTCCGCAAGCGCCGCGTCCAGGCGCTGGCTTTCCTGAAGCAAAGCGCCGAGTTGTTTCTGGAACTGGGTATAGGCAAGGGCACCGCCCGCGAGGCTGCCCATCAGCACCAGGCTGAGGTAGCCGAGGGCGGCGCGCAGGCGGCGCCTGGGCTTGGGCGGCTCGGGCGCCGCTGCGGCCGGCTCCTCGCGATCCCGCGTCCGCTCGCGCCGTGCGCCGGCACGGTCGTCGTCCTCTGCCTCGGCCGGCGCGCCGCAAACCCTGGTGCGCAGTCGCTGCAGCCGCGCAATCTTCGCATCGAGCACAGCCGCAACCCTGACACGCACCCGGGTCATCAGGGCGCGCCTGGCATGGGCCGCCACGGATTCTTCCGTGGTCTGCGCGTCGTCCGGTGTTCGGCTGGATGCGCGCGTTTCGGGCTGGGGCGACGTGTTCAAACGGTTCTCACGGATTAGGGTCTTACAGGTGGTATCGGCGCGTGTTGCGAATAGTTAATGGCAAAACCGCATGCAGGCGGGCTTTTCCGCTGATTTGGCCCGGTTTTGGTGCGCGCCGCAGTCAAGGCGCCGGGGTGACGCGTGGCACGCAGGGCGGCCTGTGCGGCTTACGCTTCAGGCGCCGCTGTGGGCGCGTCGGGTATCGACTCGATGTGCAGCGTCTGCGTGGGAAAGGCGATCTCGGCACCGTGGCCGCGTATGATGTCGGCGATTTTCAGCAGCACGTCCTGCTTGACCGCGTGGTAGTGCACCCATTCCACGGTGCGGGTGAAGGTATAGACGAAGACGTTCAGCGAGGAGCCGCCGAATTCGTTGAAATTGACGATCAGCGTGGCGTCGGCATCGATCTCGGGATGGGTCTGAAGCATGGTCTTCACGTCCTCGACGATGGCAGGCAGCTTGTCGAGGTCGGCGTAGCGGATGCCGATGGTTTCGCGGATGCGCCGGTTGGTCATGCGGGTGGGGTTTTCCACCACGATGGTGGTGAACAGCGCGTTCGGCACATAGATCGGATTCTTGTTGAACGCGCGCACGCGGGTGTGGCGCCAGCCGATGTATTCGACCGTGCCCTCGATTTCCTTGTCTGGCGAGCGGATCCATTCGCCCACCACGAACGGCCGATCCAGGTAAATGGTCAGGCCGCCGAAGAAGTTGGCCAGCATGTCCTTGGCGGCAAAGCCCACCGCGATGCCGCCGATGCCCCCGAAGGCGAGCACGCCGGCGATGCTGTAGCCGAGGTTCTGGACGATGACGAGAAAGGCCAGCACAAACACGGTGACCCGGCCCAGCTTGGACAGCGCATCCACCGTGGTGAAATCGATGCCCTGACCGGCGGCTTCGGTGCGCGCCAGCAGGCCGTGCGAGGCGTTGCGGATCAGCCGTAGCAGGAACCAGGCGAACGCGATGACAATCAGCGTGTCGCGCGCCGGATCGACGTAGGCCGGCAGTTCCACGCCGCGATGCTGGGAGATGATCGTGAGCGCATAGGCGGTCCCGGCTATCCACAGGATGAAGGTGAGCGGCTTGCGCATCGCCTTGAAAAGCGCGTCGTCCCAGACCGCCGCGGTACGCGAGGCCAGTTTCTCGATATGGCGCAGCAGGTAATGGGCGCCGATATTCAGCGCGATGACGGCGACGATGATCGCCATCACTTCGGGGATCCAGGGATGGGCCAGCGAAGGCAGGCCGAGTTGTTGCGCGAGTTCTTTCATGGGCGAATGCGGGCCGAAATTCGGGGGCGGTGTGCCCGATTCTAAGCGCAAAGCCGCTGGGCGCCGATCGGGCGCCCGCGTATGTCCGCGTCCTGCGACGCCGCGCATCAGGGACAGGCCGGTCGCGCCAAGGCTTGCAGCGTGGCGCCGCGTTCATCGGTGACGAAGGCGATCACACCCAGATCGGCCGCTTTCCAGTCCGGCTGCAGGATGAAACGATGGTCGACGCGCGATGCGTCGAACGGGCCTGCCAGCGTGCGCACGACGGCATCGTGCAGCAGCGTGCGACGGGCATTTTCGCCCGCGGTCACGCTGGAGCTGAGGCGGCTCTCGGTCAGCGCCAGATAGAGGCGTGCGTTGCGTCCGGCGGCCGTGCTGGCGTAGCGGACTTCCGTTCGCGCGTCGAGATGGCCGGGCAACGTGTCGAGGCTGAGCGTGAGGTGTGCCTGGGCCGGGACGGGCTCACGCGCGGGCAGTCCGCGATACCAGCGGGGGAAATCCGCGCCGTCGAGCATGAACTGCGGCGTATAGACCCAGCCCGACAGCCGGTTGCGGTTGCGGTCGCGCTGGCGCTGGCTGTAAGCCGCCTGTGCAAAGCGGTCCTTCCAGCCCAGCCGGTCCCAGTAGTCCACATGGAAGGCCAGCGTCACCACCCCGGCATCGCGCGGCAGGTGCGACAGCCAGCGGTCGGCCGGCGGGCAGGAGCTGCAGCCTTCCGAGGTGTACAACTCCAGCAGGCGGGTGCGTGTGGGTCCGCTGGCCGCGGTGCAGGAGGCGGCGTCGGCCGTGGGCGTGAGCAGGCTGCAGAGCAGCAGGAAAGCGCGCATCGATGTCTCCCCGAGGAAACACTCAGTCGCGCCGGGGCGGACAGACTTACAAGCGGAATCGCGCGATCACCGCGCCTATTTCAGGACACGCGTGCGACGTCCGATCTGGATTGCATTGGGAGAGAGCGGGCTTTCCGGGCTCGGCAGAACATGCGGCCTCGTGCTGTTCGCCGCGGCCGGGATCATGGTCTGCGCGTGCACGACAAAGCGCGTCAGGGCCGCGCATTTTTCGAGACAGGCACAGCGCCGGTCGTCGATCAGCCGGGACACCGTGACCGCGATCGCATCGCAGGCATTGGTCAGCCGTTCGAAACCGGCTGCGCAGGCACACTCGCGCAGGCGGATCAGCGTCAGCGCATAGTCGGTAATCGCATCCTGGGTCAGCGCGTCGGGATGGGCAAAACAGGGGCCGGCAACGGTCCGGGTCAAGGCGGCCAGGGCATCGCGCACTGCTGCCACCGCCCAATTTTCGGTCTCGGCCGGTGCCGGTTTTCGCCCTTGAGGTCTGGCGATCGTCGTGCGGGCCTGAGATTGGCGCGGGGGAACCTGCATGCTGCGCATGGTTTGTCTCCTTTGTTTTGGGCCGGCGGGTTGGGCCAGGAGCGGGCTGTCCTATATCGACCCCAAAATGAAATCTTAATATATGTACTAAAGAGTAATAGTATAAACGTATCTGTTTCGTTACCGTCAGATCCGTCCTGCAGATGCTGCGGACGGGGCGCTCGGCGTGCACCGGCTGGGCGCCCGGGAGGGGCCGGCGTGTTACATCTGCGAGCGCAGCAAGGCGATGGTGTGCTCGAGCAGCTTTTCACTCCAGGGACGGTGTTGCCATTCCGCGTAGGTAATCTGCCGCGATTTTTTCAGGTCATTCTCGAAGATATCGATCTGGCGCTGCGCGAATTCATGGTCGTAGATGTTGAGGTTGGCTTCGTCGTTGAGCCGGAACGAGCGCGAATCGAAGTTGGTCGAGCCGACCGACACCCACACGTCATCGACGATCATCACCTTGCAGTGAAACATGGTCGGCTGATATTCGTAGATTTCGGCGCCGGCCTCGAGCAGATCGCCCCCACGCGCGCGCGAGGCGCGCCGTACCGGTTCCGAGTCGATGCGCTTGCCGGGCAGGATGATCCTGACTTTCACCCCGCGCTCCAGCGCGCGCACGAGCGTTTCGACCGACAGGTCGTCGGGGACGAAATAGGCATTGGCGATATAGATTGTCTTGCGCGCCGAGGCGATCGACAGCAGATACATCAGGCGCACGCTTTCGCTGCCCTCGTCCGCTGAGCTCTTGAACACCTGCGCGTAGTGCTCGCCGACCGGCTGCAGCGGCGGGAAATAGTCTTTGCCGTGCAGCACCTCTCCGCTGGTTTTCATCCAGTTGTCGAGGAACGCTGCCTGCATGTGCGCCACAGCTGGCCCTTCGATCCGGAAATGTGAATCGCGCCAGTGGTCGGCATCCTGTGCATCGCCCAGCCAGTTGTCGGCAATGCCGACGCCGCCGGTGAAGCCCACCTTGCCGTCGGCCACCAGCAGCTTGCGGTGGGTGCGGTTGTTCATCCTGGCGAGGTGGTACCAGCGCAGCGGATGGTATTTATGGAGCTCGACGCCGGCGTCTTCCATCAGCTCCAGCAGCGCATCGTCCATCTTGACGCTGCCGACCCAGTCGACCAGCACATGGACCTTGACGCCGGCCTGTGCGCGTTCGGCGAGCGCCTCGGCAAACTCCCGTCCAATGTCGCCCGACCAGTAGATATAGGTTTCAAACGTGATGGTTTTTTGGGCTGCGCGAATAGCCGCCAGCATCGGCGGAAAAATCTCGTCGCCGTTGATCAGTTCCCTGACCTGGTTGCCCGCCACCAAGGGCGGGCCGAGCAGGTGGCTCATCGTGCGCAGGAACTGTGGGTCCTGCACCGCATAGATCTCGCTGATCCGGGTTTCGACCTTTTTTTCGCCGGGGAGGAAATTCAGCGTGAGGATGGTGGCGAGAACCGAAGCAGCGACAATCCAGAAAACGAGCATTTTTCGGGTTTTTATGAACGGTGTTAATTGCATGGGCATTAAATCAATACGACCCCGAAAACCGGGGTCGCCTGTCTGTCGTCGCTTCGATTGTCCGCCGCTCCAGCCGGCAGGCAGGCTTACTACGGCACCACGCGGGCGTTTTCTCCGCTGCCTTCGACCATGACCTGCATGCCGGTGCGCAGACGCGCATCCACCGGTTGCACAATGGTTACGCGTCCGCCGGTGCGCATGTCGACGCTCACCCGCTGCACCGTTTTCTCCCTGACCTTGGTTTCGCCGTAGGTTCCTGCGGCGCCGCCGAGCACCGCGCCCACGGCAGTGGCCATTTTGCTGTCGCCCACTGCCGAGCCGAGGATGCCGCCGGCCACTGCGCCCACCGCGGTGCCCACGCCGAGTTTGTAATCGGCATCGACCTCGATGTTTTCAAGCGTGGCAATCGTCCCGCGACGGTCGGTCTGCGTTGCCGAGCTGCCGGTGGTGGTGCCGTACTTCGTGGTGTCTTTGGTAGGCATGTCCGAACAGCCGGCGGCAAGGGCCGCGGCAAACAGGGCAGGCAGCACGCGTTTCAGTGTGTTCATGATTCACCCCTCATTGTTGGAAGAATTCAGTATGAGGAACGCGCGCTGTTATGGCTATCCGCGTTCGCCTGGTTAGCACGTAGGAAAAAGCCGCATGCCATTTTCCACAGCATGCTCCCCGTGCGGGACATGGCGTACAGCAGCGTGCATAAAGAAAACCGCCGCCTTGATACGGAACCGAGTTCCGGCTCGAGGCGGCGGCCTGCGCGTCACATGCTGGATGTTTACTTCATCGGATGCAGTTCGACCCGGCGATTCTGGAAACGGCCCTCTGGGGTCGCGTTGTCGGCAACCGGCTGGGATTCGCCATACCCTTTGATCACCATGCGATCCGACGGGATGCCCTTGGTGACGAGATAATCGCGAACCGATTCGGCGCGCCGCAACGACAGGTTCATGTTGTAGGCCTCGCTGCCCCGGCTGTCGGTGTGGCCCGCCACTTCGATCTTGCCGTCGCCCCATCCCTTCAGGCTTTCTGCAGCTTCATTGAGCTTGGGATAGGCTTCCGGCCGCAGGCTGGCCTTGTCATAATCGAAATTCACATCATCGAGCACCAGCCGGGTGGGTGCCGGTGCCTGAGCGGGCTGCGGTGCGGCAGCCGGTGCAAGCGCAGCCGGCTCGGGGGCAGCCGCGGCGGGCGGACATCCATCCGCAGTTTTGGCATACACATCGGGGCACTTGTCGTCGCCATCCACGATGCCGTCGCCGTCGCGGTCCAGTTCGCAACCGTTTGCGTCCACTTTGCGGCCGGCCGGCGTATCGGGGCACTTGTCCTTGCTGTCGACGACACCGTCTCCGTCGCTGTCCTTTTCCGGGGGAACCGGGCAGGGCTTATCGAACAAGGCGCGTCCCGGACAGCCGATGGTCCTGAAAAGCTCGTAGCCGGTGGTTTTTCCGGTGGGGCTGGCCACATTGCTGGGATCATAGAAAACGCCAGGTTCGGAATGGTGTGACGCAAGGACGCCGCCGGACATGAAGGTGGCTGCACTGGCGCAGATAAGCAAATGAGTGGTTCGCATTTTTCAGGCTCCTGTGGTTATTAATCGGAATCGTTTTCCCTGGAAGTTCACCTTGCCGCCGCCGGTCATGTCTCTTTCCCGGCAAGACCGGCAAATGATCGGATCCGGGTGCGGCATCGGATAGCTTCAATTTAGCGTATTCCTCCGTTTTTGCTTGTCAGCGGATCGAGCCACTCCTTGTCAGAGAAATCCTTCAATTGTCAGCGCCGCAGGTAAGGACCGTTCGTCGTGAAGGGACGTCAAAACCAGGAAGCATGCGGCCTGAGCGGCTGCTTCATGGGCCATTATCCACTGTGCAGCGCGTGAGGGAACGGTCGTTCCAGACAAGCAAAGGGGCGGGGGGGCCCCAGAAAAAAATCGATTACTTTCTATACTCACTTTCAGATTGAACGATTTCCGGAGGGGGCCATGGCAAGAACAACGGAACTGGTGAAACTGCCCGGCACGGTGGCCGCCACGCTGTATTCCAGAAAAGGTTATCTGGAAGAGTCCGATGGCGGATTGACCGCAGCCGAGGCGGCCGAAATGGCAAGCCTGTGCACCGCCATCACCATGACGCTGGAAATGCAGTGCAGCCTGCTGGGTCGTCTGGCCGGCAAGCCGGGGTGGGACAGCTGTTATGGCTGGATGACCTGGGGCCCTGCCCTGTCCCTCGTCACGGCCCACGACAGCACCTGCATCGTGCAGGCACAGTCCGCCTCCTTCAATGACGTATTCAGGGCCATGACAGAAGCGGCCGTCGCCGAGCCGATCAAACCGGGTGGTAAAGGAGAACCCAATGCCAACATTGGATGAATTGATGACCTTGCCGGGCGTGTACGGCGCGATCGAGTTTTCCTGCAAGGGCGAACTTGGCGAGGTAAGGGGCGAGCTGAAGCAGGATTTTGCAGAAATCGTTGCCCAGATGTGTGCCGCCAACATGGCGATCTACCGCATGCAGGCCACGGGGTGGACGAAACTGACCGGCCAGCAGGGCTTCCTGCCGGAACGCGGCTTTGCCTTCGTGACCCTGGATTACGTGGTGATGGGCATGAACGGCACGGCGATCCTGGCGGACAGCAAACTGTTCGATTACGACGCGGCGTACCGACGTTTCACCGCCGCGGACTGAACCGGACAACACCGAAGGAGCGTGCATCATGCAAAATCTCGAGAGCCTGTCGCTGCTCAAGGGGGTCGTCGCCACCTTGCGTTTTCTGGACGACGGCAGCCTGGCCGAAGCGGCGGGAGACCTGGACCCGATCGATCCGCAACTGGCCGCCGAGCTGTGCTACGCGAACGGCCGCATCATGCACCATAACAGCGACATGCTGATGACGCTTTCCGGCGCCGATGGCTGGCCCTCCCGCGGCTGGATGATGGTGGGCGATGAGCTGTCCATCTGCGCTATGGCCGAAGTGGCCTGCCTGGTGCGCAATCGCGACGTTTCATTCAATGACGTGTTTCGCAGCCTGACGGAAATTGCCCAGAAGTAGGCGGATCGGGGATACCCACGCAGACGCCCGGCGTGCAACCGATGGCGAGGCGGTCGAGCGGCGTCGTCCTGGCAACACGGCCCTGCTGTCCGGCGATGCTGCGCGGCAGGATCACACGATAATCCGGGGACCCTTCCGGATGCGGAAACCGATCATGCGACCTGTGCGTGCAGCATTCTTTTTTGCCGGCCTGATGGCCATGCCGACGGCCCAGGCCGAGTTGCGTCCGCTGTGGGAAGTGGGCGCCGGGCTGGCGGTCCTCAACCTGCCCAATTATCGCGGCTCGGATGCAAGACAGACCACGGTGTTGCCGATGCCCTATCTGATCTACCGGGGCGAAGTGCTGAGGGCAGACAGCGACGGCCTGCGCGGCCTGCTGTTCGACAGCGAGCGGCTGGAGGCCAACGTCAGCCTCAACGGCAGCCTGCCGGTCAACAGCGACGACGATCCGGTGCGCCAGGGCATGGCCGACCTCGACCTCACCGTCGAACTGGGTCCCTCGGTCAATGCCCGCCTGTGGCAATCGGCCGACCGCAGGATGCGGCTGGACGCGCGGGCGCCGGTGCGCGCCGCCATCACCGTTGAGTCCCGGCCCGAGCAGATCGGCTGGCTGTTCTCGCCTAATCTTCTGCTGCAGATCCGCGACCCGGCTGGTCATACCGGCTGGAACCTCGGCATCCAGGCCGGCCCCTATTTCAACGACCGCGAATACAACGCGTATTTCTATGGCGTGCGGCCCGCCGAGGCCCTCGCAGGCCGCCCGGCCTACGACGCGTCGGGCGGCTATTCCGGTGCGCAGGTCACGCTCACCCTGAGCAGGCGCTTTCCGCGCTGGTGGGTCGGCGGCTTCCTGCGCTACGACACGCTGGCCGGATCGGTGATCGAAGACAGCCCGCTGGTGAAGCAGTCCGACGCTGTCTCGGTCGGGCTTGCGCTGAGCTGGGTGTTCAAGGAATCGGCAAAGCGGGTCGACGTCGAGGAATAGGACTAGGGCGTGTTAACGCTAATTTCACGTCCGCGACGAGGCCGATTCGGGATGCAGGCCGCGAAGCGAGGCGCGCCGCAGTGTCGCTCACTGCAAGCGGCTTGCGACAAAGGAGTGCGCCCGAATCGACCCGTCCCTTCGGGT
>DAHWJK010000290.1:0-3677 GCA_027344185.1 Thiobacillus sp.
GCCCGCAATGCCGCCACCCGAAAAAATTCCGACGCGTCTGCCTGACCCGGTGCCATGGGTGCGATCAAGCGGATGGACGGAATGGGGTCCGGAAAAAAATCCGCCGCGGGCGGCACGCCAGGGTCGCGTTCCGCTCGACAGGCCGAGCGCGGACGAAAAATTCGCTACGCCGTGGTCGGCCAGGGTTATATCGCCCAAGGCGCAGTGTTGCCGGCATTTGCAAACGCCAGAAAGAATGCCGAACTCGTCGCCCTGATCTCGGACGATCCGGTCAAACTGAAAAAACTGTCGAAGGATTACGGTGTCGCCTGCATCGCCGGCTATGACGACTACGATACCTTGATGGCGAGCGGCGATATCGATGCCGTCTATATAGCCCTACCGAATCATCTGCACGCCGATTACACCGTGCGCGCCGCCCGCGCCGGCGTTCATGTGCTGTGTGAAAAGCCGATGGCCGTCACCGAGGCGGAGTGCCTGAAGATGCAGCGCGAATGCAAAAAGCATGGTGTGAAACTGATGATTGCCTACCGGCTGCATTTCGAGAAAGCCAACCTGGCCGCGGTCGAGCTTGTGAAGTCGGGCAGGCTGGGCGAGCCGCGCCTCTTCAGCTCGACCTTCACCATGCAGGTGAATGACCCGGACAACATCCGGCTACTCGAGGAAACAGGCGGGGGCACGCTCTACGATATTGGCGTCTATTGCATCAACGCGGCGCGTTATCTGTTCCGCGACGAGCCGACCGAGGTGTTCGCCATCACTGGCAGCAATGGCGAAAAGCGGTTTGCCGAAGTCGAGGAAATGACCAGCGCCATCATGCGTTTCCCCGGCGACCGGCTGGCGAGCTTCAGCTGCAGTTTCGGTACCGCCAAGGGCTCCGCCTACGAGATCGTTGGCACCCGGGGCTCTGTGCGCGTTGCGCCAGCCTATAGCTATGCCAAGGATCTGAATCTCACCGTCACGATCGATGGCAAATCCCGCGTGCGCCGCTTTTCGCATGGCGACCAGTTTGCGCCGCAGCTGATGTACTTTGCCGACTGCATCTCGCGGGACCGAACGCCTGAGCCGTCCGGGGAGGAGGGGCTGATCGACGTGCGTATCATCAATGCGCTTTATCGTTCGGCCGAGGCCCGGCGCGTGGTCAAACTCCCCTCCATGCAAAAGCGCGAGCGGCCGACCAGGAACCAGCAACTGAGCCGTCCTGCCACAGGCAAACCCAGGCTGGTCCATGCGGCCCCGCCTTCCGCGAAACCCTGAACCGAACTTCACCCAGCCGTACCTCGCCCGCGCCTGCAGGTCAGGATTCGGGCGCAATTGGACTTACTGGCCGTCCCGTCAGTATCGGCCTACATGTTCACTCCCACGCGCCTACAGGTTTCTCAGTGGAGGCGGATACCCTCTCCGGAAGCGGCCCGCTACATTGAACCCATGCTGGATTTTCAGCGTAGGCAGTGACCCGAAATCAGCCCAAGGAGCAACACATGAAACTTCGTACCAGCCTGTTTTTAGCTGCTTTGAGCCTGGCAGCCATGAGCCCGATCCATGCCGCCGACGTCAAGGACGCGATGAAAGATCGTGCCGACGCCCAGTATGACGCCACCAAGGATGCGGCCAAGCAGAACTACGAGATGGCCAAGGAAAACTGCAAGAACCTGGCTGGCAACGCCCGGGATGTGTGCATGAAGGAAGCCGAGACGGAATACGTCAGGGCCAAGTCGCAGGCCAAGGTTGAAAAGAAATCCGTCAAGACCCAGGCCGAGGCCACTGACGATCAGCTGAAGGCGGAGTACAAGGCCGCGAAGGAAAAGTGCGATGCGCTTTCGGGCAATGCCAAGGACGCGTGCATTTCCGAGGCGAAGCTCAAGTACCGCCAGTAAACCCTGCGCCGCGCTGCGCCCGCTGGCCGGATGGCCGCTGGGCACAGCCGTTTCAGCACGTCGTATCGGCACCCGGCAGCAGCCATGCCGGCAGGGCTGAATGTAAGGAGAAACACCTATGAGCAAGCAGAAGAAAAAACCGGCGCGAGGGGCGGGCAATGCATTTCATGCAGGTACTGCCAGCGAACTGCACCAGACGACGGATGCGCGCGACGGCACGCTGACGACGAACCAGGGCGTCGCGATTTCGGACAACCAGAACTCCCTGCGCAGCGGGGCGCGCGGCCCAACCCTGCTGGAAGATTTTGTCCTGCGGGAAAAGATCACCCATTTCGATCATGAACGCATTCCCGAGCGCATCGTGCATGCGCGGGGTTCGGGCGCGCATGGCTATTTCGAGGCGTACGAAGACCTGAGCGACCTCACCCGAGCGGCCTTCCTGTGCGATCCCGGCGTGCGGACGCCGGTGTTCGCCCGCTTCTCCACCGTGGCGGGCGGCGCCGGCTCGGTGGACCTGCCGCGCGACGTGCGCGGCTTCGCGGTCAAGTTCTATACGCAGGAAGGCAATTTCGACCTGGTCGGCAACAACATTCCGGTGTTCTTCATCCAGGACGCGATCAAGTTTCCGGATCTGGTGCATGCGGTGAAGATGGAGCCCGACCGTGGCTATCCGCAGTCCGCGACCGCACACGATACGTTCTGGGACTTCATATCGCTGATGCCCGAGAGCATGCACATGATCCTGTGGGCCATGTCCGATCGCGCCATCCCGCGCTCGCTGCGCATGATGGAAGGATTCGGCGTGCACACCTTCCGCTTCGTCAATGCGGAAGGAAAGTCGACGTTCGTGAAATTCCACTGGCGCCCCAGGATCGGCAGCGCGTCGGTATTGTGGGATGAAGCGGTGAAGCTTAGCGGAGCCGATCCGGACTTTCACCGGCGCGACCTGTACGAGGCCATCGAACGGGGCGACTTCCCGGAATGGGAGTTGTCGGTGCAGGCCTTCGACCAGGCGACCGCCGACAGTTTTCCGTTCGACGTGCTGGATGCGACCAAGCTGATCCCGGAGGAAATGGTGCCGCTGAAACCGATCGGACGGATGGTCCTGAATCGAAACCCGGACAATTTCTTTGCCGAAACCGAGCAGGTGGCTTTTCACCCCGGCCACGTGGTGCCCGGCATCGATTTCAGCGACGACCCCCTGCTGCAGGGACGACTGTTTTCTTATACCGACACGCAGCTGTCGCGTCTTGGCGGCCCCAATTTCCATCAGATTCCGGTCAACCGGCCGCGCTGCCCGATGCACAACTTCCAGCGCGATGCGCTGATGCAGATGGAAGTGCCGAAGGGCCGCGTCAATTACGAGCCCAATTCGCTCGCGCCCGAGTCGCCGCGCGAAAACCCGGATGCCGGCTTTGTTACTTATCCCAACACGGACAGTGGCGACAAAGTGCGGGTCCGCTCGGAAACCTTCAAGGACCATTACAGCCAGGCGCGGCTGTTCTTCCGCTCGATGACGGCGCCGGAGCAGGACCACATCGTCAACGCCTTCGCCTTCGAACTCGGCAAGGTGGAAACGCCGGAAGTGCGCTGCCGGGTGCTGGGCCACGTCAAGAATGTCGACGCGGAACTGTGCGACCGGGTTGAACAGGCGCTGGGCATGCCAGGGCAGGCCTTGAACATTCCGCCGGCCAGGGAGCCGATCGACATGGCGCCTTCGCCGGCCCTCAGCCTGCTGGCCAAGGCCAAACCGACGCTGGCGGGACGCAAGATCGGCGTGCTGGTCAGCGACGGTTTCGA
>DAHWJK010000292.1:0-3769 GCA_027344185.1 Thiobacillus sp.
CGGCCAACCCCGCCTACATCCGCACCCAGCGCGGCCAGGGTTATCTGTTCGTACCGCAGGGCAAGGGGTGAAGCACCTCACCCGCTCACTGTTCGCCCGCACCGCGCTCACACTGGCGCTGGCCTTCGTCGTGTTCCAGGCGGCGGCGTTCTGGGTGGTGTACCGCACGTTGATCGTTCCAGTGGCGGAGCGCTCGGCCGACGACCTGGCGGGCCTGATCGTGCTGTCGGCGCAAACCTGGGTGGAGCTGCCGCCGCAGACGCGCGCGGCCTTTGAGCAGGAACTGGCACGGCGCCATGGCTTGCGCCTGACGACCGTCGATGTCGGGGCGACGGCGGATGCCCCTCAATTTGCTTTCCGCACCCAGATCGAAGCGGCGCTCAGCCGCCGCGTGGGCGAATCGGTCATTCTGCGCGGCGTGCCAGGCAAGGCCGCGGCCTGGTTGGATATCCCTGTGGGCGGGCACGATCTGCGGGTCGGTTTCTTTCCGGATCGCTATGCGGTCAAGCCGCCGCTGGCCGCGATCGCGGTGGTCGCGGTGGGCACCTTTCTCAGCCTGTTCACCGCGCTGTTTCTGGTGCGCCGCCTTACCGTGCCGCTGGCGCGCGTGGCCCGGGCGGCCCGTCAGGTGGGCGCGGGCGAACTGCCCGAACCGTTGCCGGAAACCGGGCCGGCCGAACTGGCCGAGCTGGCGCGCCGCTTCAACACCATGGCCACCGAGGTCCGCAATCTGCTCGACAACCGCACCACGCTGCTGGCCGGGATTTCACACGACCTGCGCACGCCGATGACGCGCCTGCAACTGAATCTGGAAATGCTGCGCGACGAACCCAGTCAGGCACGCATCGACCGTTCACTGGGCGACCTGGCCGAGATGAACACGCTGATTTCAGGTTATCTGGAGCTGGCGCGCGCCACCCGGCCCGCGCCGGCCTCGCGTTTCGACCTGGCCACCTTGCTGGATGAAGCCGCGGCCGATGCAGGACTGACGTGGCCAGGCGCGGCGCCGTGCGAGGTCGAGGCCAGCCGGCTGGCGGTGCGGCAAATTCTGTCCAACCTGATCGAAAACGCGCAGCGTTACGGGGGGGCGGGCGCGGTCGAGCTGGGGCTGGAATGTGCCGGCAGCCTGGTGCGGGTCAGCGTGCGCGACACCGGCACCGGCATCCCGGAGGATCAACTGGATAAAGTATTCAGGCCGTTTTACCGGCTGGAAGCGTCGCGCGCGAAAGCCACCGGCGGGACCGGACTGGGGCTGGCGATCGTGCGTCAGTTGGCGGAAACGTATGGCTGGAAGGTCAGGCTTGCAAACCGCCCGACCGGCGGGATCGAGGCGGTGCTGGAAATTCGGCGTGGAGTGCCCTGAGCGGGCGGGGGCGAATCGACGCGCTGCGCGAGGCAGCCGCGAGTGGACGGTCAGCTCACGCGCAGTGCGTGGTGGTCAGGCGGCGCATCACCCGGAATTCGATGAACAGCAGCGTCAGGCTGAACATCGACATGCGGCCGGTGCTCCCGCTAAAGAAGCCCAGCAGCGAACGCGACAGACTCAGGCTCACGCGGGTTCCTTTACCGATGTGCATCAGACAGCCGGCTGGCGGGCGAACACGGAGAACTGCACGAACAGCAGCGATAGGCTGGTGAGGCTCATGCGCTCGGTTTCGCCGTGAAACCAGGCAAAGGGCGAGGTGCTGAGTTCGAGAACCAGTTGGTTTTGGCCGAATTGCAGTTTCATGATGTTCTCCTTGGGTGGGTGCTTGCCGGATTACTTGCAACGCCTGTGCCACCCAGCACAGCTGCGGCGCATCATAAAAATGCAATAAAAAACAAGGTGTTGTTATGGCCGGGTGGAAAGTCCTGGCAGGGGAGAGGGCGCGGATTGACGGAAAGCCGTCAACCCGTGTCGAAGCGGCAAACATCCGGCAGCGCAAACGGACGTGAAAAAAGCGACAGGGTAGAATCCGGCTTTCGATTTTGGCGCGGCGTGTCCTGCGCGCTGCCCCCTCTGCATGATCATCCTCAAGAATCTCAGCCTTCGGCGTAGCGCCAAGGTCCTGCTCGACAACGCCTCGGTGTCGATCAATCCCGGCGAAAAGGTCGGGCTGGTCGGCCGCAACGGCGCCGGCAAATCCAGCCTGTTCGCGCTTTTGAATGGCACGCTGCACGAAGACAAGGGCGACTTTTCGGTGCCGTCGCAGTGGCGCATGGCGCAGGTGGCGCAGGACATGCCGGAAACGGACGCGTCTGCGACCGACTTCGTCATTGCCGGCGATACCACCCTGGCCGAGGCGCAGCGCGAAGTCACCGCCGCCGAGGCGAGCGATGACGGCGAGCGCATGGCGCACGCCTACATGGCGCTGCACGACGCCGGCGCCCACGACGCCCAGTCGCGTGCGCAATCGCTGATCCTCGGGCTGGGCTTCCAGGTGCGCGAGCTCGACCAGCCGGTCAACAGCTTTTCCGGCGGCTGGCGCATGCGGCTCCAATTGGCCCGTGCGCTGATGTGCCCGTCCGACCTGCTGCTGCTTGACGAACCGACCAACCACCTCGATCTGGACGCACTGGTGTGGCTGGAAGCCTGGCTGAAGAAGTACCCCGGCACCATGCTGGTGATCAGCCACGACCGCGAATTTCTCGACGCGGTGACCAACGTCACCATCCATATCGAAAACGGCCAGCTCACCCGCTACGGCGGCAACTACAGCACCTTCGAGGACATGCGCGCCGAGCAGATGGCGCTGCAGCAGGCCGCGTTTGCACGGCAACAGGACAAGATCGCCCACCTGCAGGCCTTCATCAACCGCTTCAAGGCCAAGGCCAGCAAGGCCAAGCAGGCGCAAAGCCGGGTCAAGGCGCTCGACCGCATGGAGCGCCTGGCGCCGATGCTGGCGAGCGCGGATTTCACCTTCGAATTCAAGGAGCCGCTCAACCTGCCCAATCCGATGCTGACGATCGACGACGCCAGCTTCGGCTACCCGCCGCCGGCCGATGCCCCGGCCGGTACCCCGCCGACGGTGATCGTGCGTCACGTCAGCAGGTCGGTCTTCGCCGGGCAGCGCATCGGCATCCTCGGCGCCAACGGCCAGGGCAAGTCGACGCTGGTGAAGACCGTCGCGCGCACCCTGCCGGTGGTGGCCGGCGCCGTCACCGAAGGCAAGGGTCTCAACATCGGCTACTTCGCGCAGCAGGAGCTCGACGTCCTGCGCCCCTTGGACACGCCCTTGGAACACATGATCCGGCTTGCCCGCGACACGATTGCGAACGGCGGCGCCGGCCAGTTCAGCAGCCGCGAGCAGGATCTGCGCAATTTTCTCGGCACCTTCAACTTCAGCGGCGACATGGTCAAGCAGGCCGTCGGCACCATGAGCGGCGGCGAGAAGGCGCGGCTGGTGCTGTGCATGATCGTGTGGCAGCGCCCCAACCTGCTGCTACTGGACGAGCCGACCAACCACCTGGATCTCGCCACCCGCGAAGCGCTGGCGATGGCCTTGAACGAATTCGAAGGCACGCTCATGCTGGTCAGCCACGACCGCGCCCTGCTGCGTTCGGTGTGCGACGAGTTCTGGCTGGTGACGCGCGGCGGGGTCGAGCCGTTCGACGGCGACCTCGACGACTACCAGCGCTATCTGCTGGCAGAGGGCAAGCGCGTGCGCGAAAGCCTGAAGGAAGCCGGTAAGGTGGCTAACGCGCCCAAGCCCGAACCCATGCCTGTTGCAGAAAAGAAGCCGGTGTCCTCAAGCAGGATCAAGTCGCTGAAACAAAAACTGGAGAAGCT
>DAHWJK010000299.1:0-28542 GCA_027344185.1 Thiobacillus sp.
TCGGCCAGCGGATGGCCGACATAGGTGACCGGGATGCCGGCATCGCGGTAGATCTGTTCCTCGAACGGAAACACCACCAGCATGTGCGACACCGCCTCCGCGATGCGGTGAATGCGCTCGGGCCGCCACGCCCAGATCGACGGGCTGACGAAGTGCACGGTGGGTATGCCCGCCTGCTTGAGCTTCGCTTCCAGCGCGAAATTGAAATCGGGGGCATCGATGCCGACGAAGACGCGCGGCCGTTCGTTGAGGAAATGGCGCGCGATGCGCGAGCGAATCCACAGCAACTCGGGCAGGTGACGCAGCACCTCGATGTAACCGTTGACCGCCAGCTTGTCGCTCGGATAGATCGCCTCGACGCCCGCCGCAACCATGCGCGGGCCGGCAATGCCGGCGGCGCGCACAGCGGGATGGTTCTGTTTCAGCGCGCTGATGAAGTGCGCGCCGAGAAGATCGCCGGACGCTTCGCCGGCGACCAGGCCAATATCCATTAGCGGATGATGCCGCGCTCGGCGCGTGCCAGGAAGTCGAGCAACTGCTGCACTTCGGCGTGGCTTGTCGCCTCGGGCGCGAGCCTGGCCTGCGCTTCGGCCAGCGTGTTGCCTTCGCGGTAGAGTATCTTGTAGGCGCGCTTCAGCGCCGCCAGCGCCTCAGGAGAAAAGCCGCGCCGCTTGAGGCCTTCGCTGTTGAGCCCATGGGGTGCCGCCGGCTGGCCGGACGCCAGGATGAAGGGCGGAATGTCCTTGAACACCACGCTGGAGATGCCAGTCATCACGTGGGCGCCGATCTTGCAGAACTGGTGCACGCCGGTGAAGCCGCCGAGGATCGCCCAGTCGCCGATTTCGGCATGTCCCGCCAGCGAGGCATTGTTGGCGAAGATGGTGCGGTCGCCCACCACGCAGTCGTGCGCGATGTGGACGTAGGCCATGATCCAGTTGTGGCTGCCGATCGTGGTGACGCCGCGGTCCTGCACGGTGCCGGTGTTGAAGGTGCAGAACTCGCGGATCACGTTGTCGTCGCCGATTTCCAGGCGCGTCGGTTCGCCGGCGTATTTCTTGTCCTGCGGCGCCTCGCCGAGCGAGACGAAATGGAAGATCCGGTTGCGCGCGCCGATGCGGGTGTGGCCGGTGATCACCGCATGTGCGCCGACGGTGGTGCCGGCGCCGATCTCAACATGCTCGCCGATGATGGCGTAGGGGCCGATTTCGACGTCGTCGGCAAGCTGTGCGCCGGCTGCAACGATGGCCGTGGAATGAATGCGTGCCATGTCAGGGCTTGTCGCGCAGGGTGGCCATGAGCTCGGCTTCGGCGACCAGCACGCCGTCGACTTCGGCGCGCCCGGTGTATTTCCAGATGCCGCGCATCTCGCGCACGATGCCAACCTTGAGCACCAACTGGTCGCCCGGCTTGACCGGCTTCTTGAAGCGCGCGCCGTCGATGCCGGCAAAATAAACGATGCCGATCTGCTCCGGCGTGTAGTTCTTGGTCTTGAACGACAGGATCGCCGCCGCCTGCGCCATGGCTTCCAGGATCAGCACCCCCGGCATCACCGGCGCCCCGGGGAAATGTCCCGGAAAGAAAGGCTCGTTGATGGTGACGTTCTTGACTGCAGTGATCGACTTGCCGAGCTCGAGCTCGGTAACCCGGTCGATCAGCAGGAAGGGATGGCGGTGCGGCAGGTACTGCATCACCTGCTCGATGTCCATGATCATGATTTGCTTTCGAGTTCGTTGAGTCGATTTTCGAGCTGCTTGATGCGGTTGACCAGCTTGTCGAGGTTGCGCATGTGGACGGCGTTCTTCTGCCAGACCTCGTGTTCCGTGAAAGGCAGTGTCGACGTGTAGGTACCGGCTTGCGGCAGCGACTTGGTGATCAGCGTGTTGGTCGAGATGCGGGTGTTATCGGCAATCTCGATATGGCCGATAATCATCGCCGCGCCGCCGATGGTGCAGTGGCGGCCGATCCTGGCGCTGCCGGCGATGCCGGTGCAGGCGGCAATCGCGGTGTGCGCGCCGATGACCACGTTGTGCGCAACCTGGATCAGGTTGTCGAGCTTGACGCCCTCCCCGATCACCGTGTCTTCCAGCGCGCCGCGGTCGATGGTGGTGCAGGCGCCGATCTCGACGTCGTCGCCGATCAGCACGCGGCCGATCTGCGGGATTTTCTCCCAGCGTTCGCCATCGGGTGCGAAGCCGAAACCATCGGAACCAATCACGCAGCCCGAATGCAGGATGGCGCGATCGCCGACCTCGCAGCGGTGGTAGAGCGTGACGTTGGCGTGCAGCAGGCAGTCGGCGCCGATGCGGGCCTGCTCGCCGACGACGCAGTTGGGACCGATCACGCTCCGCGCACCGATCACCGCGCCCTGGCCAACCACGGCACCGGCTGCGATGCTGGCGTCGGCGGCGATGTCCGCATCGGCGGCAACACTGGCCGCGGGATGGACGCCCGCAGGCGGACGCGGCTGGGGATTGAGCAGCGCCGAGACGCGCGCGAAATACAGATAGGGATTGGAAGTGAGAATACGCGGCAAGTCGGTGGCATCGCGCGCATCGGGCGGCAGGATGACCGCGCCCGCCCGGGTGCCCGCCAGCTGGGCGAGGTATTTGCGCTGCGAGACAAAGGCGATCTCGTCCGCTGTGGCGCGCTCAAGCGGCGCCACCTGCTGCACCGACCGCGTCCCGTCGCCGACGAGCTCACCGCCGAAACGGGCGACCAGCGCTGCCAGCGTCACGGCCATTGGATGGAGCGAATTTTGCGGCGGGACTTATTTGCCACCCAGGGCCTTCATCACCCGGTCGGTGATGTCGCTCTTGGGATCGACGAAAACCGCCTGTTCGACGATCAGGTCGAATTTCTCGGCGCGTGCTATCTCCTGGATCGCCTTGCGCGCGCGCTCCTGGATCTGCCCCAGTTCCTCGTTGCGGCGCAGATTGAGGTCTTCGCGGAATTCGCGTCCTTGACGCTGCAGGTCGCGGTTGAGATTGCCCAGATCGCGTTCCTTGGCCTTGCGGTCGGTTTCCGACATGGTCACGCCATCCTTGTCCAGCTGGGCCTGCAGGTCGCGCGCCTGCTTGGCGAGCTTTTGCAGCTCCTGATCGCGGGCGGCAAATTCACGCTCGAGCTTTTTTTGCGCGGCGATCGACAGCGGCGCTTCGCGCAACAGGCGCTCGGTGTTGACGAAACCGATCTTGGTATTGGCCAGAACGGGCGCCGCCACGAACGCGGACGCCAGCAGCAGGGAAACGGCGAGTTGCTTGAACTTCATCATCTAATTTACTCCAGAAACGGCTTACCCTCAGAACACATTGCCGAAGGTGAATTGGAACACTTCGGACTCATCGCCCTCTTTTTCGACCAGCGGCTGCGCCAGGCTGAATTTGAGCGGGCCGAGCGGCGATACCCACAGCACCGCGACGCCGGCGGAATAACGCAGGCGGTCGATGGAAAACTCCTCGTTCGTTCCATACGCGGCGCCTGCATCGACGAATGCGGACATGCGCAGGGACTGCTTGTCTTTGAGTCCGGGCAGCGGGAAGAAGAGTTCCGCGTTGCCGACGATGCGCTTGTTGCCGCCCAGCGCATCGCCATTGGCGGCCTTGGGGCCCAGCGAACCGCTTTCGAAGCCGCGCACCGAGCTGGTTCCGCCCGCGTAGAAATTCTTGAAGAACGGCAGCGGCTTGCCGGACAGGCCGTCGCCGAAACCGATCTCGCCATTCAGCATCAGCGTGAAATCCCGGCTCATCGGGAAATACTGCTGGTGCTGCAGCGACAGCTTGTAGTACTGCAGGCTGCCGAGCGGGGTGCCGACTTCGGCCGCGACGCGCTGGAACATCCCGCGGGTCGGGAACAGGGCGCTGTTGCGGGTGTCGCGCGCCCAGGCGGCATCGAGGCGCAGCGTATCGTTGTCATTGCCGAACACGTTGACGAAATCGACATACTGCACCGGCGCTGTCGCCGGATCGATGGTGAGCGAGGTCTGCTCATAGGTCAGGCCGAGGGAAATGAAGTCCCGCTCGTTGACTGGCAGGCCGAAGCGCACGCCCGCGCCGTAGGTCGAGGACTCGTAATCGCCCACGTTGTCGAGCTCGGTCGCATCGACGTCGCGCCGGTACAGGTCATAACCGAGGCTGATGCCGTCGATCGTGTAGTACGGGTTGGTGAAGGACAGCGAATACACGGTATTGACGCTGCCCGAGTTGAGCTGGGCCGACAGCCGGTTGCCGGTGCCGAACACGTTGCTCTGCGACACCGAGCCCGACAGCACCAGGCCTTCGGACGAGGAGAAACCCGCGCCCAGCATGATGTTGCCGGTCGACTTCTCGGCCACGCTGACGTTGACATCGACCTGGTCGGTGGTGCCGGCTACCCCCGGCGTCTCGATATTGACCTCGCTGAAGTAACCCAGGCGGTCGAGCCGTTCGCGCGAGCGGTTGATCTTTTCGGCGTCGTAATACGCGCCTTCCATCTGGCGGATTTCGCGGCGTACCACTTCGTCGCGCGTCTTGGCGTTGCCCGCCACGTTAATGCGGTTCACATACACGCGCCGGCCCGGGTCGACGAACAGGGTGAACGCCACCGTGCTTTTTTCCTTGTCGAGCTCGGGCACGGCGTTGACGTTGGCAAACGCATAGCCGTCGTTGCCGAGGCGGTCGCCGATTTTCTTGGTGGTTTCGGTCAGGCGGTCGCGCACGAAAACTTCGCCGGGCTTGATCGTGACGAGCTTCTGCAGTTCCGCCTCCGGCACCAGCATCTGCCCCGCCAGCTTGACGTCGGACACCTTGTATTGCGGCCCTTCGGTCACGTTGACGGTGACGTAGATGCCCTGCTTGTCGGGCGAGATCGACACCTGGGTGGAATCGACGTTGAATTCGAGGTATCCGCGGTTGAGGTAGAACGAGCGCAGGGCCTCAATATCGCCACCCAGGCGCGCCTTGGAATACTGGTCGCTCTTGGTGTACCAGGTCAGCCAGCCGGGGGTGGTGGAGGAAAACTGCTTGAGCAGTTCCTTTTCCTTGAATGCCTGGTTGCCGACGATGCTGATCTGCTGGATCTTTGCACTGGCGCCCTCGACCACGTCGAACTGGACCGCAACGCGATTTCGCTCCAGCGGGGTCAGCGTGGACTTGATCTCGACCGCATATTTGCCGCGGTTGAAGTACTGCCGCTGCAGTTCCTGTTCGGATTTTTCGAGCAGCGCGCGGTCGAGCACACGGCCTTCGGCCAGGCCCGTCTGCTTGAGGCCAGCCTTCAGGTCTTCGTCGGAAAATTCCTTGATGCCGTTCAGGGTGATCTTGGCGATCGAGGGACGTTCCTCGACGGTGACGATCACCACGCCGTCGCGCGCTTCCAGCCGCACGTCCTTGAAGAATCCGGTGGCGTACAGTGCCTTGATTGCCGCCGCGGTCTTCTCGTCGGTCATCACCTCGCCCACCTTGACGGGCAGGTAGCTGAACACCGTGCCCGCTTCGGTACGCTGGATGCCCTCGACCCGGATGTCCTTGACGATGAAGGGTTCTTCGGCCCAGGCGGAGTGCGCAGCAAATACGGCGGCGAGGGCCAGCGTCAAACGGTTCAGGGTCATGGTTGTTTTCATCCGCTTATCAGGCGTTGCAAATCGTTGAACAAGGCGAACGACATCAGCATCAGCAGGAGCACCATCCCAACGCGCGCGCCCATTTCCATGACGCGCTCGGACACCGGCCGGCCGGTCAAAACCTCGGCAACATAATACATGAGGTGCCCGCCGTCCAGTAGCGGGATCGGCAGCAGATTCAGCACGCCGAGGCTCACGCTGACCAGCGCCAGGAAACTCACGAAACTGATCCAGCCCAGCGTCGCGCTCTGGCCGGCATAATCGGCAATCGTGAGCGGCCCCGACAGGTTCTTCCACGATACCTGTCCCAGCACCATGCGGCCCATCATTTCCAGCGTGAACACGCTCATGTCCCAGGTCCGGA
This sequence comes from Thiobacillus sp., assembly GCA_027344185.1. Classification (GTDB taxonomy): domain Bacteria; phylum Pseudomonadota; class Gammaproteobacteria; order Burkholderiales; family Thiobacillaceae; genus Thiobacillus. The sequence goes on from DAHWJK010000299.1 coordinate 5,961, forward strand.
TCGCGCCATGCCACAGCGCGTCGAGCGGGCCGTAGCGCACTTCGGTCATCAGCATGGCCAGCACGGCGTCGTCGACCTGCGGGCCGGCGCCGATCTTGCCGACGCGCTGGCCGGCTTCGTCCACCGCGTCGGGAATGACTGTCAGCTCGCGGCGCTGGCCCTGCCGCTCGTATTCGATGCGCAGGGCCTGGGCGGGATGCTGGCGCACCCGCTGCACCCAGCCCTGCCAGGTGTCCACCGTTTCACCGTTTGCAGCCAGCAGGCGGTCGCCGGTCTGCAGGCCTGCGCGCGCCGCGGCGCCGTCCTCCAGCACCTGGCCGATCACGGGCGCGATCACGGGATCGTAACGCACGATGCCGAGCGGGCGCAGGAGGTCCTGCTCCAGATTCTCGGTCTGCATCGGCTGGGCGTCGAGCCGCACGCTGCGGCCGTCGGTCAGTTCCAGCGTGATCGCCTCGGACGCCACGCCCACGCGCAGCAGCGTCAGCCGCAAATCCTGGAACGACGGCGTATCGATGCCGTTGACGCGGCGAATTTCGTCTCCCGCCGTAAGGCCGGCCTGCGCCGCCGGCGTGCCGGCGGGCGGCTCGCCGACGATGGGCTTCAGCGCCGGGAGCCCGTTCAGCAGCAGCACCCAGTAGAACACGATGGCGAGCAGGAAGTTGGCGGCCGGCCCAGCCAGAACGATGCCGATGCGCCGCCACACGCTGGCGTGGTTGAAGCTGCGGTGCGCTTCGGCCGCCGGCACCGCGCCCTCGCGTTCATCGAGCATCTTGACGTAACCGCCGAGCGGCAACGCCGACAGCGTCCATTCGGTCTGGTCGCGGCCAAAGCGGCGGCTCAGCAGCGGCTTGCCGAAGCCGATCGAAAAACGCAGCACCTTGACGCCGGCCCAGCGCGCCGCCAGGTAATGGCCGAATTCGTGCACCACCACCAGAATGCCGATGGCGATCAGAAACCACAGGATCGTATGCAACAGGCTCATGCGCGCAGGGTTCCCAGATACATGCCGGCCACGCTGCGGGCCTGGCGGTCGGCTTCGAGCAGATCCTCCAGCGTGGCGGCTGCGCCCCCGGCCAGTTTCTCCAGCGTATGCGCGATGCTGGCGGCAATGGCGCCAAACGGCACCGCGCCGTCGAGAAAACGCGCCACGGCGACTTCGTTCGCCGCGTTCAGCACCGCGGCGGCATTGCCGCCGGCGGCGAGCGCGTCGAATGCCAGCTGCAGGCACGGGAAGCGCGCGTTGTCGGGCGCCTCGAAGCTCAGTTGTTTGTTCATCAGTTCCAGTGCCGGCACGCCTGCTTCGATGCGCTCGGGAAATCCCAGTGCGTAGGCGATCGGGGTGCGCATGTCGGGCGTGCCCATCTGCGCGATCACCGAGCCGTCAGTGTATTCGACCATCGAATGCACGATGCTCTGCGGATGCACCAGCACCTTGATCTGCTCGGGACGCGCGTTGAACAGCCAGCGCGCCTCGATCACTTCCAGCCCCTTGTTCATCAGGCTGGCCGAGTCGACCGAGATCTTTTTGCCCATCACCCAGTTGGGGTGCGCCACGGCCTGCGCCGGCGTGGCCGCGGCGATCGCCTCGGCCGACAGCATGCGGAACGGGCCGCCGGATGCGGTGAGCCATAGCGCCTTCACCCCGGCCTGCTCGAAATCGCCGTCGAAATCGCGCGGCAGCGCCTGGAAGATGGCGTTGTGCTCGGAATCGATCGGCAACAGTTCGGCGCCGCTGGCGGCGATCGCATCCATGAACAGCTGGCCCGACACCACCAGCGTTTCCTTGTTGGCCAGCAGAATCCGCTTGCCGGCCTGGGCCGCCGCCAGCGTGGCCGGCAGGCCGGCGGCGCCGACAATCGCGGCCATCAGCGTATCGACTTCGGGCGCGGTGGCCACCTGGGTGAGCGCGGCAGCGCCTTCGAGCACCTCGACGTCGAGACCTTCGGCGGCAATCCGCTCGCGCAGCGCAGCGGCGGCGGCTGGCTCGCTCATCACCGCAAAGCGCGGGCGATGGGCGCGGCACTGCTCGACCATGCGCTCGACCTGTGTGGCTCCGGTCAGTGCGAAGATTTCAAAGCGTCCAGGGTGGCGCGCCACCACATGGAGCGTGTTGACACCGATGGTGCCGGTGGCGCCGAGGATGGTCAGCACGCGCGGTTTCATGCGGGCGGTATTCATGCAGCGCGCGCCAGCCACATCAGCATGCCGCTGGCGATCGGCAGGGTGGCGGTCAGCGCGTCGATGCGATCGAGCACGCCGCCATGGCCCGGCAGGATGTCGCCGCTGTCCTTCATGCCGGAGACGCGCTTGATCCAGGATTCGAACAGGTCGCCCAGCACCGACAGATACAGCAGCATGGCGATCAGGACGAACAACGAAACAAACGGCATGCCGGCAAACGCGCTCACCACGGCGGCGTACAGCGCCAGCGCGACCAGCGCACCCGCCACGCCCTCCCAGGTCTTGCCCGGGCTGATGGTGGGGGCGAGCTTGTGGCGACCAAAATGCCGGCCGGAAAAATAGGCCGCGGAATCGGCGATCCAGACCACGGCCATCACGCCCAGCAGGACGGCCGGGCCGCGCGCATGCAGATCCACCAAGGCCGCCCAGGTGGGCAGCAGCACCACGACACCGACCATGGCGCGCGCGAACGCCGCCTCGACGCGCCACTGCCCCGCCAGCCACAGCGGCACCAGCAGCAGCCAGAAGACGATGGCCAGCCCGATCAGACCGGTTTGAAACGCCTGCCAGTCGAGGGCGGGCAGGTAGGGCAGCCCCAGTGCGCACAGCGCCAGCAGTGCCGCGTAGAGGCGTGCGGAAACCGGCGGAAAGTGGCTCAACCGCGCCCACTCGTGCGCCGCCACGCCGGCCACGCCGGCCATCAGAACGCCCCACAGCCACGTCGGCGCCCACAGCACCGCCGGCACGAATACGGCCAGCAGCAGCATGGCGGTCAGCACGCGGCGAGCCAATGGCGTCATGGATGGCCCATCCGGCATGCCGTCACGATGCGGCGCGCACCTGTTCGCTGGTACGGCCGAAACGGCGCTCGCGCGCGCGGTAGGACGCAATCGCGGCGTCGAGCGCTGCATTGTCGAAATCGGGCCACAAGGCATCGGTGAAATACAGCTCGGTGTAGGCGAGCTGCCACAGCAGAAAATTGCTGATGCGCTGCTCGCCGCCAGTGCGGATGAAGAGATCCGGCTCCGGCATGTCGGCCATGCTGAGCTGTTCTGCCAGCAACGCCTCGCTCACATCCGCCGCATCCAGGTTCGAAGCCATCAGTTTTTTCACCGCCTGCACCACATCCCAGCGGCCGCCATAGTTGGCTGCCACGGTGAGGACGAGGCGGGTGTTGTCGCGCGTCAGCGCTTCGGCGTCGCGGATCAGCGCCTGGATGCGCTCTGAGAATGCGGACAGGTCGCCGATGACGCGAAAGCGAATACCGTTCTCATGCAGCTTGGCAACTTCGTTTTCCAGCGCGCGCATGAACAGTTCCATCAGCAGGGTGACTTCGTCCTGCGGACGCCGCCAGTTTTCCGAGCTGAAGGCAAACACCGTGAGATGCGACACGCCGCGCTCGGCGCAGGCACGGATTACGCCGCGCAGCGCCTCGACGCCCTTGCGGTGGCCCGCGACGCGCGGCATCAGCCGACGCTTCGCCCAGCGGCCGTTGCCATCCATGATGATGGCGATGTGCTGCGGCACATCGGATCTGGCCGGAGTCGCTGGCGAGTTCGGAGTAGACACGCGGTATCCGCTCAGACTGCGAGCAGGTCTTTCTCTTTGTCGGCCAGCATCTTGTCGATATCGCCGATGAATTTGTCGGTCAGCTTCTGCACCTCGTCCTGGGTGCGGCGCTCCTCGTCCTCGGTCGCGGTCTTGGCCTTGACCATTTCCTTCACCATGCCGTTGGCATCGCGCCGGATGTTGCGCACCGCGACGCGCGCGCCCTCGGCTTCGTTGCGCACCACCTTGATCAGGTCGCGTCGGCGCTCCTCGGTCAGCGACGGCATTGGCACGCGGATGATGTCGCCGTGCGCCGCCGGATTCAGGCCGAGGTCGCCATCGCGGATGGCTTTCTCGATCTTGGCGACCATGTTTTTTTCATACGGCTGTACGCCCAGCGTGCGCGAATCGACCAGCGACACGTTCGCCACCTGCGGCACCGGCGTCGGGTTGCCGTAGTAATCGACCATGACGTGGTCGAGGATGCCGGTGTGGGCGCGCCCGGTGCGCACCTTGGCCAGGTCGTTTCTCAGCGCTTCCAGCGTCTTGCCCATTTTCTGTTCGGCGGCTTGCTTGATCTCGGCGATGGTGGGTTCAGCCATGTCAACTCCTCTACGTGTAGATCACGAACTCAAGGTCACGCGCGTGCCTTCGTCCTCGCCCATCACCACGCGCTTGAGCGCGCCGGGCTTGAAGACGTTGAACACGACCAGGTTCAGGTTCTGTTCGCGGCATAGCGCGAATGCGGCGGTATCGAGCACGCCCAGATTTTTTTCGATGGCTTCGTCGAACGACAGCGTATGGTAACGCGTGGCGCCCGCGTCCTTCTTCGGGTCGGCCGTATAAACACCGTCGACCTTGGTTGCCTTCAAGAGCAGGTCGGCGCCGATCTCGGCCGCGCGCAGTGCCGCTGCGGTGTCGGTGGTGAAGAACGGGTTGCCGGTGCCGCCGCCGAAAATCACGACGCGGCCGGATTCCAGATGACGTACCGCAATGTCGCGCTCGAAATCTTCGCCGAGGTGGGCGATGTGCACCGCGGTCTGCACCCGCGCATCGACGCCCGCCTGCTGCAGCGCATCCTTCAACGCCACCGCATTCATCACCGTGGCCAGCATGCCCATCGAATCCGCGCTCGCGCGGTTCATGCCGGACAGCGCGCCGGTCGCGCCGCGGAACAGGTTGCCGCCGCCGACCACGATTCCGACCTGCACACCGGCCGCCGCCACGTCGCGGATCTGGTCGACGAAACCGGCCATGGTTTCAGCGTGGTAGCCGAAGCCCTCCGGCCCCATCAGGGCCTCGCCGGACAGTTTCAGCAGGATGCGTCTGGCAGGCGCCATGTCCGCTCAGACCTGAGACGCAGCGGCCACTTCGGCGGCGAAGTCGGACACCTTCTTCTCGATGCCCTCGCCCACCACGTACATCATGAAGCCATGGCACTGCGAGTTTTTCGACTTCAGCACCTGCTCGACGGTCTGCTTGTCGTCCTTGACGAAAGGCTGCGACAGCAGGGTCACTTCCTTGAGGAATTTCTGCACTGTGCCTTCGGCGATCTTATCCAGCATGGCGTCCGGCTTGCCGGCTTCCTTGGCCTTCTCGATCGCGACGCGGCGTTCCGTATCAATGAGCTCCTGCGACACACCGGACGCATCCAGCGACTTCGGCTTGGACGCCGCAATGTGCATGGCGATGTCGCGCGCCAGCGCTTCGTCGCCGGTGACATCGACCAGCACGCCGATCTTGCCGCCGTGGATGTAGCTGGCGAACTTGCCCTGGCCGTCCAGCCGCACGAAGCGGCGCACCGACATGTTCTCGCCGATCTTGCCGACCAGCTCGGTGCGGAAGGCTTCGACCGTGGCGCCCTTGTAGGGCAGCGCGGACAGCGCGGCGACGTCGGCGGGCTTCTGGCTCAGCACCATCTCGGCCAGCGCGTTGGAAAGCGCGAGGAAATCGTCGTTCTTGGCGACGAAATCGGTTTCGCAGTTGACTTCGACCATGGCAGCCGACTTGCCGTCGGCGCTGATGGCGATCGTCACCACGCCTTCGGCGGCAACGCGCCCGGCGCTCTTGGCGGCCTTGTTGCCGAAGCGCACCCGCAGGATTTCTTCCGCCTTCTGCATGTCGCCGCCGGCTTCCGACAGCGCCTTCTTGCAATCCATCATCGGCGCGTCGGTTTTTTCGCGCAGTTCCTTGACCATGCCTGCAGTGATTTCAGCCATTTCGTAACTCCTGTCCAGTTTCTTCAATACAGAAAGAGGGGCCATCGCCCCTCCTCAAAATCCGTTCGCCGGGATATGTCCCGGCGAGTTGGTGTGCGTCGCGCTTACTCGGCAGCGGGCGCAGCGTCTTCTTCTTCGATCTCGACAAATTCTTCGCCGCCGACGAGTTCGCTGATCACCTGGGAACGGCCTTCCAGCGCCGCATCGGCCATGCCGCGTGCATACAAACGAATCGCGCGGGCGGAGTCGTCGTTGCCGGGAATCACGTAGTCCACGCCTTCCGGACTGTTGTTGGTGTCGACCACGCCGATCACCGGGATACCCAGCTTCTTGGCTTCGACCACGGCACCCTTCTGGTAGCCGACGTCGATGATGAACAGCGCGTCCGGCAGGCCACCCATTTCGCGGATGCCGCCCAGGCTGCGGTTCAGCTTGTCGACTTCGCGCTGCACGGTCAGGGTTTCCTTCTTCGACAGGCGGCCCGGCTCGGCCAGTTGGGCCTCCAGGTCGTTCAGGCGCTTGATCGACTGCTTGACCGTCTTGAAGTTGGTCAGCATGCCGCCCAGCCAGCGGTTGTCGACGTAGGGCATGCCGGCGCGCTCGGCTTCCTCGCGGACGATTTCACGCGCGGCGCGCTTGGTGCCGACGAACAGCACGCTGCCTTTGTTGGCGGCGAGCTGACGGACGAATTTTTGCGCATCCTGGAACAGCGGCAGCGACTTTTCCAGGTTGACGATATGGATCTTGTTGCGATGGCCAAAAATGAACGGGGCCATCTTGGGGTTCCAGAAGCGGGTCTGGTGGCCGAAGTGGACACCGGCTTCCAGCATTTGACGCATGGTGACAGACATGAAAATCTCCTAAAGGGTTAAGCCTCCACCCGTCAGCAGCTGCGCGCCCCACAACCGGACGCGCCGCCACCCTTTAATGACAGGTGTGCGAATTTGTCCGAACCATTTCGGACAGCCGGCGATTCTAATTCGATCGGGCTTTAATTTCAAGGTGCACCGCCCGGCAGAGACCAGGATCGTCGTGAAATCGCGGGTGCGGCCGCCCGGCCCTGCCGCGATCATGGAAAAGCCGGTGGCGGGCGCGCTAGAATGCCGGTTTACGCCCGAATCCAGCCCATTCATGACTGTCACCATCAAAACCGGCGCCGAGGTCGAAGGCATGCGCATCGCCGGCCGGCTTGCCTCGGAAGTGCTCGACTACATCACGCCCTTCGTCAAACCCGGCGTCACCACCGGCGAGCTCGACCGGCTGTGCCATGACTACATGGTGAACGTGCAGGGCACGATCCCGGCGCCGCTGAACTATGCGCCCTCCGGCCATGCCCCCTACCCCAAATCGATCTGCACCTCGGTCAACAATCAGGTCTGCCACGGCGTGCCGGGCGACAAGCTGCTGAAGAACGGCGACATCGTCAACCTCGACATCACGGTGATCAAGGACGGCTGGCACGGCGACACCAGCCGCATGTTCGCGGTCGGCGAGACGACGATCCAGGCTAAACGCCTGATCCAGATAACCTACGAAGCGATGTGGGTGGGTATCGATCACGTCAAGCCGGGCGCGCGTCTGGGCGACATCGGCCACGCGATCCAGCGTTTTGCCGAGAACCACGGCTACAGCGTGGTGCGCGAATTCTGCGGCCACGGCATCGGCAGGAATTTCCACGAAGACCCGCAGGTGCTGCATTACGGCAAGCCTGGCACCGGCCTCGTGCTGGAAACCGGCATGACCTTCACCATCGAGCCGATGATCAATGCCGGCCGCCGCGACATCCGCCAGATGCCGGACGGCTGGACCATCGTCACCAAGGACCGCAGCCTGTCGGCGCAATGGGAACACACGATCCTGGTCACCGACAGCGGCTACGAAGTGCTGACCGTGTCGGCGGGCTCGCCCGCCGTACCCGATCACGTGCGTCGGGCCGCGTGAGCACGCCGCCGTTCGCCGACCTCCGCGAGCGGCTCAAATCCGGCCGCGCCGCCCTCGCAGCCGGCTACCTCAAGCGCCGCGCCGCGGCGCATTACCTGATGCGCCACGCCGCACTGGTTGACGGCGTGCTGTCCGAACTGTGCGAGCGCGTGCAGCTTCCCGCCGCCTGTTGCCTGGCCGCCGCCGGCGGTTACGGCCGCGGCGAGCTGTTTCCCGGCTCGGACGTCGACGTGCTGCTGATGCTGTCGCACGAGCCTGCGCCGGACCAACAGGCTGCGCTGGAAACCTGGGTGCAGGCCTGCTGGGACGTCGGCCTAGAAATCGGCCACAGCGTGCGCACCATCGAGGCCTGCATCACCGAGGCCGATGCCGACATCACGGTAGAGACCAACCTGATGGAAGCGCGCTTCGTCTGGGGCAACAGCGCGCTGTTCGACACCTTCGAGCGCCGCTTCCAGGCGCGCTTCAACGCCCAGCATTTTTTCGACGGCAAGCTGGCCGAGCAGCAGGCGCGTCACGCGCGCTTCGACGACAGCGCCTACAAGCTGGAACCCAACCTGAAGGACAGCCCCGGCGGCCTGCGCGACCTGCATACCATCCATTGGCTGGCACAGGCGTGCGGCATCGCCGGCGGCTGGAGCGGCATCGCGCGCGCCGGGCTGCTGACCCAGGCCGAGGCGCGCCGCATCGCGCGCGGGGAGCGCGCGCTGGCGACCCTGCGGATCCACCTGCATCTGCTGGCAGGGCGCCGCGAAGACCGCCTCGCCTTCGATTACCAGACCGAACTTGCCGCGCGCATGGGACTGGCCGCCACCACGCACAAGCGCCAAGGCGAAACCCTGATGCAGGGCTACTACCGCGCCGCCAAGCTGGTGCAGCGCGCCAACGACATCCTGATCCAGTCGTTGCGGGTACGGCTGTTTCCGGTGACGGCGCCGCCGCAGCCGATCGACGCCGATTTTCAGGTACGCGCCCGCCTGCTCGAAACGCGCGCGCCCAATCTGTTCGAACGCCAGCCCGACGCGCTGCTGCGCATCTTCATCGTTTACGCCCGGCACCCTGCGCTGGCCGGATTCGAGCCGACCACGCTGCGTGCGCTGTGGCGTGCCAGCACCCGCATCGACGCCGCCTTCCGCGCCAATCCCACGCATCGGGCGCTGTTCATGACGCTGCTGCGCCAGTCCACCGGCATCACCCGCGCGATGCGTGCGATGCATCGCTACGGTCTGCTGGCGCGCTACATTCCGGCGTTCGGCCGCGTGGTCGGGCAAATGCAGCACGACCTGTTCCATGTCTACACAGTGGACGAACATATCCTGACCGTGCTGCGCAACATGCGGCGCTTTACCGTGCCTGAACTCGCGCACGAATTCCCGCTCGCCAGCCGCCTGATCGCCGCGTTCGACAAGCCCGAACTGCTGTATCTGGCCGCGCTGTTCCACGACATTGCCAAGGGCCGCGGCGGCGACCATTCGGTGCTCGGCATGGCCGATGCGCGGCGGTTCTGCCGCCAGCACGGACTCGACAAGGCCGACAGCGAACTGGTCGCCTGGCTGGTGGAGATGCATCTTGCGATGTCGCGCACCGCGCAGAAGGAAGACATCAGCGACCCCGACGTGATCGCCGCGTTTGCCGTCCGCGTGGGCGACCCGCGGCACCTGGCGGCGTTGTATCTGCTGACCGTGGCCGACATTCGCGGCACCAGCCCCAAGGTCTGGAACGCCTGGAAAGGCAAGCTGCTGGAAGACCTCTATCACGCCACCCACGCGCGGCTGGTGGGAGGCGACGAGGCGGGGGCCGACATCGCCGCCAAGCAGGCCGACGCGCGAGTCAACCTCGCGCTCTACGGCCTGCCGAACAGTGCCGCAGACACCTTGTGGCAGCACCTCGATGCACGCTATTTCATCCGCTTCGACGCCCGCGACATGGCCTGGCAGGCACGCATGCTGTGGCGCCGCACCAGCAGCCCGGACGCCGTCGTGCGGGCGCGCCTGTCGCCCGCCGGCGAAGGTATCCAGGTGCTGGTATACACGCCCGACCGTCCCGATATCTTTGCCCGCATCTGCGGTTTCTTCGCGCGCATCCAGTACACCATCCTCGAAGCCAAGATCCATACCACCCGGCACGGCTATGCGCTGGACACGTTCCAGGTGATGGATATGGCCAATCGCGGCATTCATTACCGCGATTTCCTGAGCTATGTGGAACACGAACTGGCGCGCGATCTCGATCCGGCGCGCCCGATGCAGGCGGTGCCGCGTGGCCGCCTGTCACGCCACCAGCGCCACCACCCCTACCCGACCACGGTCAGGCTGGAGGCCGATGCGCAGGGGCAGGGCCACATGCTGTCGATCACCTGCGCGGATCGCGGCGGCTTGCTGTTTGCGGTGGCGGAAACCCTGATGCAGCATGACGTGAACGTCTATGCCGCCAGGATCGACACGCTCGGCGAACGGGTGGAAGACACGTTTCTGATTCGGGGCGCGGGTCTCGACACGCCGGCCGGGATGCAGACGCTGGAAACCCGCGTGCGTGAGGCGCTGCAGTAAATCAGGGGTAAGTCAGGCGGACGGGCGGGCGTATTCGTCGACGTAGCGCCCGCGCGCGGGCGCCTTGCGGGCGGGCGGCGTCTTTTTGCGCACGCCATCGGCCGGTTTTTTGACTTTTTCTTCCGGTTCGGTCTTGGTGCGATTGCGTACGCGCCCAGGGCGCACCACGGTGCCCACTTCTGCGGCCACCACCGCATATCGGCCTCCGGCAGCATTCGCCTGGCCGTCGATCCCGCTGCGCGGGGCCCTCGCCGGGTGGCTCATGCGTTCGGCCTCACCCAGGGTATCGCCCACGCAGATTTCGCCATATCGGCCTCCGGCAGCATTCGCCTGGCCGTCGATCCCGCTGCGCGGGGCCCTCGCCGGGTGGCTCATGCTGCCACCCGCCATTCCTTGAGGCTGCCGGCGAGGGTGCGGGTGAGGGCGATGAGGCTGCCGAGCAGATCGGGGCTGTGAGTGGTTTCGCAGAGATCGATCTTGCTGTCGGCATAGACCGACAGGATCAGAAGATTGTGCTGGACGTCTGCTGGCAGGTCGAGCGTGCCTTTGGCCAGCGCGGTCTGAATCGCATGCCAGACCGTGCGGCTGGCCTGCAAGGCTTGCGCCAAGCGCTGTGCGTGATCGGGCGCGTTCCAGTGGCGCTGCACGTCCATCAGCTGGGCGGCGATATCGTCGAGCTGGGCCACCTCGCCCATCGCCACGCCGGTGCGGGCGGGGCGGTGCGGAATATGCAGAATCGCGGGTTCCGGGATCATTCTTGTCCTTGTTGCCTGTGCCGGGACACCACGCCCACGGTTACGCTACAAATTAGCGGTCAGGACCGGGACAACTTTAGACGGGGGCAATGGCATAAAGCGACCGTTGGTCGGTCAGTCGTCCTGCAGGTGCTGGCCGGGGAACAACACGTCGGTGAAGCCGAAGTCGCGCAGATCGCGGATGCGCATCGGGTAGAGGATGCCGTTGAGGTGGTCGACCTCGTGCTGGACCACGCGGGCATGGAAGCCGCCCACGCTGCGATCGATCGGCCGCCCGGCCGCGTCGTAGCCCTGGTAGCGCAGATCCACGTAGCGCGGCACCCGCCCGCGCATGCCCGGCACCGACAGGCAGCCCTCCCAGTCCGTCTCCATCTCGTCCGTCAGGGGGGTGAGCACCGGATTGACGAGCACCGTGAACGGCACCGATTCGGCGTCGGGATAGCGCGGATTGGGTTGCCGCGGGTCGACGTTGACCTCGAACATCACCACCTGCAGGCCGACGCCGATCTGCGGCGCGGCCAGACCCGCACCGTTCAGCGCGCGCATGGTGTCGTGCATGTCGACGATCAACTGCGCCAGCTCGGGCGAGCCGAAGTCGCTCACCGGGCGCGCCGGCGCCAGGAGGCGCGGATCGCCCATCCTCAGGACGTCGCGCATCGCCATGGCTGCTCCAGTTGTTTCAAGTCCGTGGCTTCCAGCCAGCGCCAGCCGCCTGGCGGCATGTCCGCAGGCAGCGGGTAATGGCCGACCGCCTCACGGTGCAGCGAGACGACCCGGTTGCCGGTCGCCCCGATCATGCGTTTGACCTGATGGTATTTGCCTTCGGCCAGCGTCAGGCGAAGCGTGTTCGCATCGAGCCGCTCGCATGCCAGGGCGGCCACCGGCACCGGCGTGTCGTTGAGCTGGACGCCGCTGCGCAGCATGTCCAGCATGTCCTCCGTGACCGCTTCGGCGCAGCGGGCGCGGTAGACCTTGGCCACGCCTTTTTTCGGCGAGATCATGCGGTGGATGAACTGGCCGTCGTCGGAAAACAGCAACAGGCCGCTGGTGTCCTGGTCGAGCCGCCCCACGCACTGCACGCCGCGCTGCAGCAGCAGCGGCGGCAACAGGGAAAACACGCTCGGATGATGGGTGGGATGGTGCGAGCATTCGTAGCCGATCGGCTTGTGCATCAGCACATAGGCCTGCGCGCGGTAAGGCCAGCTGACCCCATCGAGCGTCAATTCCAGGCCGGCGGGGTCGACCTCGGCCTCGGGGTCGTCGCACAGCACGCCATTGACCGCCACCTCGCCGGCCCGCACCCGCGCCGTGCAGGCCTTGCGCGAACCGAACCCCTGCGACTGCAATGCACGCACCAGCTTCATGTCGCCTGCGCCCACGCCCTCAGGCCTTGCTCTGCGCAGCGGCGTCGTCGGTCACCAGCTGTTCGATCAGTCGCCGCACCTGCAGCATCACTTCGCCCAGCATCGCCTGGACTTCACTCATCTGAATGCCTTCGGCGGAGCGGCCGCGGCCGGCCGCCTGGTTCACCACCGCACCGACCGCGGCGTAACACAGCTCGAGTTCGCGTGCCAGGTAGGCCTCGGGCATGCCGGTCATGCCGACCATGTCGACGCCGTCGCGCTCCATGCGGTTGATTTCGGCCGCCGTTTCCAGGCGCGGCCCCTGCGTCACACCGTAGACGCCGCCATCGCGCAGCGTGATGCCGGCGCTGGCAGCGGCATCGAGCAGCGCCGCACGCATGGCCTCGCAATACGGCAGGGTGAAATCGAGATGGACCACGGGCTTGTCGCCGCCGACGAAATACGTCGCCGCGCGGCCGTGGGTGTAGTCGACGATCTGGTTCGGGATCACCAGCATGCCGGGAATCAGCTCGGGATGAATGGCGCCTACGGTGGCCACCGAGACCACACGGTCGACGCCGTGGTCTTTCAACGCCCACAGGTTGGCCCGGTAGTTGACGTCGTGCGGCGGAATGGTGTGCCCATAGCCGTGGCGCGCCAGAAAGATCACCCCCTGGCCGCAGATGCGGCCGAAGGTGAGTGCGCCCGAGGGTTCGCCGTAGGGCGTGCGCGCCACCTGACGGTGGGTGATTTCCAGATTGGCGAGCTGGGTGAGCCCGGTGCCGCCGATGATTCCCAACATGATCAGTCTTCCTTCAAAGCATAAATTGCAGGCAGGTTGCGCCACACGCCATAGGCGTCCATGCCGCAGCCAAACACATAGCGGTCGGGCACGTTCAGTCCGACGAAGTCGGCCCGGATCGGCTTGGCGAGGCCGTTGGCCTTGTCGGTCAGCACAGCCGACCAGACGCGCGCCGCGCCCATCTGCAGCAGCTTGTCACGGATTGCCGCCAGGGTTTCGCCTTCGTCCAGAATATCGTCCAGCACCAGCACGTTGCGGCCTGCCACGTGCTGACCGGGCAACACCCGCCATTCCATTTCGCCGCCGCGGGTGGCGCCACGATAGCGGGTGACGTGCAGGTAATCGAATTCGAGCGGAAAGCGCAGGCGCGGCAACAGCTGCCCGGCAAACACCACTGCGCCGCCCATCACCGCCAGCACCAGCGGAAACGCGTTCGCCAGATCGCGGGCGATTTCGCCCGCCAGGCGATCGATGGCCGCCTGCACGGTGTCCGCGGACGCAACGCACTCGGCATGGTCCAGCAACTGCTGCGCTTCCGGCGGTGTCATGGCGTCAGGCGTCCAGGCAAAAGTCGGCAGTCTAAGCCCTCGACGCCAATGTTTCCAGACTGCACGTGCCTCAAGTAAGCTTGCAGCATGTCGATTTCCATTTCGCCCTCCTCCCCGTTGGATGCCGTCGGCTGGCTGTCCGGCGCGCGCCAGCTGCCTTCGCCCAATTGCGATGCACGGCCCGAAGGCACGAAGATCGAACTCATCGTCATCCACAATATTTCGCTGCCGCCCGGTGTGTTCGACGGCGACGCGGTGATCGAACTCTTCACCAACCGGCTCGACTGGGATGCGCATCCGTATTACCAGGGCATCCGTGGCCTCAGGGTGTCGGCGCATTTCTTCATCCGCCGCGACGGCGCGCTGATCCAGTTCGTGCCGTGCGGCCTGCGCGCCTGGCACGCCGGCGCATCGACCTGGCAGGCGCGCGACTGCTGTAACGATTTTTCCATCGGCATCGAACTCGAGGGCACCGACGATCTGCCTTTCACCGAGGACCAGTATGCGACCCTGACGCCGCTGCTACAGCAGCTGAAGCGGGCCTATCCGATCCGCGACGTGGTCGGGCACAGCGACATCGCGCCGGGCCGCAAGACCGACCCCGGCCCCCATTTCGCCTGGCAGCGGCTCGATGCGCCGCCGGCCTGATTCGCTGCGGCACGCCAGCATCGGCCTGATCGCACTGCTGGCATTGTCCGGCTGCGCCGCGACGCTCGATCTGGATACCGAACGCCCGCTCTCCCATGCCGTTTCCCGGCACGCCGACACGCCGCTGAAAGCGCAGCTGGCGCAGCAGATTCCGCCGGGCGAATCGGGCTTTCATCTGCTGCACGACGGTCACGCCGCGCTGGCGGCCCGGCTGTCGCTGGCTCAACGCGCCACCCGTTCGCTCGACGTGCAGTCCTATCTGTTCCACAACGACACCACCGGCAAGCTGGTCGCAGCCACCCTGCTGGCCGCGGCGGAACGCGGCGTGCGGGTACGCCTTCTGGTCGACGACATCGACACCGCGGACAAGGAGCTGCGCCTCGTCACGCTGGACGCGCATCCCAATATCGAAGTGCGCCTGTTCAACCCTTTCCATACCCGCAGCGCCAACCTGCTGGTCAAGGCCTGGCAGGCGTTGCAGGACCACGTCCGGCTCAACCGGCGCATGCACAACAAGGTCTTCATTGCAGACAACCAGGCCGGCATCACCGGCGGGCGCAATATCGGCGACGAGTATTTCAACGCTCACCTGGATTTCGCTTTCATCGACCTCGACGTCATCGCCGCCGGCGCCATTGTGGACGCCCTATCGCATGCGTTCGACCAGTACTGGAACAGCGCCGCCGCGGTGCCCGCGACCGCCCTGCCCGTCGCCCCCGAAGATGTCCACCTGCTGCGCGCAACCCGCTTTCTGCAGCGGTTTCGTTCCCGCAACCTGGACAGCGACTACGGCCGTACCCTGACGGCCGCCGACCCGTTGCCGAAGCTGCTGGCAGGTCACCTGTCCTGGCAGCTCGCGCACGCCGACCTCATCGTCGACCCGCCCGAAAAAGCCATCAACCCGAAGACGGCCGCGTCCGAGCTGCTGATCGGCCAGCTTGCGGGCTTGTGGATCGACCCCGCGCATCGTGCGTTGATCGTGTCGCCCTATTTCGTTCCGGGGCCCATGGGCATGGCGTATTTCCGTTACTGGCGCCATCAGGGCGTGCAGATCGATGTTCTGACCAATGCCTATGCCTCCAGCGACGTCCCGCTGGTGCACGCCGGTTACGCCAATTACCGCGTTCCACTGCTCGAAGCCGGGGTGAATCTCTACGAACTGAAACCGTCGGCCGAACCGATCGGCGGGCGCCTGCGCGATCTCGGCAGCGGTTCGTCGAACGCCAGCCTTCACGCCAAGACCTTCGTTTTCGACGACGCGCACGTGTTCATCGGCAGCTTCAACTTCGACCCGCGCTCGATGCACCTCAATACCGAGATGGGGCTGGTCATCCGTTCGCGCGCGCTGGCGCGCCAGGTGACGGCCATCGTCGAGCACGCGATGCGCCCCGAACGCAGTTACCAGCCGCGCCTGGTCGCCGCAGATGCTGACAAAGGCACGGGCACACGCCTGCAATGGCATGACACCCACCAGGGCGTCGCGCGCATATCCGACGTCGAACCCGAAACCAGCCCGATCCAGCGCGGCCTGCTGCGCGTGTTACAGGCGCTGCCGATCGAGGAACATCTGTAAGCCGCGTTAAAATCGAATCTTTGAATTATCAGGACTGCGCATGCGCCTCGGCACCCCCCTTTCTCCTTCTGCCACCCGCGTCATGCTGCTGGGGGCGGGCGAACTCGGCAAGGAGGTCATCATCGCGCTGCAGCGGCTGGGAGTGGAAACCATCGCAGTCGACCGCTACGCCAATGCGCCCGGTCACCAGGTGGCCCATCGCGCCTATGTGACCGACATGAGCGACCGTTCGGCGCTGCGCGCGCTGATCGAGGCAGAAAAGCCCCACTGGGTGGTGCCGGAAATCGAAGCCATCGCAACCGAAGTGTTGCTGGAGATCGAGGCCGCCGGCTTGGCGGCCGTCATCCCCACCGCCCGCGCCGCCAACCTCACCATGAACCGCGAAGGCATCCGCCGGCTGGCTGCCGAAACGCTGGGGCTGCCGACTTCGCCCTACGTCTTCGCCGACACGCTGGCCGAGATGACGGCCGCCGCGGAAAAGCTCGGCTATCCCGCCATCGTCAAGCCGGTGATGTCGTCGTCCGGCAAGGGGCAATCGAAAATCGACGACGCCAGCCAGCTCGGCGCAGCCTGGGATTACGCCTCCGCAGGCGGACGCGTCAATAAGGGCCGCGTCATCGTCGAGGGGGTGATCGACTTCGATTACGAAATCACGCTGCTGACGGTGCGCGCGGTCGGCACCTCGGGCGCGGTCGAAACGCATTTCTGCGAACCCATCGGCCATGTCCAGGTGGCGGGCGATTACGTCGAATCGTGGCAGCCACAGCCGATGTCGCCCGCGGCGCTGCAGCGCGCGCGGGAAATTGCAGCTGCCGTCACCGACAACCTCGGCGGACGCGGCATTTTCGGCGTGGAACTGTTCGTCAAAGGCGACACCGTCTGGTTCTCGGAGGTGAGTCCGCGTCCGCACGACACCGGCATGGTGACCATGGCCACGCAGCGGCAGAGCGAATTCGAACTGCATGCGCGCGCCATCCTCGGCCTGCCGGTCGATGTCAGCCTGCGCGAACCGGGCGCCTCGGCCGTGATCTACGGTGACATGGAGGCAGCCGGTATTGCATACGACGGTGTGGCCGAGGCGCTGCGCACGCCCGGCGTCGACCTGCGGCTGTTCGGCAAGCCGCAGGCCTTCCTCCGTCGCCGCATGGGCGTCGCGCTGGCCGCCGCCGCCGACACCCAGACGGCGCGCCGTCATGCCAAGGCCGCCGCCGCCGCGATCAAACCGGTGAAACTTTGAGCATGCAGACGCATTACGAACGCCTCGGCGGCAACGACATCATCCGGAAACTGGTGGACCGCTTTTATGACCTGATGGACGAAGATCCCGACTACTACGGCATCCGCAAGCTGCACCCGGCCGACCTCACCGAATCGCGCAACAAGCTGGCGTGGTTTCTCTCCGGCTGGACCGGCGGGCCGCCGGAATACACCGACCGCTTCGGCCACCCCTTCCTGCGCCGCAGGCATATGCCCTTCACCGTAGGCGTTGCCGAACGCGACCAGTGGATGGGCTGCATGGTGCGCGCGATGCAGGACGTCGGCGTGGACGCGGCACTGCAGCAGGAATTGACCGCTGCGTTCTTCAAGACCGCCGATTTCATGCGCAACCAACCGGAAACGAAATGAAACGGTTTATCGGCTGGAGTGTGCTGTTCGTCCTGCTGGTCGGGTTCACCGTGCTGCCGTGGCTGATGCTGGACAATGCGCCCGCGATCGAGCCGCCTTCCGAATTCCTCCGCACCGACCTCGCCTGGGTCAAATCGCTGTTCCAGAAGCACGACCCGCGCCGCCAGACCCCGGACGTGGTCCACAGCATCCTGCTCGACGAAGCCGAGGTCAACCGGCTGCTCAATTACGCGGTCGAATTGCGCCGGATCAACGGCATCGCAGCCGAACTCACGCCCGGCCTGGCCACCCTCACAGCCACCCTGGCCGTGCCGCGCAATCCGTTTGGCCGCTATCTCAACATCACCGCCGAAGTGGCGGATGTGCCCGGCGGCATTCGCATCCACAGCCTGCGACTCGGCAGCCTGCCGGTGCCGGGCGCCCTGGTCGACGGCATCGCGCGGCTGACGCACCGCCGACTGCTGCGCGACGAGACCTACGCCGCGCTTGCCGAAGCGTTTTCCAGGGTGAATTTCGACGAAAACCAGGCCACGCTGGATTATCGCTGGCACCCCATCCTGATGACGCAGATCGAGCGCAAAAGCGCGGAACTGCTGATCCCCCCGGAGGATCAGGCTCGCATGCTGGTTTATGCCGAGCACCTGGACAGTCTGATCAAGCGCTATCCGCATGGCCGCACCGTGGCGCTGGTTGAAGTTGCCGCGTCGCTGTTTGGCTTTGCCCGAACCATCGACGGCGACGAGGCCGAGGAAAACCGCGCCGCGCTCACCGCGCTGGGCGCCTATCTCTCCGGCATCAGCCTGTCCAAGCTGCTGGAAGGCGACAGCCGTTCGATACGACGCGCACCGCGCGTGCTGCTGTCGCTGCACGGCCGCCGCGATTTTGCCGAACACTTCGTGATTTCCGCCGCGCTCACCGTCAACGGCGGCAGCCGGATGGCCAATGCCATCGGTCTGATCAAGGAGGAGGAGGATGCGACCAAGGGCTCGGGTTTCAGCTTCACCGACCTGGCCGCCAACCGCGCCGGCGTGCGGCTCGGCGAGCACGCCGTGAGCGCGTCCGCTGCGCAGCTGCAGCAACGGCTGGCCGCCGCCCGCAGCGACGCGGATCTGATGCCGGATTTTCGCGATCTGCCCGAATTCATGCCGCAGAGCGAATTCGACCGGCGCTACGGCCCGATCGGCGGGCCGCGCTACCAGCAGATCATCGCCCGCATCGACGCCCGGCTGGGGGCGCACCCGCTTACGCAATAAAAATAGTCGCAAACCCTGTTATAATGCCGGGTTTCCCCGAAGGCAGGCCCGTATCATGTCCCGCAAGCTCCGCAACATTGCCATCATCGCGCACGTCGACCATGGCAAGACCACGTTGGTCGACCAGCTTCTGAAGCAGTCCGGTACCTTCCGCGACAACCAGGCGGTTGACGAACGGGTGATGGATTCCAACGACCTGGAAAAGGAACGCGGGATCACCATTCTGGCAAAAAACACCGCCATCATGTACGGCGACTATCACATCAACATCGTCGACACGCCCGGCCACGCCGACTTCGGCGGCGAGGTCGAGCGCGTGCTTGGCATGGTCAACGGCGTGGTGCTGCTGGTCGACGCGGTCGAGGGCCCGATGCCGCAGACGCGCTTCGTGACCAAGAAGGCCCTGGCGCTGGGACTCAAGCCCATCGTCGTGATCAACAAGGTCGACCGCCCAGGCTCGCGTCCGGACTGGGTCGTCGACCAGACTTTCGACCTGTTCGACAAACTCGGCGCGACCGACGAGCAGCTCGACTTCCCGATCATCTATGCGTCGGGCTTGAACGGCTGGGCTTGCATGGACCTGAAGGACGCGCCCTCCCACGGCGGTGCGGCGGCCGACATGGTGCCGCTGTTCGACACCGTGCTCAAGCACGTTCCCACGCCCCCCGGCTCGCCCGACGCGCCACTGCAGATGCAGATTGCAGCGCTCGATTATTCGACCTACACCGGCCGTCTCGGCGTGGGCCGCGTGCTCAACGGCCGCATCAAGCCCGGCATGTCGGTGGTGGTGATGAACCACGAAGACCAGGTCGCCACGGGCCGCATCAACCAGGTCCTCGGCTTCAAGGGTCTGGACCGCGTTCCGGTGGACGAAGCCGAGGCCGGCGACATCATCATCATTTCCGGTCTCGACGACATCGGCATCGGCGTCACCATCTGCGACAAGGACAACCCGGTCGGCCTGCCGGTGCTACCGGTGGACGAGCCGACCCTGAACATGGACTTCATGGTGAACACCTCGCCGCTGGCCGGCACCGAGGGCAAGTTCGTCACCAGCCGCCAGATTCGTGACCGCCTGGCCAAGGAGTTGCTGGTCAACGTCGCCTTGCGCGTCGATGAAACCGGCGACGCCGATGTGTTCCGCGTCTCCGGTCGCGGCGAACTGCACCTCACCATCCTGCTGGAAAACATGCGCCGTGAGGGATTCGAGTTGGCCGTGGCGAAACCGCGCGTGGTGTACAAGGAAATCAACGGCGAAAAATGCGAGCCGTACGAAAACCTCACCATCGACCTGGAAGACGAACACCAGGGCGGCGTGATGGAAGAAATCGGCCGCCGCCGGGGCGAACTCACCAATATGGAATCCGACGGCCGCGGCCGCACCCGTCTGGAATACCACATTCCCGCGCGCGGCCTGATCGGCTTCCAGTCCGACTTCATGACCATGACGCGCGGCACCGGCCTGATGAGCCACGTGTTTGACGACTACGGCCCGGTCAAGGCCGACCTGCCAGGTCGCCACAACGGCGTGCTGGTGTCGCAGGACAACGGCGAGGCTGTCGCCTACGCGCTGTGGAAGCTGGAAGACCGCGGGCGCATGTTCGTCGCGCCCGGCGACAAGCTGTACGAAGGCATGATCATCGGCATCCACAGCCGCGACAACGACCTGGTGGTCAACCCGATCAAGGGCAAGCAACTGACCAACGTTCGCGCCTCGGGCACCGACGAGGCCGTGCGCCTGACCACGCCGATCAAGCTGACGCTGGAATCCGCGGTGGAATTCATCGACGACGACGAACTGGTCGAAATCACGCCGAAATCGATCCGCATCCGCAAGCGCCATCTGCAGGAACACGAGCGCAAGAAAGCTTCGCGCGCAGCGGCCTGAAGCTGCCCCGGCCTTGCGCCGGGACTGCGTCAAAAAAAGCCCGGCTTTGCGCCGGGCTTTTTTACGTGGGTCGCGGGTAAAATCGACGCCATGCGCCCTGTCGAAATCGCCCTTTCCCTCGGCCTTGCCGTCCTCATCCTGCTGGCCGTTTTGCTGCTGCTGCGCATCCATGCGCTGCGGCGCGAGCAAACCGGACTGCCCGCGCTGCTGACGCAGGACATGGATGCACGCCACCGCGCGGTGCTGACCGACCTGCATGCGGGTCTTGCGCAGCAGTCCGACCGCATGCAGAGCCAGCTCGCCGCCCTGCAGATCGCACAGACCGAACGACTGGCGGAAACGCGCGCAACCGTCACCGGACAGTTCGGCCAATTCCAGACCGCGATGCTGGAAAAGCTGATCGAGCAGGGACGCGCCGAGCAAGGCCTGCTGCAGGACACACTCAAGGGCATGACGGCGCATTTCAACGAACGGGTGCAGCAGCTGTCGCAAACGGTCGATGGGCGCCTGAATGAAATCTCCGGCAAAGTCGCCGAGCGGCTCGACGAGGGCTTCAAGAAAACCAACGAGACGTTTACCTCGGTGATGTCGCGTCTGGCGGTAATCGACGAGGCCCAAAAGAAAATCGAGGGCCTGGCATCCAACGTCGTCTCGCTGCAGGAAATCCTCGGCGACAAGCGCTCGCGCGGCGCCTTCGGCGAGGTGCAGCTGGAAGCGCTGGTCAGAAACAGCCTGCCGCCCGACGCCTACGCTTTCCAGTACACGCTGAAAGGCGGTGCGCGCGCCGATTGCGCGCTGATCCTGCCAGAGCCGACCGGAACGGTGTGCGTCGACTCCAAGTTTCCGCTGGAAAACTACAGGCGCATGTTCGACGACAGTCTGCATGCAGGCGAGCGCGACACGGCCAAGCGGCAGTTCAAGACCGACGTCAAAAAACACGTCGACGACATCGCCGCCAAATACATTGTCGACGGCGAAACCTCCGATGGCGCGGTGATGTTCCTGCCGGCCGAAGCGGTGTTCGCCGAGATCCATGCCTACCACCCGGACCTGGTCGAGCACGCGCAGAAAAAGCGCGTGTGGCTCACCTCGCCGACCACGCTGATGGCGGTGCTCAACACCGCGCGCGCGGTGATCCGCGATTCGGAAACGCGGCGCATGGCACACGTGATCAAGGATGAACTCTCCAAGCTGGCGAAGGATTTCGCCCGCTTCGACGATCGCATGAAAAAACTCGCCAGCCACATCGAGCAGGCCAACAAGGATGTCAGCGAAGTGCGGATCTCCAGCGACAAGATCAGCCGCCGCTTCCAGCAGATCGAGCGGGTCGAGCTAGAACACCCGGACGTGGACGGCGCGCGCCTGCTCGACAGCGACGAATGAACTGGTTTACCCGCTGGCGGCGTGCCCGCATCCTCGAGCGGCATGCCATCTCTCCCGAAGATTTCGACGCGGCCGTCGCCGCGTTGCCCATCCTCCAGGGACTCGATGCATCGGAGCGCGCGCGCCTGCGCGAAGCCGCCAGCCTGTTCATCCACGACAAGACGTTTTCCGCTGCCGGCGGCGCCGAAATCGATGCCGCCACCCGGCACCTGATCGCATTGCAGGCCTGCCTGCTGACGCTCAACCTGTCCGAGGACAACTACCGCGGCTGGAGCGAGATCATCCTGTATCCCGAGGAATTCCTGCGCCAGCGCGAGGAGAT
>DAHWJK010000312.1:0-4851 GCA_027344185.1 Thiobacillus sp.
GCCATCAACGAGCAGAACGCGCAGTTCGCGCCCGGCAAGATCGGCCAGCCGCCGGTCGATACGGGCCAGTCGCTGGTCTATTCGCTGACCGCGCAGGGCCGGCTGGCCGACCCTGCCGAATTCGAGAACATCGTCGTGCGCGCCAACCGCGACGGCTCGCTGCTGCGACTGAAGGACATCGCGCGGGTCGAGCTGGGCTCCAAGGACTACGATTTCAACGGCCTCTACAACGGCAAGCCGGCCACGCTGGTCGGCATTTTCCTGCAGCCGGGCGCGAACGCGCTCGAGGTCGGCGACGAGGTCAAGCGCACCGTCGACGAAATGAAAAAGGCCTTCCCCGAAGGCCTCGACTACGCGGTGCCCTACGACACCACGCGTTTCGTCGAAGTGTCGATCCGCGAAGTCGTCAAGACGCTCGGCGAGGCGATCCTGCTGGTGGTGCTGGTGGTGTTCGTCTTCCTGCAGAACTGGCGCGCGACCCTGATCCCGATCCTGGCGGTGCCGGTGTCCCTGCTTGGCACCTTCGTCGGCCTCCTGCTGCTCGGCTATTCGATCAACACGCTGACGCTGTTCGGCATGGTGCTCTCCATCGGCATCGTCGTCGACGACGCGATCGTCGTGCTGGAAAACATCGAACGCATCATCCACGAAGAAAGGAAATCCCCGCGCGAAGCGGCGCTGCTGGCCATGCGCGAGGTCACCGGCCCGGTCATCGCCATCGTGCTGGTGCTGTGCGCGGTGTTCATTCCCATCGCCTTCCTCGGCGGGCTCACCGGCGAGCTGTACCGCCAGTTCGCCGTCACCATTTCCATCGCCGTCGTCATTTCCGGCATTGTCGCGCTGACGCTCACCCCGGCCTTGTGTGTGGCGCTACTGAAGGGCGAGCAACCGCATGAACCGGGACGCTTCTTCCGCGCCTTCAACCGCGGTTTCGCCGGCATGACCCGCCACTACCAGGGTGGCGTCAAGTTGCTGATGCGGCGCTCGCTGCTGGCGCTGGCGATCTACGGCGCGATGATCGGCGCCGCGTTCACGCTGTGGCAAGCCACCCCGGGCAGCCTGGTGCCGGACGAGGATCAGGGCTACTACATCAGCGCGGCCTACCTGCCCGACGGCGCGACGCTCGACCGCACCACCGCGGTGGTGAAGCAGATCGACGCAATCGCGCGGCGCGATCCGGCGGTCGAACACGTGGTCGCGTTCGCCGGGCTGGATTTTCTCGGCGGCGGTTTCCGCAACAGCGCGGCGACCATTTTCGTCGCCGCGCGCCACTGGGACGAACGCGACAAAACCATCAACGACATGGTCGGCGAGATCATGGGCGCGACCGGCCACATCAAGGAAGCGCTGGTGCTGGCGTTCGCGCCGCCGCCGATCTTCGGGCTCGGCAATGCCGGCGGCTTCGAGTTCTATATCCAGAACCGCGGCGACGCCGGCCCGGCCAAGCTTGCCGAGGTGGCCGACGCGTTCCTCGCCGCCGCGCGGGCGGACCCGCGGCTGGCCCAGGTGCTGACGCTGTGGCGGCCGCACGTGCCGCAGCTCTACGTCGACGTCGACCTCGAGAAAGCCAAGACGCTGGGGGTGCGGATCGACGACGTGTTCAATACGCTGTCGGCCACGCTTGGCACGTTCTACGTCAACGACTTCAACAAGTACGGCCGCACCTGGCAGGTGCTGATGTCGGCCGAACCGGGCGCGCGCAGTTCGCCGCAGGATGTGTCCCTGCTGCATGTGCCGAATGCCTCCGGCGACATGGTGCCGATGTCGGCGCTGGCGCGCGTCGACTTCTCGTCCGGGCCGGAAACGCTCGACCGCTACAACAACTACCAGGCGGTCAAGATCATGGGCAGCGCGGTGCCGGGGATCAGCTCCGGGCAGGCGCTCGCCATCGTCGACGAGATCGCGCAGAAAACGCTGCCGCCGGGCTTCTCATACGAATGGACCAGCGCGTCGTTCCAGGAAAAGCGTTCGTCCGGAACCTCCGGCCTCGCGCTCGGGCTCGCCGTGGTGATGGTGTTCCTGATCCTTGCCGCGCAGTACGAGAAATGGTCGCTGCCGTTCGCCGTGCTGATGGCGCTGCCGTTCGGCACCTTCGGTGCGCTGGCCGCGGTGTGGCTGCGCGGGCAGACCAACGACGTGTATTTCCAGATCGGCCTGGTCACGCTGCTGGGGCTGGCGGCGAAGAACGCGATCCTGATCGTGGAGTTCGCGGTGCTGAAAAAGGCCGAGGGCTATTCCACCGTCGCGGCGGCGCTGGAGGCGGCACGCCTGCGCTTCCGCCCGATCCTGATGACCTCGCTGGCCTTCATTCTCGGGGTCGTGCCGCTGGCCATTTCCAGCGGCGCCGGCGCCGGCGCCCGCCACGCGGTCGGCACCGGCGTCGTCGGCGGCATGCTCGCCGCCACCTTTCTCGCCGTGTTCTTCATCCCGCTGTTTTTCCACTGGGTGAGCGACCGGCGGCTGAAGGTCGACCCGGCCGAGCTGGACGCGCATCCGCATGTTGCGCGCGGCGCCAACGTGCATATCCCGTCGCATCACCCGTCGGCGCCCGACTCCCAGCCCTGAATCGCGGCTTTGCGAACGGCCCCCCAGCGATAGCCGCCGGACGTTCCGGTTTCGCGGATCACGCGATGGCACGGGATCAGATAGGCCAGCGGATTGGCGGCGACGGCGTTGCCCACCGCGCGCGCCGCGCGCGGATGGCCGATGCCCTCGGCCAGCGTGCGATAGGTCGCCAGCCCGCCCGGCGGGATCGCCAGCAGCGCACGCCATACCCGGAACTGGAAATTGCTGCCCTTGAGCCACAGCGCGAGCGGCGCGGCCGGCGGCGCCGCACCGAAAATACGTGCGATCAGCGGCGCCGTGGCGGCATCGTCCACCCGCAGCACCGCGTGCGGCCAGTCGGCGCGCAGCAGCGACGCGGCGTCGTCCTCCGCGGCCAGAAAATGCAGCGTGCAGATCCCGCGCGGACTGACGGCAATCAACGCCTCGCCAAACGGCGTCGGATGCACGCCATAGCGCAGCGTCAGTCCCCGCCCGCCCGCTTTCGCCTCGCCCGGCGATACCGCATCGAGCGTCACGAACAAATCGTGCAGCCGGCCCGGCCCCGACAGCCCCACGTCCAGGCTCAGGTCCAGCACATCGCGGGTCGCCGCCAGCCGGGCGCGCGCGTCGTCCAGCGTCAGGCTTTGCAGGAACCGTTTCGGGCTGATGCCGGCCCAGCGCGTGAACAAGCGCTGCAGATGCGGCTCGCTCAGGTTCAGATGCCGTGCCAGCGCAGCGAGATCGGGCCGCACGCGGCGATGCGCGTGCAGATACGCAATCGCCTCGGCGACGCGCGCGTAATCGCGGCTGGATTCGTCAAACAGGGCGGTCATGGGCAGACTCTAGCGCGCAGGCCGTGCGGCAACCACCCGATTCTTGCCGCCGCTGCCCGTCGTTGGGTCAGGGGCTGCAAGCGGGCCACGTCGGTTTATTGATGGCGCCCATTTCCGCCGCCCTCCGGACGACTGCGAGCGCCTGCTGCGCCCAGGCATGGGGCGGCGGTGTAGCGCGCGCAGTTGCGCGTGCGCTAGAGTAAGGCTGCGGCATCGTCGCCGCAGCCCTGCAAGGAGATTCCATGGCGGCATGGCTGATTCCCGCGGTCAAGGCAATCCTGCCCTTCGTCAGTCCGATCGTCTCGGCGGCACTGCCGGTGTTCACCACGCGCAAGCCCGACGCGCCGGTGCAGGATCCGGGCGGCGTGCTGCAGCAGCAGATCACCGAGCTGCAGCAGGCGGCGTCGCAGAATGCGCTGCACGTCAAGGAACTGGCGGAGCAGCTGCAGAAAACCGTGACGGCGCTCGAGACGGCCGCGGACCTGGCGGAAGCGCGCGTCCGGCGCATGATGGTGCTTGCCGGCGCGGCGTGCGTGTTTTCGCTGCTGGCGCTGGGAGTGGCGCTGTTCGTGGGGTTCCTGCGTTAGCGCAGGCGACGCGGACATGAAAAAAGTCGGCAGCCCGCCGGCTTTTTCGTTACCGAGCCGAAACCGGCTTACGCCGCTTTTTCGTGGTGGTAGCCGGTTACCGTGTCGACTTCGGTCTTCGAACCGAGGATCACCGGCACGCGCTGGTGCAGGCCTTCCGGCTTGAGGTCGAGAATGCGCGAGTAACCGGTGGTGGCGGCGCCGCCGGCCTGCTCGACGATGAAGGCCATCGGGTTGGCTTCGTACAGCAGGCGAAGCTTGCCGGCCTTGGCCGGGTCCTTGGTGTCCTTGGGGTACATGAAGATACCGCCGCGGGTGAGGATGCGATGCACTTCGGCGACCATCGAGGCGACCCAGCGCATGTTGAAGTCTTTGCCGCGCGGGCCGGTCTTGCCGGCGAGGCACTCGTCGACGTAGCGCTGCACCGGCTTTTCCCAGAAACGCATGTTGGAGGCGTTGATCGCGAACTCCTTGGTTTCGGTGGGGATCTTCATGTTGGGGTGGGTCAGCACGAACTCGCCGACGTCGCGGTCGAGCGTGAAGCCGTTGGTGCCGTGGCCGAAGGTCAGCACCAGCATGGTCGAGGAGCCGTAGATCGCGTAGCCGGCGCAGACCTGCTGGGTGCCGGTCTGCAGGAAGTCTTCCATCTTGGCGGCGCGGCCGGCGACCGGGGCCTTGAGGATCGAGAAGATGGTGCCGACCGAGATGTTGACGTCGACGTTGGACGAGCCGTCGAGCGGATCGAACACCAGCAGGTACTTGCCGAGCGGGTACTGGCCGGGAATGGCGTACACCTCGTCCATCTCTTCCGAGGCCATGCCGGCGAGGTGGCCGGCCCACTCGTTGGAGCGGATCATGATCTCGTTGGTGATGACGTCGAGCTTCTT
>DAHWJK010000016.1:0-1835 GCA_027344185.1 Thiobacillus sp.
CTGATCCCGCTATACCAGCCCGCCGGCACCGGCAAGCAGCCGGAAGGCGCCCGCACGCCGCGCGCCGAAGGCGGTCGCGGCAGACCGGCACCCGGCAAACCCGGCTCGGCCAAACCCCATGCGGCCAAGCCCGCACCGGCCAAGTCGAGCCAACCCAAACCCAGTGCCAAGCCCGCTGCGGGCAAGCCTGCGCCGGCCGATCGCGGCCGCCCCCCGCAAGTGCCCAAGCATCCCTTGAGCCAGCGCCGCGGCGGCGGCAAAGTCCGCTGACATTTCCCTGATCCCTGATCCCTGAAATGACCCCCAGCGACATCCTCCGCGCCAAGCTCAACCTCGAAACCGCCCAACTCGCCTGGCCCGAACTCGAACGCCACTTCGCACGCGGCGACGTCATCAAGGTCGCCACCGGCCTGGACCTGATCGATGCCGCCCTCCACATTGCCGAGAACCATACCGCCACCGTGCAGCAATGGCTGGCCGAGGGCCGCATCGCGCGCGCCCAACTCAGCGATGCCGAAGACTGGCATGCGCGCAAGCCGATGTTCTGGGCCGTGGTGGTGGCGCCGTGGGTGCTGGTGCAGGAAGTTTCCGGGCAACTGGAGGCGGATTGAACAAGCCCCCATCCGCTTCAGACATGCACCTGATCCAGCTCCTCATTCCCATCTACGACAATGAAGGCCGCCCGTTTCAGCGGGACAAATTCGACGGCGTCAGAGCGCAACTCATCGAGCGCTTCGGCGGCTTGACGGCGTTTGTGCAGTCTCCTGCGCTGGGCCTGTGGAAGGACACGGAGAATGGAACGACCGCGCGCGACGACATGATCCTGATCGAAGTGATGGTTGAAACCTTGGAGCGGGAGTGGTGGTCTGCGTACCGCACGGAGCTTGAGCGCATTTTTCGTCAGGATGAGGTGGTCGTGCGGGCGCTCGCCTGCGAGCGGATCTGATCGCCGGAATACGCGGCCTCGAACCGGCGGGATTCCCGCTCGAACTGCAAAGGCGACGACGCCAGGACCCGGGGAGATTCCCGTACCGCTCAGTGGCCGTGCCCCTGGTGCAGGTGGCCGGGCGCGGCCGCGGCCTTGCGTATCCATGTCTGGGCCTGCGCATCCTCCTCCATGTCGCCGATATCGGCGTAATCGACCAGCTGGTATCCGGCCAGCGTAGCCGCCGTGGTGGGCGCGACAGGAGGCGCGCCTGCGTGGCGGCGCAGCAGCCGGATGGTGACGGTCTGGTCGGGGTAGCGGTACTGCAGCCGGGCCGGCAGGGCCAGATCGGGAATCC
Source organism: Thiobacillus sp. (assembly GCA_027344185.1). Taxonomy (GTDB): domain Bacteria; phylum Pseudomonadota; class Gammaproteobacteria; order Burkholderiales; family Thiobacillaceae; genus Thiobacillus. Next base: position 1,284 of record DAHWJK010000016.1, read on the forward strand.
ACGCGACATCGATTTTGGCGGACCCCAGGGTGCCGGTGTAGCGGCGGGTTGCCAAACCGGCGTGGCGCCCCGCTGACCCGCGCTTGAGGCGTTCCAGATCGGCTGGCGAGAGGAGCGCGCCGATGCGCACCCAGTCGGGCTCGCGTCCGATCAGCGTCAGGTCGACCGGCGAATATTCGATGGCCCGGCGCTCGTCGTGCATGACGTAAACATAGTCGATGCGGCCGTCGCCGAGACGCCGCCACAGTTCGCTGAAGGGCGCGCCGTCCCCGCGCAGCTCGATGGTCTGGCCGTCGCGCAGCAGATGCCATTGCCTCGATACCGGCTTCTTGCACGGAATCGCGCAGTGCGTGGTTTCGAAATGGGCAGCAACCGCCGGCAGGGGGGTGGTAGGCAAAGGGGGAGACACTGCGGCTGCCCGGGCCGGGCCGCAACACAGCAGGAGAAGAAGCATAATCGTGTGGCGCATGATGTTTTCCGGATGATTGAACAGGTGCTTTGAAAATGGCTGCGGTCGGCGTGGCGCTGGACGCCACGCCGACCGCAGGATCA